>CAJUHM010000024.1 GCA_910586475.1 uncultured Muribaculaceae bacterium | reverse complement strand
ACTATTTATATTGGTAAACTGCCGTTAAGTTTATTTAAGATGCGTCTGCCGTGTGTTTTATTAGATAAATCTAACAAATAGACTTATATAAGCCGCGGTGGCAGAGGGAGATGGGGTGTGTCGGGCGGTTAGTGTGGGGAGGCGGCGATTTGAAGGAGGGTGGAGCAGTCGGGGAGTTTTTCGGGAGAGTAGGCATGGGTGATTGTCAGGTCGGGACCGGAGATGTAGAGGCGGGGGATTCCCGAGGAGGCGAAAAGATTGTAGATTTCGCGTGAGGTCTGGACGGAATAGGGTATGGTGAGGTCATGGCGGCCCCAGTAATCAATGAGTGACTCAGCGGACTCTTCTCTGGAAATGGCCAGGATTACGGCTTCGGGACGGAGTTCGTGGAAGCGCTGAATGACAGGGAGGTAGCCCCGGCAGTCGGGACAGGATGTGGAGAATAGGAGCAGGAATGTCTGCCGGCCTCTGAGAGCATCGGTGGAGATGGTGGTTCCGGAGTCCATTTCGATGGAGAAGTGGGGAAGGGAGTCGCCGGGCTGAAGTGAAAACGTGGGTGTGTCTGAATCGGGGGAATTGATATCTTCAAGAATGCATGAGGCGAAGAGCAGGCATGAGAGAATGGCGGTTGCCAGAATCCGGAGTGGCAGTTGCATGGGAGGTAATTTGTCGGAGGTTTGAACGGATTCTCTTAGAGAACGGTCTCCGAGAGGAGCCGGAGTGCTTCGGGCCGGGATGCGTCGATCAGTTCGGGATGGTGGGCGTCGCTGTTGACGAGGAGCGGAATTCCGGCTTCAAGAACCCGGTGCCAGTGGACGGATGCGGGGAAGAAGCGGTTGTGGAGGCCGTGAGCTTTGGTGTTGATCTCGGCAAAGATGCCTGCCGAAGCGATTGAGTCGATCAGTTCGCAGATGCGTGATTTATACCAGGGTTGCTCTTCGATTCCGGGCTGGAATAGAGAGGCGTTGTGTCCGATTTTGTCGAAGTGTCCGATTATGTCGAATCCGCCCCGGGAAACCATTTCAAGTGAGCTGTCGATGAAGCTGTTGACGACGTAGTTGATGTCGTTGCGGAAATTCATGGCCATTTTTCTGCGGAATGATTCGAAGTTTCCGTCGACGTCGACGTGTTCGTCGTCCTGCGATCTGACGAAGTGGACCGATCCGATGCGGTAGTCGAGTGGCATTTCCTGAAAATATTGGATCGCGGGTCCCCATTCCGGTCCGATATAGTCTATTTCCATTCCGGCATAGAGGTTGATTGAGTCGCCGTGGAGCTGTCTGAGGCGGTTGACCTCGTCGAGATAGAGCGCGACGTCGGTCTTTTTCATGTTGCAGGGGGAGTCGACGCAGATGGGGGAGTGGGGAGAGAAGCCCCAGTGGATGAATCCCATTCTGACGGCTGCTTCGGTCATTGTTGCCATCGTTGCGCGGCCGTCGCAGAACTGGGTGTGGGAATGGAAGTTGTATCTGTCGGTAGATCGGGTTATTGAGCGGAAATCAATCATTTTCTGGCGGGGTTGAATTGAGTTGTTACAGGTCTTCCGATGAGTAGGGCTGCGGTGGCGGCGCAGGCGCAGGCGAGGCCGACGAGAGTCGCAGTTGTCTGCGGAATTCCGAAACCTTCTGGAGCTGGGGCGCAGAGGATGTAGGAAATGGAGACTGTTGTCATGAAGAAGGCCGGCACGAGGGCGAGAGAAAAGAAGCGCGTGCGTCGGGCAAGATAGATTGTGACGGCCCATAGCGTGATTGTCGCAAGTGTCTGATTTGACCATGCGAAGTAGCGCCACAATGTATTGAAATCCATAATCATGACGGCTGCGGTGAGGACAAACAGCGGGATGGCGACGGCCAGACGCTGCCAGAGTCCGGACTGGGGAAATCCGAGCATGTCGGCAACGGATAGCCGGGCGCTTCTGAGAGCTGTGTCGCCGGTTGTGATGGGGGCTGCTACGACACCGAGGACGGCAAGGATTCCTCCAAAGACGCCGAGCCAGGAGAAGGCGACGTCATGGACGAGCGTTCCTGCGGAATGTCCGTCGCGGGCCATGTAGGCGGCGAGCTGATCGTAGCCTCCGGTGAAGGCTACTGCGGCGGCGGCCCATATGAGGGCTACGATTCCTTCGGCCACCATTGCTCCGTAGAATATCGGGCGCGCAAGTTTTTCGTTGGTTAGACAGCGGGCCATCATCGGCGACTGTGTCGCGTGGAACCCGGAGATGGCTCCGCAGGCTATGCTGACGAACATCATCGGAAAGACGGGGAGTCCACGGGAGTCATAAGTCCGGAAACCTTCGGCGAATGATACGGGAATCTGTGTGTCGCCGAAGAAGAGGACGATCATGATTCCCGCGGCCATGAATAGAAGGGCGAATCCGAAGAATGGATAGAGGTTGCCTATGAGCCGGTCGATCGGAAGGAGTGTGGCGAGGATGTAGTAGATGAAGATTGCGGCGATCCAGAATGAACTGTCCATCCACGAGGGGGTCATCGATGAGAGGAGTCCGGCAGGGGTGATGACGAAGACGGCTGCGACCAGAATCAGCAGAAGCACTGAGAAGATGCGGGTGAAGTTCATGACACCTTTTCCGAGCTGGGAGCCGATAATCTCAGGGAGCGAGCGTCCTCCCATGCGGATTGAGATCACACCGGAGCAGAAGTCGTGGACTCCCCCGGCCAGGATTGTTCCGAAGGCGATCCACAGAAAAGCGGCAGGGCCGAACATAATGCCCATAATCGCGCCGAAAATCGGTCCGAGTCCGGCAATGTTGAGAAACTGGATCAGAAACACCCTCCAAGGGGCGAGTGGGCGGTAGTCGATGTCGTCGCGCATGGTGTAGGCCGGCATCTGACGGGCGGAGTCGGTTGCGAGAAGCCGGTCGACGAGGGCCCCGTAGATCAGATAGCCTCCGATAAGGACGGCGAGGGAGAGTAGGAATGCTGTCATTTTCTGTCTGAATTACATTCCGGTTTCGGCCGAAACGACTTCGTTGGCAAGACGCTTAAGGTCGTTGCGCAGATGTTCGAGTTCGGTTTCCTCGCTGAGGATTTCGCTGGCGAGAGATGTTTCGCCCTGGCCATATTTCTGGCGGAGTGAGAGAAGCCGTGTGTTGCGGTCGGAGAATTCGTCGTAGGCCGAGAGGTATTCGCGCATCAGTTCGGCGGCTTCAGGCTGGGTGAAGTCAGCGATCCGGGTTATAACTCGTCCGTCGGGAAGCGCGAACATGATTTGGCCGTCGGACGATTGCTGCCCGGATTCTGCGGCTATGTTTTTGATTGCCTGAAGGTATTTTGAATAGTCTTCGCCGGGTCGGCGTGTTTTTGCGATAGAGCTGATCCTTGCGCGGTCGGTCAGATCCGGAGTCCCGTCGACGGGGTAGTTGTCGCGTAGTTCCTGCGGGATGAAAATGTAGACGGTCAGTTTTCCTGGAATCAGGTTGCGGTCGGTCGTCCACCATCCGACTCCTGTCGCGTCGTCGATGGCGAGCAGATAGTCGTCCATCGGAGAGTTGTAGGGCATTCCGATGTTCTGCGGGTTGAGATAACGGTCGCCGTCATTGCGGGTTACGTAGATGTCGTAGCCCCCGAGTGAGCCTTCGCCGTCGCTGGCATAGTAGAGCGTCATTCCGTCGGCAAGGAGGAAGGGGTAGCTTGCATTGGCTCCGAGGCAGAGATCGTCGCCGATCGGAGTGGGCTGTTCCCATGAACCGTCGGCGAGATGGTTTGTCTCGACGATGTGGATGTTTCCGTTGCTGTCGGGCTGTCCCCAGAGCATTCGTTCGCCGTTTTCGGAGACATAGACAGTTGTCTGTTCGCCGGTCTTCATGTTGCGCGGGAGCGCGGCGGGAGATGCTATGGCTCCTGTAGTCGGCGAGATCGAATAGGCTCGGAAGAATGAATCTTTGTCGACGGTCATTGAGTCGATGACAATGACTTTTTCTACGCGGTCGAGCATCGTCCGGCCGATTTCGGCTCTGTCGATGACCTCTTCGGCAAGAGAGTGTTCCGGACCGTTGGCGTTATGTTTTGATGCGAGATATTTTTCGGCACGTGCCGTGGCGCCGTCGAAATTATATTTTTCAAGTTCGATCAAGGCGATCCATGGGTTTGCGTCGTTGCCTCCACGGTTGAGGTAGGTGACTGCTTTTCGGTTCTGTCCGGCTTCATATAGAGCGCGGCCGGCTTTGAAATTGAGGGCTGCATTTGCCGGAGTCTTGTCGGCGAGGGCTGAAAGCGAGTCGGCGTTTTCGGCTGCATGTCCGAAGATGGCAGGCAGCAGAAGGGTTGAAATGGTCAGAAGCGTCTTATGCGGTTTCATTTGACAGACAGATTCGGTTAAGTGGTTGTCATTTAAATCGAAGCATACTCCAAATAGCAAAGTTAGAGAAAATCATCGTCATGCGCAAAAAGATTTTCTCAAAAATCCTTTCTTCTTCCGGACGGGAGGGCGCGCGATCAGTCAAGGGGTGCGCCAAGGTTTTCTTCCTCCGGAGCTGGGAGCGGTGCGGGGTCCGGAGCTTTGACGGGAGCTTTTGGCTGTTCGGGCGCGTCTTTGTCTGACGGGAGGGGGATCGGCGCGTCGGCCGGATGCCTGGAGCCGGATATGACGTTGTCGAGGTCGATTCTCTGAGGCAGAGACGGCGCGGGGATCGAGTCAGTGATTGAGTCGGAGTGGATTTCAGGCGCGGCCGGGGCTTTGGGATTCGGTTCGGTTGTCTGGCGGGATATGCTCAGCTCTTCGGGCTTGATCGGTTCGGCTGAGCGGAAGAGCTCGACCATTTCAGGCGGAATGACGAATACGTCGCCCGGGGTGCGGGGCCTGAGGTCTTCATACCATCCGAATTTGGGCAGGAAGTAGGAGTTGCGTTTTGCCAGATATAGAGGAGTTATTTTCGATGTTGTCTCGGGCCAGAAGGTTATTTTCTCGATTTCGTTTTTGCTGAAGTATGCGTCCATGTAGCTGCTTTCGACGTAGGCGAACTTGTTGTAGGTCGAGTCGCTTTCCATCGGGAATACGTTAAGCATGACGTTGCCTTCGACATATAGCCGGGTTATTGTCGAGTCGTTGAACCAGGCGGTCATGTCGTTGCCGGAGATCTGGTTGTAGCAGTCTTCGGCGATGTGTTCGGCCATGAATCCGGTCTGGGGGAGTCGTGCCCAGTCGACGGTGGAGTCGGCCATGTGGATGTTGATTATATTGCCGAAAATCTGTCGGTTGTCGGTCCATGCCACGGGGTGTCTGTAGAGGTGCATTATCGAGTCTCTCTCGGTCAGCGACAGGGAGTCGCATATGGCCTGGATGTCGAAGCGGAAAATCCTGACGTTGTGGAAGGCGTTTGTCACGCGAGTAGAATCGACGAGGTCGAGATATGTAAGAATCGTGTCGCCGTGGAGGTAGAGGGTGTCGCCTTTGGAGTATTCTTTAGCGAGCGCTCGTCCGGTGACGAATGCGCTGTCGCGGACTTCGTCATAGAATCCGTAGTTTCCGAGAATGCTGCTTTGTCGGGCTGAATCGATCATGATCATGTTGCCGAAAGCTTCGCCGTATTGTTTATTCCGGTCATAGAACAGAGTGTCGCCCATCAGGATGTTGCCTTTGTTGGTTCTGACTCTTGAGCGGCTGAAGAGGTCGGCAAGTCCGTTGTCGGTGTTGTAGATCCCTCGCGAGGTGTAGATCGTTCCGTCGGAGTTGATGATCTCACTCGGACTGTTGAGCTCGGCGATGTGGGTTGCCGTGTTATAGTACAGGGCTTCGGTGTTGATTGTCAGCTTGTCGTTTTTCTGCTGGCTTTCAAGATGGACGTCGTAGTTGAAGTAGGCCTGTTTGGTGCGGGGCTGATACTGTCCCTCGACAGAGGTTAGGACGTTTTGGCGGTCGGTCAGTTTTCCGCCGATGTTGTAGTAGCCGAGGTCGGTTGCGAGATCGTAGTTGAAGATGTCGGTCTCGAGCGTCACGTCGCGGTTGATGAGCTTCACTTTCTTTCCGGGGTCAGCGAAAAGGATTGCCAGCTGTTCGGGCCCGTTGTAGTTCAGCTCGTCGGCGTAGACGTGGAGTGTGTCGCCCTGGTCCATCCTTACGTTTCCGAAGGCGTCGAACGAGCTTGTGCGTTCAAAGAAATAGGCGCTGTCGCAATACATCCACATTCCGCCTTTGCGCAACTTCACGTTCCCGACAAGAATCTGTGGCTGTTCCTCTTTCGGCAAGCCGGGGATTTCGTCGTAGTAGAGACGATCGGCATATTCGAGAAATACTTTGTCGGGCTGCGATCTGTCGAGCGACGGAAGCATCGGTCGCAACGGTGCGTGGGGCACCGGAATCTTGCGTTTTGAAGCTGATGGCGTTTTCTGTTGCTGGGCGAAGATCAGGAGCGGAGCGAGCAACAGACCGATGACGCCCATTGCGATAATGGACGCCCGGAGCTGTCGTAGTTCCGATTTCAATTGTTGGATTGTCATATGAAGTCGGCCGGAGAATGTATCAGTGAGCGTGGAGGGGGCGGAAACGTATTCCTTGTTTATTCAGCCTGTTCGGAGGGTTCGACCGGTTTGCGGGCCGGAGCTGGGCTCGAGCTGTCTTTGATCCATCCTTTATGCTGGAATTCGCAGTTGCGCCAGCCGTCCTCGATGCGGACATATGTGTCTTTGATTTTCTGCTTGAGCCAGTCGTTGAGGATTTCTTCCTTGCGGGCGGCTTCATACATGTCTTTGATAGTCTGATAGTCTTCGGCGATGTTGGCTTTGTGGGCCGCGATGCGGTCGGTCAGTTTCACGATTGCAACCACTTCGCGGTTGAGCTTCGGATCGATCATGATGAATGGCTCGGAGATATCTCCGGGCTGCATTCTGTCGATCACTTTCGCCACTTCCTGCGGGAGCTGCGACATTTCGAAGCGAGGGGTTCCGGTTTCCTGATTGACCATTACGCCGCGGTTGTTGCGAGTGTCTTTGTCCTGCGATACGAACATTGTCGCTTCTTCGAAGGTGAACTTGTTGTTCTGGGTCATGTCGGTGCGTATTGAGTCGAGACGCGAGATGGCCTGCATGAGGTCGTTGTCGGAGACTTTCGGACGTAGAAGGATGTGGCGTGTGTTGATTCGGTCGCCACGTTTCTCGATCAGCTGGATAATGTGGTAGCCATACTGGCTTTCAATAATTTTTGAGACTCTCTTGGGGTCGTTGAGGTTGAACGCGACGGCCGCGTATTCGGGGTCGAGCTGCGCACGGCCGAGAAATCCGATCTCACCTCCGCGGACGGCGCTTTCCTTGTCTTCGGAGTAGAGAATTGCGAGCGAAGAGAACTGGCTTTCGCCTTTATTGACTTTTTCTGCCATGTCGCGCAGGCGGGCTTTGACATCCTCGATTTCCTGACGGGGAATGACGGGGTTCAGTGTCAGGATCTGGACTTCGACCTGTGTCGGCACGAATGGCACTGAGTCGGCGGGCAGTTTGTCGAAGTAACGTCGCACGTCGGAGGGGGTTGCCTTTACGTTTTTAGTGAGGTCGTTCTGCACCTGACGGACTTTGTAGGAGTTACGGACCATGTCCATCATCGATTCGCGCATCTCGGGCATCGATTTGCGGAAGTACTGCTCCATTTTTTCTTTTGAGCCAAGCTGGGTGATGTAGAAGTTGAGTCGGGCGTCGACTTCGGCAACGACGCTCGAGTTAGGGACTTCGACTGTGTCAATCTCTGCCTGATGGAGATAGAGTTTTTCGATTGCCATCTGCTCGGGGATGATGCAGTAGGGGTCGCCTGGCAGAGAGACTTTTTCGTACTGGAGGTTGTTGTATTGTTCTTCGATTTCGGATTTCCAGATCGGCTGGTCTCCGACCACCCACGCTACTTCTTCAGCAACGTTGTTCTGGGCATTAAGACAGAGAGCTACAGCGGAAAAGAGGACTGCAATGATGTATTTGTTGATTTTCACTCTTTGAAGAATTTTCGTTGTTACGGTTTTATTCGCCAAAATTAGTAATTTTTAATGACTTTGGACGTTTGAAAATGCTAAAATAGGCTAAGAAACTGTTTAAATTTAGTTGTAAGCTTGATTGAGTGGATTTTTCAGTGCATTTCGCCTGGTTCTGAGAAATAGCCGGAGCGGTGTGTCGGATAGCTGTAATCTGACACACCGCTCTGTTTTTTTATAATCGTAGCGGGGGCTACTCGAGGGCCTTGCGTATGGCTTTCCGGTCGATTTTGATCCGGTAGGTTTTGCGGAGGCGTTCGAGCCATTCGGATTCCAGTTGCTGCTGGAAGCCGAGGCTGACCTGGCCTTTGACGTCGCGGGCGTCTTCCGGGGCGTCAATGACGCGGCCTTCAAAAAGACGGTGGAATTTCCAACGGTTTTTAATTTCTTTGGCCGGGGCGCCGAAGGCAAGGTTGTCGATTACGGGGTTGTCGCCTTTTCCGGCAAGTATGCGTTCGACTTTGACGTCAGTTCCGAAGCGTTTTCTGACATTGCGTGGGTTGGTGAGCTGTTCGATCGGAAGTCCGGAGGATTTGAAGTAGCTGAGGGCTACGTCGGCGAGCGAATCGGTGGTTGCAGCGATGACATAGCCTTTGTAGTGGGGGCGATCCCATGTGTAATCGCCGATGTGGGCTTCGTAGAATTTCTGGAGGCCTGTCGAGTCGGCGTTCGCACGGTCCCATGCTTCCCGGTTGCTGATTTCGTAGAGTAGCATTCCGTCGCGATACTCGTTGAGCAGGTTCCGGTAGGCGGGCTGCAACTGAGGCAGGGATGCTATGTATTGCTGCGTTGCGAGTTCGTTGATTTTGTTTTCAACCGCAAACCTCAGTGCGGATTCGGCTGCCTTGCCTGTGATCTCCGTATCTGGACTCAGGGATTCAGCGATGTTTCCGAGACTGATTTCATCTTTTCCGAGACGGAATGCGGGCGTCGCTGATGCTTTCATCCGTTCGATCGCTTCGGCCGAGAGTGAGCCGGCGTCGTTAATGATGGCGAGTCCTTCGCTGATGGCGTTTTTGTTGGTTTTCAGACCGGCTTTCGCTTTCCAGTCATTGATTGTGCGCTGGACTGACATTGATGAGCGTTCGTCGGAGCGGATACGGTCGGCGATTGCAGCGCGGATTGAGTCGAGCGGTTCGATGTTTTTGCGGTCTTCGCAGAGGATGATGTGCCATCCGAACCGTGTCAGGACCGGATCGGAGATCTGACCGGGCTGGAGTTGAAAGGCTGCGTCGTTGAATTCGGAGACCATCTGACCCGTTGTGAACCATGGTAGGTCGCCGCCTGTCTTGCGTCCGCTGGGGTCGTCGGAGTTTTCCGAAGCGAGTGTCCTGAAGTCTGATCCTGTGCGGGCGAGCTTGAGGATTGAATCGATCGCGTTTTTCTGCGTGTCGCGGTTCAGATCTGACTGGTTGTCGACGCTCTTGAGTATGTGGCGGGTCTTTATCGATCCGGGGTTGGGTTTGCGGTCTTTGACTCTGACGATATGGAATCCATAGGTCGATTCTCCGATTTTTGAGATCTCGCCGACGGGAGTGTTGAATGCGAGGTCTTCGAAAACATAAGGCCATACACCTCCGACGATATATCCCATGTCACCTCCGCGGGCGGCGGTCATGCGGTCGACAGAATATTTTTCGGCGAGTTTCGCGAAATCGGCTCCGTCAAGCAGCGCGTCACGGATGCTGTCGGCAAGGGCGCGCTGGGCGGCGCGCGTTCTGTTTTTTTCGAGTGGGGAGAGCAGGATGTGGTCGACGAGCACCATTTCCTTCATGTGTTTGTAGGCGACGTTGACGAGCGAGTCGTCGACGATGGCGGATCTCATGTAGGGTGCGGCCAGCTCGGCGGTGTATTTTTCCATGTCGCTTACATAGGATGCCGTAGTGTCGAGTCCGGCATCTTTGGCTGCCTGGACTTTCAGCTTGTAGTTGACAAACATTTCGATGTAGTCGTCGAGCGAAGTTTTGGACGCCTGCTGGTCATTGTTTTTCTTATAGAGGTATTCAAACTCGCTCAGTTGGACTTTCTGCGGTCCGACTGTCATGACTACCGGATCTTTTTTTGTCTGTTTGGCGGCAAACGAGGCTGTGGCCAGTGTCAGAGCGGAAAGAGTCAGGGCTATGGATGATTTTTTCATCGTAAATATTCGAGGTTGTTTAATAACAAATTTTACAAGTCTCATTCAGAGGTTGAATTAGCTTTTTCGCATCCATTCTCTTGAGGAGGATTTCGGTTTTCACATTTGTTGTTGACCAACCTCTAAACTTGAAGAAACTAAGTAACTCTCTTCTTTTAACGAAACGATATGGAGTTTTATTTTATCGGAAGAAAATCATTCTTCCGAAACTCTCTTATTCTGGGGTTTCTATAGGAGGAGGGGGCGAAATGAAACGGTCCGGAACCTTTTTGTGGTCCGGACCGCTTTATGTGGTTGGTCTTTTTCTTACTGGTGAGAGGCGCTGTAGTTGGGAGCCTCAGCGGTGATCGCCACGTCGTGGGGATGGCTTTCGGCAACGCCGGCATTGGTGATGCGGGTGAATTTGGCGTCGTGGAGGCGTTCGATAGTGGGAGCTCCGCAATAGCCCATACCGGCACGCAGACCGCCCAGCATCTGATAGACAACTTCATAGAGACTGCCTTTGTAGGGCACACGCGCAGCGATTCCTTCCGGAACGAGCTTCTTTACGTCGGTTTCGGCCGCCTGAAAATAGCGGTCTTTCGAGCCTTTTTCCATTGCTTCGAGCGATCCCATTCCGCGGTAGGCTTTGTATTTACGTCCGTTGTAGATAATAGTGTCGCCGGGAGATTCCTCGACTCCGGCAAGCATTCCGCCGAGCATCACGCAGTAGGCACCGGCAGCGAGGGCTTTGACGATGTCGCCCGAGTAACGGATGCCTCCGTCGGCGATCAGGGGGACGCCTGTTCCGCTGAGGGCTTTGGCGACGTCGTAGACAGCCGAGAGCTGCGGCACGCCTACGCCGGCGATCACACGGGTCGTGCAGATCGAGCCGGGGCCGATGCCGACTTTTACTCCGTCGGCGCCGTTCTCAACGAGATAGCGTGCGGCGTCGCCGGTTGCGATGTTTCCGACAACAACGTCGATCTGGGGGTACTGTTCTTTAACGGCTTTGAGGACAGAGATAACTCCTTTGCTGTGGCCGTGGGCGGTGTCGATTACGATGGCGTCGACTCCGGCTTCGACAAGCGCTTTGACGCGTTCCATCGAATCACCTGTCACGCCGACACCTGCTGCGACGCGGAGACGTCCGCGGCTGTCTTTGCATGCGTGGGGTTTGTCTTTGGCCTTGGTGATATCCTTGTAGGTCACGAGCCCGACGAGACGTCCGTCGCTGTCGACAACGGGGAGTTTCTCGATTTTGTGGCGCTGCAGAATGTCTGCTGCTTCTTCGAGGTCGGTGCTCTGGGTTGTTGTGACGAGATCTTCCTTTGTCATGACTTCGTCAATGGCGCGGTTGAGGTCGCGTTCGAAGCGCAGGTCGCGGTTTGTCACGATTCCGACGAGACGGCGGTCGTCGTCAACAACCGGAATGCCTCCGATGTGATATTCTTCCATCATTTTCAAGGCGTCGCGGACGGTCGATCCGCGTTTGATTGTGACAGGATCGTAGATCATGCCGTTTTCAGCGCGTTTGACGGCGTGGACCTGGCGCGCCTGTTCCTCGATAGTCATGTTTTTATGGATCACACCGATACCGCCTTCGCGGGCTATCGCGATGGCAAGTGCCGCTTCGGTGACGGTGTCCATAGCGGCCGATACGAGCGGAACGTTGAGTGTGATGTTACGGGAGAATTTAGTCGTGAGGTTTACTTCGCGCGGGAGAACTTCGGAGTAAGCCGGGATCAGAAGGACGTCATCGAAGGTCAGACCGTCCATCTTTACTTTTTCTGCAATAAATGACATAACGAATTATTGATGATAGAGAATTGGGGCGTTACTTTTTTATTGCTTGCAAAGGTAAGCATTTTTTCTCAATAAAAACTGATATTTTATGAGTCAGGCAAAACTTTTTTGAAAACGTCCCAATTATATTGACAAGCAGGGCCGGTTGATTTGGAAAGTCGGACTGAAAAATATTATCTTTGCAATCGTTATGAAACAGCAGCGTGCACTTCTGATCATCAATCCGATTTCCGGGACCTCGCGCAAGGAGGGGCTGGAGAGGCGTGTCACGGACCGCCTTTCCGAGATCGGAATCGAGGTTTTCGCGCGTCGCACGACCGGGTCGGGCGATGCGACAGCTTTTGCATGTGAGGCTGTCGGCGAGGGCTATGATATGGTTCTTGCCGCCGGTGGCGACGGGACTGTCAATGAGACGGCCAATGCGCTTTGCGGAAGTCGCGTCGCCTTCGGGATCATTCCCTGTGGTTCCGGCAACGGACTTGCGCGGCATCTGAACATTCCGGTCGATGTGCGGGCGGCTCTCGAGATCATAGCGGAGGGACGCACGGAGGTGTGTGACTGCGGCGAGGTCAACGGACATAATTTTTTCTGTACGTTCGGACTTGGGTTTGACGCGACTGTCAGTCATAAGTTCGCCGAGTCCAAGCGCCGCGGCAAACTGACCTATCTTTCCAATACATTCAAGGAATATCTGAACTATAAGCCGGATGAGTATGTGATATCCGCCAACGGACAGGTTATCACTGACCGTGCTTTTATCGTGGCTGTCTGCAATGCCTCTCAATACGGCAATAACGCCTATATCGCTCCGCAAGCTTCGATCACCGACGGCCTGCTTGACGTCACGATCATCCACTACGGCAATCTGCTGTCGACGGCTCTTGTCGGGCTTGACCTGATGTCTGGATCGATCGAACGCAACATGCTGATCCATGCTTTCCGGGCTTCCACTCTCAAGATCGAGCGCCGCTATGAAGGAGCGGTCCATGTCGACGGCGAGCCAATGGAAATGGGGCGCGAGATTTCGGTCGTGTGCCGTCCGTCGTGTCTGAAGGTTTTCACTCCCCAGGCCGACCGTCCGATCCGTCCGCTCCTGACTCCGATAATGTCGATGATGAATGACATCGGCTACACCATACGTCAGCTTTTCGAATGACGATACGTAATGCGGTTTCGCTTCCGACGGGTCATTATCTGTCGGCTCTGATTTGGCGGACTATCAGGTTTTTGGTAATTTTGCAGTAAAATAAATCACGTTTAACATCATCCCAAAGAATATATATGGCATTACAATGCGGAATCGTGGGACTGCCCAATGTCGGCAAATCCACTCTGTTCAACTGTCTTTCAAACGCTAAAGCGCAATCCGCCAACTTCCCATTCTGTACGATCGAACCGAATGTCGGCGTAATCACCGTGCCCGATGACCGTCTGACAACGCTTGTCGACATGTGCAAGCCGAAGAGTGTCGTTCCGGCGACGGTCGAGATCGTCGACATCGCAGGTCTGGTCAAAGGCGCCAGCAAAGGAGAGGGCCTCGGCAACAAGTTTCTGGCAAATATCCGTGAGACGGATGCCATTATTCATGTCTTGCGCTGTTTCGACGATGACAACATCACCCATGTCGACGGAACGGTCGACCCTGTCCGCGACAAGGAGATTATTGATTATGAGCTCCTGATCAAGGATCTGGAGACGGTCGAGAGCCGTATGGTCCGCACTGAGAAACAGGCAAAGACCGGTGGCGACAAGCAGGCGAAGCTGCAGTATGAAGTGCTTCGTCAGTATCACGAAGCTCTCACTCAGGGCAAACCTGCGCGGTCGGTTGAGTTCGAGACTGTCGACGAGCATAAATTCGCCCGCGAGCTCTTCCTGCTGACCAATAAGCCTGTGCTCTATGTCTGCAATGTGGATGATGCATCGGCAGCGACCGGCAACGCCTATGTGGAGGCTGTCCGCCAGGCCATTGCCGCGGAAAACTCTCAGCTTCTCGTCGTTGCGGCTCAGACCGAGGCTGAAATTGCCGAACTCGAGACCTATGAGGACCGTCAGATGTTTCTTCAGGAGATCGGGCTCGAGGAGTCCGGCGTAGCGCGTCTGATCCGTGCGGCCTATGCGCTTCTTGATCTCCAGACCTACTTCACGGCCGGAGCCGACGAGGTGCGCGCCTGGACATTCCTGCGTGGATCGAAAGCTCCCAAATGTGCCGGAATAATCCACACGGATTTTGAAAAGGGATTTATCCGTGCCGAGGTCATCAAATATGACGATTATGTCACTCTTGGTTCGGAGGCGGCTGTCCGTCAGGCCGGTAAGATGAATATTGAAGGAAAGGAATATGTCGTTCAGGACGGTGACATCATGCACTTCCTCTTTAATGTCTGATTATAAAGGGTGTGTCATAATGGCTCAATCCGGGGCGTAGCATGAGCGCCCCTCCCCATCCGGCAGAAAAATATCAGGCGCCGGTCAAAATTTTGAATTTTGACCGGCGCCTTTTTGATATCCTCTGATCAGTCTTCTTCGAGTTTCTGACGGGCTCGGTCAAGAAGATTGCCGACTTTATTTTTAGCTTTTTCTTTTATTTCGTTGCCTTTTTCCTTTGCATGCTCAATCTGTTCGGAGTGTTCTTCCTTCCACTTGTCGTTTTTCTTTTTGATCTTGTCTTTAGCTGCGTTGTATACACCCTTGGTTTTTTCCCAGTTTGATTCCGAGGAGTTGGAGAGATTATTGTCGTCATCAGTGCTGTCGGCCACATTCTCTTCAATCATTTCGATTTCAGTCATCTCGATTTCTTCAGGTTCAGTTTCGTCATTGTCTGGCTCCCGGAGGGTTGATTCTGATTCTTCGGATGAGGGTGTGCCGGTTGAGTTTTTCGAATCTGAGCCACACGACGATAGGGTGGCGATGGCAATGAATGCAATAATTGCTGATTTCATTCTCATGACATTTTGTTAGATTGGTTTAAAATGGATGTGTTTTCTTATAATTTGGCCCGTTGGAAAGGGTACGCGGCAAATTTACGGTTTATGATCGGAATCTGCAACCGTTTGCAGGAAATTCACCGTTCGGCAGAAAAATATCAGGCGCCGGTCAAAATTCAAAATTTTGACCGGCGCCTATGATTAGGTTGTGCAGAGGATCGGTGTTATTCGGCTGAAGCCAGGGGCGACGGCGCAGCGTAGGTGCGCGCAGCGAGTTCCTGGTCGAGCATGTAGAGTCCCATGCCATTGTCGGCGATGAGGCGATACTTGTCGATCAGCTGACGGCAGTTGTCTTCCTCTTCGACCTGTTCGCCGACGAACCAGGCGAGACGGTCGCGGGTCGCGTAGTCTTTTTCTTCTTCGGCGAGTGCGAAGAGATTGTTGATCAGAGAGGTGACTTTCTGCTCATGTTCGAGAGTGGCTTCGAACGCTTCGAGAGGAGTTGCCCATTCGGTTTCGACGGCTGCGATTGGCGCGAGGATAACCCGTCCTCCGCGCTGGTTGAGGTAGTTGATGAGGATTTCGGCGTGGGCCTGCTCTTCACGGAACTGAATGCGGAACCAGTTTGCGACACCGGCTTGTCCTTTCGATTCGAAGTTCATTGCCATTGAGAGATAGAGGTAGGCCGACCAGAATTCTGCATTGATCTGGTCGTTGATTGCGGATTGGATTTTGGGTGAGATCATATGGGTTGAGGATTAGTTTTTTAAAGTTCAGACAGACGATTGATCAACGACGTTTCTTTGCGCGTTGCTTTTCCTGTTCGCGAAGCATTGCCTGCTGTTGGCGCTGGGCTTCTTCGAGACGGGCCATGAAGCCTGTTTTTTTCTTCGGTTTCTTCGCGTTGGCTTTCATTGTGGCGCGTACTTTCTCTTCGTTTACGACCTGGCGGAAAATGTAGGTCTGAATGATTGTGATCAGAAGCGAGAGAAGGTAGTAGTAGCTCAGGCCGGCCGCATAGTTATTGAAGAAGAAGAGGAACATGACCGGCATCATATACATCATCCATTTCATTCCGGGCATCGAGTTGCCTCCGGGCTGGTTCTGCATGTTGATGCGGGTGTAGATAATGTTGGTCGCAGTCATGAGCAGACAGAAGAGCGACAGTCTGTTGCCGAGGAATGGGATTGCAAATGGCAGCGAGATGATGTAGTCAGGTGCGGAGAGGTCTGCTACCCAGAGGAATGACTGTCCGCGCAGTTCGATTGCGGAAGGGAAGAAGCGGAACATGGCGATCAGAATGGGCATCTGGAGCAGCATCGGGAGGCAGCCTGACATGGGCGATGCTCCGGCTTTGGAGTAGAGTGCCATCGATTCCTGCTGGCGCTTCAGTGCGTTTTCCTGTCCGGGATATTTTTCATTGATCTCATTGATTTCGGGAGCGAGCACACGCATCTTTGCCTGCGACATGTAGCTCTTGTAGGTGAACGGGAAGAGGATGAGCTTGATGAAGATGGTGAGCAGGAGAATGATGATTCCGTAAGAGGCGATATACTTGCCGAGGAATGTGAAGACCGGAATGACGATGAGGGTGTTGATCCAGCGGAACAGGCTCCATCCGAGGGGAATTAGTTTTGTAAGGTGGAGGTTTTCGTCGGGCGTGACAGTCTCTTCAAGGTCAGAGAGGAGAGGATAGGAGTTGGGGCCGATGAAGATTGTGAATGCAGCCGGAGTGGCCTGTGACGAGGAGTAGTCGAGTTCGGCCTGAGTGGACAGGTCTTTCAGGAATGCGGCATTCTCTTTGAGCGGAGTGGAGGAGATGTTGGCTCCGTTGAAGTTTCCGTCGGGGATGAATATGGTCGAGAAGAACTGGTTCTTATAGCCGATCCATTTGATTCGCTGGGTGATTTCCTCGGAATCATCGGCGGTTTCGCTGAGATAGTCAACGTCGCCACCGACGTTCATGTAATAGAGCGCTGAGTTCTGCTCTTCAAACATGCGTCCCTCTTCGTTTCGGGCCATTCGCTGCTTCCAGTTGAATTCCATCGTCGTTGCCGAAGCGGGGATCACTTTTTCCATTCCCTCCTGGATGATTTCCATTCCGACGAGGTAGCTGTCGGCGGGAAGAGTATAGCGGATGCCCCATGACGCACCGTCGCCGAGCTGCAGTCTGAGAGTCACAGCCGAGTCGGTCTGTTCGGTGACGGTGAAGAAGAAATCGCTTGTGTTGAAGCGCTGGCTTGCCGAGGTGAGGGTGAATCCATAGGTGTCGGCACCGTATTCGATCGGAGTGACTTCGGTCGAGTCGAAGCGGCTGTAGCCTTTGACGGCAGCGCGGGCGATTACCGCGCCTTTGCTGGAGATGTCAAGGGCCAGACGCGAGTTTTCGAGCCGTACGGTTGTCGAATCGCCTCCAAGATGGGCTGAAAATCCTTTATAGCGGGCAACGTCGGAGAGTGCTTTGCGCAGATTTGCGCAGGCCTCAGCTGCCTGACCGCGGCTGAGCGAGCCGTAGTTTGAGGCAAGGATGTCGCTGAGAGCTACGGTAGTTCCGCCGCTGACTGAAACGGAGCCTCCGACAATTGAGTCAGCTGTCAGTGTCATGCGCACGTTGGGAGCGGAGAGTGAGATGACGCCGGTCGAGTCTTTCGAACCGAATTCGCGAATAGTCGAGACGATGATCTGACGTTCCTGCGGAGTGACAATAGTGTCAGTCAGGACAGCAGCTGAGTTTACGTCTGATTGCTGGGCGAGGGCTTGTTCCTGACGAGCTTTTTCAGCCATTGCCGCTTGCTGTTCAGCCGACGGCTGGTTGAGATACATGAAGAGCATTATTACAGCTCCCATCAGCAGGATGCCAATAATGTTGGTTTTGTTCATCGGGTGATTTTTTCTTCGTTAGGGTAGGTTTTCTGATTAGTGGACAGGTGTTGTTTTCTCGGTGGCATAGGCGATTGCCGCACGCATGAAGGAGATAAACAGTGGGCTTGGAGAGAGCACTGTCGAGGTGTATTCGGGATGGTACTGAGTCCCGAGGAACCAGCGTTTTCCCGGAATTTCTACAATCTCGACGAGGTGAGTGTCGGGATTCTCGCCGACGCATGCCATTCCGGCCTTTTCGAAATCGACGCGATAGTCGCTGTTGAACTCAAAGCGGTGGCGGTGGCGTTCGCTGACAGAGTCGCTTCCGTAGGCTTTGGCAGCGAGGCTACCGGGGGTGAGTCGGCATTCGTAGGCTCCGAGGCGCATTGTCCCTCCGAGATTTGAGATGCTTTTCTGCTCTTCCATGAGATCGATCACGTTTGCCGCGGTCGAAGGGTTCATTTCTGTTGAGTTTGCGTCTTTCAGTCCGAGGACGTTTCGGGCGAACTCAATCACCATGCATTGCATTCCGAGACAGATGCCGAAGGTCGGAATGTCATGTTCGCGACACCATTTGAGCGCCGAGAACTTTCCTTCGATTCCGCGCTGTCCGAATCCGGGGGCAATGATCACGCCGTACATTCCGGAGAGTATTTCTTCGGCGTTGGAATCGTTGATCTTTTCGCTGTGGATAAATACCAGATCGAGTCTGTGGTCGCAGTAGGTCGCGGCCTGCAGCAGCGATTCGTTGATCGACTTGTAAGCGTCCTGGAGCTCGACATATTTCCCGACGAGGCCGATGCGGACTGTTTCTGTCGCGTTGTGCATTTTGTCGAGAAAAGCCAGCCACGGGGCCATGTGGGGTTCGTCGGCATCCGTCACGCCGGTTTTGCGCAAAATGATGTCGTCGAGGTGCTGGTTGTGCATCGCAACCGGAACCTCATAGATCGAGGGGAGGTCGATCGACTGGATGACAGCGTCGGCCGACACGTTGCAGAACTGCGCGATTTTGCGGCGCATGGATGTCGGAATGTCATGCTCGGTCCGGAGAATCAGCACATCGGGCTGGATTCCGAGTTCCTGAAGTTTCTTGACCGAGTGCTGTGTCGGTTTGGTCTTTAGTTCTTTTGCTGCGTGGAGATAGGGCACGTAGGTCAGGTGGATGCAGAGGCTGTTGTCTTCGAGTTCCCACCGTAGCTGGCGCACGGCTTCGAGGAACGGGAGCGATTCGATGTCTCCGACTGTACCGCCGATCTCGGTTATGATGAAGTCGTAGTTGCCGGTGTTGCCGAGAAGTTTGATGTTGCGTTTGATCTCGTCGGTGATGTGTGGGACTATCTGGACTGTTTTGCCAAGGAAATCGCCTCGTCGCTCCTTGTCGATAACGTTCTGATAGATTCGTCCGGTCGTAATGTTGTTGGCTTTTGTTGTGCGGACGTTTGTGAAGCGTTCGTAATGGCCAAGATCGAGATCGGTCTCACGGCCGTCTGTTGTCACGTAGCACTCACCGTGTTCATATGGGTTGAGCGTTCCTGGGTCGATATTGATATAGGGATCGAATTTCTGGATCGTGACCCGATAGCCGCGTGCTTTAAGCAGACAAGCGAGTGAGGCGGAGATTATTCCTTTTCCTAAGGAGGAAACAACGCCTCCTGTGACAAAAATGTATTTTGGTTCCACGCTAAAAACTTGAATATTTAACAAGCGACAAAATTACAAATTTTTAGCATAACATTATGCTACTCGTAAAATGTAAGTTGGCATTTAAACCAAATTTAACGAATAGTCTGACGCAAGGAGGTGTCAGATGCGGGGTTTACACAGTTTTTTCAGTGGCGCCCCTGGTTCGGCTTGAAAATGACGCCTGTTCCTGATGGCGGTACCTGTAGGCCGGGATTAGAACCTGTCGGGAGTGGTTTTGCCGGTACGACAGGCGCTGACGGTCGTGTTGTGGCCGGGGGGACGGATGTTGATGGCTGTCCCGGGCGTATGGTGCCGGATGAAGTGTTCGGGCGAGAGGGGACTATGGCCGGCCCGATGACAGGTCTGTGGATAGGACCCCAGCCTCCGATCGGATAGGCCGAACCTCCATAATAGTACGGAGAGATCAGTGGTGCTCCCGGGAGAGTCGGAAGCCATTCGCCGTCCCAGCCATAGTAATAGCCGTAGGGGGATCCTGTGTCAAATGATGTGTCCCACATGGCGTCGCAGGAAACAAGCCCGCAGGCTGCAACGGCTGCAGCCACCGGAATTATATGTGACAGACGTTTCATAACTTTTTCAGATTAATGAGGCTGTCGGGCAGCCTCCGTGATTCTCATATAAACTATTTAAATTTAATTATGAGGTTCATTGGGAGAGGACTTTTTTGAGGACTTTTTGCGAGTCGACTCAGGGTGTACGGCGGGCTATGTGACCGATGAGGTTCGGTGAAGACAACCATAAAAGATCTAAATCAATCCACAAGATTCATTATATTGTTATTAACTTTAAACAGTTTCTTGATTATAAGACAATCCGGAGAGACTTAAAGTTCTCATCAGACGGCAAAAAAATGACGCGAGGCCCCTCATGATGTAAAAATAATTGAGGTTGATTAAACCATATTAAGTTAAATGTGTCTTTTATACTGTAAGAGATGTTTGGGCTAAGCTTTTTTATCCGTGTTAAACCCAGGCAGTCTCTGATTTTTATTAATTCCACATAATTCCGGAGATGGAGACACTCGGCGACGAGTCTTCCGGACCTACATTAATTATTTCAATGCAAACGTCTTTAAGGAAATTATTTATTGTTGCTGTTCTCGCAGCAGTCTCTGCTACTGCCTATTCGATGGCAATCCGCGGGAAAGTGCTTGACAACGACGGTGAGCCGGTGACAGGCGCGAGTATCCGTTTGCTCTCAGCCCGCGACTCCTCTTTTGTGACCGGAACGGTCACTGATGTCGACGGAACTTATTCCCTACCCGATGTGAAAGCGGGCCGGTACCTTGTCCAGACCCGGTATCTGGGATATAACGATAATTACACTCAGGCCGATGTGAAAAAAGCGGATCTCCAGATTGAGCCCATCGTTCTCGGATCGAACACGATTATGCTCGGAGAGGTTAGAGTGACAGGCGTCAAGACTCCGATCAAGGTCATGGAGGACACGATCGAGTATAATGCCGACACATATAAAACGCAGCCGAATGCCGTTGTCGAGGATCTTCTCAAGCGTCTGCCCGGAGTCGAGGTGGACAGCGACGGCAAGATCACAGCCAACGGCAAAGAGGTCACGAAGATCCTTATCGACGGAAAGGAATTTTTCAGCGATGACCCGAAAGTGGCATCGAAAAACCTTCCGGTCAACATGATCGAGAAGCTTCAGGTAGTAGACCGCAAAAGCGATCTGGCGCGTCTGACCGGCGTTGACGACGGCGAGGATGAGACAGTCATCAACCTGACAGTCAAGCCGGGAATGAAAAACGGCTATTTCGGAACTATCGAGGGCGGATATGGAACAGATAGCCGCTACACAGGGTCGTTTAACGTGAACCGCTTCTGGGATGACAATCAGATCACGCTTCTCGGCAATTTCAACAACATCAACGAGCTTGGCTTTACAGACAGCAACGGTGGCAGATTCCGGCGGTTCGGCGGAACTAACGGCATCAATACCTCACAGGCGTTCGGGGTCAATTTCAATGTCGGCAAAGGCGAGAAGTTTCGAGTCGGCGGAGATGTCATGTACAGCCACACCGACCGAAAAAGCATCCAGACAACAAATCGGGAGCGTCTGTTTGCCGACTCTGTGTCGTTTTCAAACATATGGAAGGATACCCGTGACCGCGGCCACAATGTCAGAGCAGATTTCCGTGTGGAATGGCGTCCCGACTCTTTCAATACGCTTGATTTCCGCCCTAATATATCGTTCAACCGGAATCTGTCGAATTCGATGGACTCAACGCTTGTCATGGCGGGCGATCCGTTGCGCACCCGTGTCAGCAATACTTTCAACCGCGAGGCCTCGCGCGGAACTTCGTTTGAATTCGGGGGCTCGCTGATCTACTCCCATAATTTCAGAAATAAGCCGGGACGGTCATTCTCGGTCAATCTCCGCTATAGACATTCGAATGTGAGGGAATATACCGACGCCTATTCGCGTTCGCTCTTCTATCTGTTCAACGATTCGATCGATGTCTACGACCAGTTTGAGGATAATCATACGTGGAGCGATATGGCCTCAGGCCGTCTGACCTGGACAGAGCCTCTCGGCGACCCCAAAAAAGGAAATTTCCTGACGTTTGCCTACCGTGCGCAGTACCGCTGGAACAATACGGACAAGCTCGTCTATGACCATCCGGTCATTGCTCCCGACGAAACCTTGCCCGGTCTCGTTCCTGAAATCGATTATACGACTGAAATTCTCAATGACTCGCTTTCCAACCGGTTCAGAAACGATTTCATGACGCAGGACATCAGGGTCGGCTACAAGCATGTCTCGAGCTCCCACAATCTTGATGCGGGAATCTCATTTGTTCCGTCGATGTCGAGAAGTGAGAATCTGATTACTGATGCCAAGAGCATCCCGACACGCTGGGTCTGGAACTACGCTCCGTTTCTACGCTACCGCTACAAGATGGGCAAAAGCAGTTCCGTGCAGCTCAACTACATGGGGCGTTCATCGCAACCGTCCATGACACAATTGCAGCCGGTCGCCGACCTTTCCAATCCGATGAACATAGTTGTCGGTAATCCGAATCTCGATCCGTCGTTCACCCACTATCTCCGTCTGAGATACCAGGGTTTCAACATGGGGTCGCAGCGTTCGGTCATGGTGATGGGTGATTTCTCGGCAACGCAGAACAGCATCGTCTCACGCACGACCTATGACTCGCAGACCGGCGGGGCTACCACGACCTATCAGAATGTCAACGGTGTGTGGGGCGGACGTCTCATGGCAATGATGTCTCAACCGCTGCGCAACAAGGCGTGGCAGCTTTCTGCTCATGTCTTCACGATGTTCAACCAGCAGATCGGGTTCAATAATGGAAACCGAAACCGCAGTTTCTCGGTTTCAGTCAATTTTATGCCATCGATCGCATTCCGCCCCGATAATCTGGAGTTTGAACTGAGACCGCGCTATTCCATTCAGAATATCTCCAACACACTCCAGACCAGTAGCAACATGACGGTACATAATTATGGCGGAAATTTCTCGGCCTACTATTATACGCCGATCGGCATTATCCTGAATTCTGATCTCAATTACACCGGCACTCGCGGTTATTCTTCAGGCTACGACAAGAACGAATGGATGTGGAACGCGTCTGTTTCCTATCAGGTGCTCCGCGACAAGTCGCTGACTTTTTCGCTCAAGGCTTATGATCTCCTGCAACAGAAATCAAATATTCAACGTAAAACCTCGGCCAACTATATCGACGATATAGCTTACAATGATCTGACCCGCTATTTCATGTTCACTGTCAGCTACCGGTTCAATACATTCGGAAAAGGCAACGAGCCTTCTTCGCGCAGTGGCCGGATGGGACCCGGTATGCATGGTGGCCCCGGTGGACGCAGGCCGATGTAAGCTCCAGTCTGATCGACTGAATAAAAAAATCCGCGTGCAGTGATTGTGTATGCGGATTTTTTTATACCTTTGGGGCAATATCTTAAGAATTATAACATTTATAAATATTTATTGCTATGGTTTATTACATAATGTACAACGGTCAGGTGACAGGCCCGATGAATCGCGAACAGATGTTCGCCTATGGGGTTAACCGTGACACGATGGTCAGTGCTGATGGCGGCGACTGGCGTCCGCTCTACACCTATCCCGAACTGATGGAGCTTCTTTCGCGTGGCGCTGGTGTCCCCCCGCAGTATATGGCGGAGCAGCGTCAGGTGTCGTTTCTTGAAGCAATTAAGATCGGATTCAGCAAGTATGCGACTTTCTCCGGTCGTGCATCGCGCTCGGAGTTCTGGTGGTGGGTGCTGTTCACCTACATCATTAGCTTCATAACGGCCGGTGTGGGTCAGGGGATCTGGGGCAATGACCTGGTGCAATTCGCCCTTAGCGGAGATATTGCAGATCTTCCGATAGGTTTATATAGCTTTACCGGCGTAGTCAATCTGTTCTTCCTCTTGCCGACACTTGCAGTTTCGGTGCGTCGTCTGCATGACACAGGCCATTCCGGATGGTTCTATCTGCTGAACTTACTCTGCTGTATCGGTTCGATTATCCTTCTGGTATGGTATTGCCAGCCATCGAAAGAGCAGAGCAATGAATATGGTCCTGTGCCTAATCAGCAATAACGAATAACGAATAACAAATAACAAAAAACCTAACAGGTATGATGTATTATATTCAGTTTAACGGACAGACAGTCGGTCCGATGAACAAAGAGCAGCTTGCTGCCTATCCCCTGACTCCCCAGACGATGGTCAGCGCCGACGGCGGCGATTGGCGCGCGCTCTACACCTATCCCGAACTTATGGAACTTTGCAACGGACAGGCATCAGCATGCGCAACCTCAGAGGCGGATTCTAAGAGAGTTGTCTGCGGAGTGCTCGCCATTCTTGTCGGAGGTCTTGGCCTTCAGTATTTTCTGATCGGCAAGACTGCTGCCGGTTTAATCAATATAGCTCTTTCGCTCTGCACCTGCGGCTTGTGGTCTCTGGTCAATTTCGTTCAGGGAATTATGATTCTCTGTATGAGCGACGCGGATTGGCGCCGCAAGTTTGTCGATTCGACTTCGACATTCCCCGTGTTCTGATCAACGATTACTGGCCGGAATTCACAAACCGGTCTCGAACGCACACGGCTATCTCATGAGCCTGTGAATTTTTAGGTTTATATAAGATCAAATCAGGAAAGGGTTTCGGCATCCAGCCGAAACCCTTTCTGCTATACGGAATGTAGGGGGATGATGTTATTCAGTCAGTGTGCCGATCTCGGAGATTGCGCCGGTCGAGGGATTGAAAATGACATAAGCGGGTGCTTTCTTGTCGGTGAACAGGTTCGGGTCGATTCCGAAAACAATGCCGTACTGCGCAACGTCGACCGTGCGGTCGGCAAGGCGTTTGCCGTTATAGGTGACAGTTGCTTTTGCTTTTCCGGGAATGCGGTAGGCAAGTCCGCCTTTCGGGAAGCGCTTCTCTTCACCCTTTTCTGTTTTCGGTAGGGTTCCGCGCTCTGAAACTGTCACATCAAGATAGATCGGAGCACCGGAGAGATTGTCGCTGTCGACGAAGCCGTCGGTCATCGACAGACGGGCAATTATCTGACGTGGATTGGTCTCACCGGGAGTGAAACTGAACGTTTCGACATCGGTCGAAGTGGAGACGGTTCCAAGGAACATGGCTGTCAGGGCTTCTTCCTGGGCGGCAAGATTGTCGAGCACAAGCTGCATTGCCTGTCCGTCGGCCGGCATGTTGTCGGCATTGCCGGAGAGAATGTCTGAACGGGTCTCACGCAATTCATAGATGCGGGCGGCAGCGAGTTCGGCGCGTTTGGCCGACGACGGACTCTGGAGCATTTCGGCGGTGACGGCCTGTTTTGCAACCGGCATCTCAAGAATTGTCGGCTTGGCTTCGCGCGGAGCCGGTAGCCCCGGAGGCTCGGGTAGAGACACGTCGGGATAGTTTACGCTAAGAGGCACGTTCTGGCCGTCGATCATCATGAACGGCGTTGATCCGGATTTGAACTGGACCTGATAGCGCTCTTCGGGGTCGGTGATGCCTCTCGGGTTGACGATGACGGATTTCAGTTCGTAGCTACTTGAGGGTTCTGTGATCGGGTCGACGCCGAGATATTTTTTTGCATAGCGGAAAAATTCGCCGGGAGTCCTGACTGTTTTTTCCGCTTCGAGGGTGATGTCTAGTGTGGTGGTCGGGAGGGAATAGATCAGTGCGTATTCGTTGGGCTTTCCCGCCTGAAGTTTCTGTGTTGTCTGAGCGCCAAGCGGAAGAGCCGCCGCGATGATTAGAAAAGCTGCTGAAATGCGTTTCATTGCTGATTTTTTTGGTCTGTCAGGGTGAGGATCTTGTTAGAAATTATTGTCATGCGACATGATCTGGTGGATTGCGTCGCCGGTGGCTTCGGCAATGTCGGAGGCTATGGTTCCGTAGATTCCGTGGTCAGCGCCTGCGATCTCACCTGCGCGTCCGTGGATATATGCAGCCATGATGGCGCTAACTTCCGGTTTGTAGCCCTGTGCCATGAGCGAAAGGATGATTCCGGTCAGAACATCGCCGGACCCGGCTGTGGCGAGAGCAGGCGAACCGGAGCTGTTGATATAGACTTTCCCGTCAGGGCGCACAAGTTTCGAATAGCGGCCCTTGAGCAGGATCAGTATGTTGTAGTAGCGCGATACTTCGAGAGCTTTAAGCAGACGGGCTTCGTCGGATGTGTGTGCTCCGAATATGCGGTCAAATTCGTGGTTGTGGGGAGTCAGGACTGAGAGGAATGGTATTTTGTCGAGTATTGTCGGACGGGCTGCGATGCAGTTTAGGGCGTCAGCGTCGATGACGATGGCTTTTTTCGAATGCTGGAGGAGGGCTTCGAGTGCGCCAACGGTTACTTCGGCTGTGCCGATGCCGGGTCCGACAGCAATCGCGCTGTAGTCGTGGTCGAGAGCGATGTCGGTAATTCTCAGTTTGTCATCGTCGCTTTCGAAGAGGGCTTCGGGAACGGCTGTCTGAACGACGGGGAATGAGCATTGCGGGCCGAACACGGTCAGTTTGCCGATGCCGGAGCGCAGAGCTCCTTTGGCTGCAAGCACAGATGCGCCGACCATTCCGTAGCGTCCGGCGGCGAGAAGCCCTGAGCCGAAGTCGCCCTTGTTGCAGAAGTTTGAACGTTTCTTTAGCAATCCCTTGATTTCTCCCTCTTCGATCAGATGGAAGTTGGTTTTTGTGTTTTCAGTTGCTTCGCGGCTCATTCCGATGTCGAGAATCTTCCACTGTCCGACGATTTCGGCGTTGTCGGCGAAAAAGAATGCGATTTTCGGGAACTGGACCGCAAGAGTCAGATCGGCATGGACCATGTTGCGCTCCTGATTCTCTTGGTTCCACTCCGGGAACATGCCGCTGGGAATGTCAAGCGATATGACTTTTGCCCCTGATTCGTTGATATAACGCACCAGTGCCATGAAACCTCCCGTCAGCGGTTCTCTCAGACCCGTTCCGAAAAGGCCGTCGATGACCAGATCGTTGGCCGACAGGTCAGGGGTGAACGTCTTGACAATCTGGTTCAGATCAATGTTTGGTGCCTTTTTCAGCAGAATGTCGCGGCATTTCTTGCAGTCAGGTTTCAGGGCGTTCCCGCCGATATTGAAGAGATAAATGACGGGACGAAAACCGAGCATCGACAGGTTCAGGGCTGTCATCAGAGCATCAGCCCCATTGTTGCCCGGGCCGGCGAACACGACGATCCGTCGCGACGGGCGGAAGCGTGACGCGATTTCGGAAGCTGCGGCTTCACCGACGCGCTCGATGAGCGTCACCGCGGTAATGGCTTCTGACTGGAATGTGTGGCGCTCAATGGCGCATATGTCATCATTTGTGAAAAGTTTCATAATCAGGGGGGACGGCTTTTCAGAAGAAAACGGGTTGGTGGCCAGAGCCTCGGTCATGGCCGGAGATCAGCTCTCGGCATGCCGTTCTGTAATCCTCTACAAAATTATAAAAATCTTTTTTCCTAAGCGAGATTTTTAGTAAATTTGCACCAATATAAACCAAAAAAAAGAGTTTTCATACTCATGAAACAGGTAACATACAAGGGCCTGACCTTCGTGCCCTATCTTGAGAGAGAAAAAATCCAGGACCGGATCAAGGTTCTGGGGGCGCAGATCACCGAAGACTGCAAAGGAAAGAACCCGCTTTTCATCTGTGTGCTCAATGGTGCGTTTGCTTTTGCAAGCGATCTTTTCCGTGAGGTCGATCTGCCTGGAGCGGAAATAACTTTCATCAGACTGAAGAGCTATGAAGGGACATCTTCGACCGGCGTGGTCAAGGAGGTCATCGGTTTGACAGAGGACATCACCGACCGGACTGTCATTATTATCGAGGATATCGTTGACACGGGCAATACCATACATCGCCTTGTCGGTGATCTCAAAAAGAAGAATCCGGCCGACATACGTATCGCGACACTTCTGTTCAAGCCGGAATCACTTCAGGCCCCTGTGAAGCCCGACTATGTCGGTTTCGAGATTCCGACCGATTTCATTATCGGTTATGGACTTGACCTTGACGGTCTCGCCCGAAATCTCCCTGATATCTGGGTGCTTTCGCCTGATCACGACAATTGATCGGCTTCCGGTCCGGACTGTACGGACTAATGTGCTGTGGATTGTGGCCGGAGGGCTTCTTTTCATGGCGCAGCCTTTTTCAGTGGATTTTCCAATAGATTCAATTTATTCTTTTTAACTGATTCATATGTATAATTTAGTCGTTTTTGGCGCTCCCGGCAGCGGCAAAGGAACTCAAAGTGCCCGTATGATCGACGAATACGGCCTCTATCACATCTCGACCGGAGAACTTCTGCGCGACCACATCGCACGTCAGACTGAACTCGGCCGCATTGCCGACGAATATATCTCACAGGGTCATCTGATTCCTGACGATCTGATGATCAGTATTCTCGAAAATACTCTCGACAGCAATCCCGAAACTGCCTCCGGTGTGATTTTCGACGGATTTCCCCGCACGATTCCCCAGGCAGAGGCTCTCAACGGAATGCTCGAACGCCGC
Organism: uncultured Muribaculaceae bacterium; assembly: GCA_910586475.1. Lineage (GTDB taxonomy): Bacteria > Bacteroidota > Bacteroidia > Bacteroidales > Muribaculaceae > Paramuribaculum. The sequence goes on along the minus strand of CAJUHM010000024.1, from coordinate 7,977 downwards.
GGCGCGAAGGTCAATGCCGTAATCGGGCTTGAGGTTGATGATGCCGAGCTGATTGACCGTCTGCTTAAACGCGGACAGGAAAGCGGCCGCTCCGATGACAACCTCGAAACAATCAATGAGCGCCTGAACGTCTATAATAAACAGACTGCGCCGCTGCGTGACTTCTATATAAAGGAGGGAAAATATCACGCAATCAAGGGCTCTGGCTCAATCGACGATATTTTCAACGAGATCCGCACACGTCTGAATTCGGTCAAGAACTGATTCAGCGGCAGCTTCTCTTACATTAACAATAGCAGATGAGAGTCGCTATAATCGGAGCCGGAAACATGGGCGGCGCACTGGCCGGGGCGATAGATCCTGCGGTCGGTCAGGTCGTTGTGGCCAATCCTTCGGCCGGTAAGCTCGAACGTCTCAAGGAGCGCTATCCGACGATTGACGTGACCGTTTCGAATCGGGAGGCGGTTGCTGGAGCGGATGTGGTTGTTATTGCTGTCAAACCCTGGGTGCTTCCGGCGGTCATTGAGGAACTGCGCACTGATCTGTCAAAAGTCCGTGCGGTTGTTTCGGTTGTCGCCGGCGTCGGTCCGGAAGATCTTGCCGGATTGATCGGTTGCGGGGCTCCGGCGTGTTTCTATATGATTCCCAATACGGCGGTTTCCGTGGGCGAGGGGATGAGTTTCATCTGTTCGACCGGAGCTGACGTCTCCCTGAGAAGTGAGATTGTCGGACTATTTGCCCGTGGCGGTAAGACCATGGAGGTCGAGCCGCGGCAGATGACGGCAGGAATGGCACTTTCGTCGTGCGGAATAGCCTACGCGATGCGCTATGTGAGAGCTGCGGCTCAGGCTGGAGTCGAACTCGGACTTCCGCCGGCTATGGCGACTGAGGCGGTTGCGCGTACTCTGCGCGGAGCAGCAGCTCTGCTTGAGGCCAACGGTCTGCATCCGGAAGAGGAAATTGACCGGGTGACAACGCCGGGAGGAATCACGATAAAAGGCCTTAACGCTATGGAGGCAGCCGGTTTTTCAGCATCCGTTGTCGCCGGTCTCAGGGCCTCGGTTCCGCAAAAACAGGGCTAATTCGCAGTCACAAAGCTTCACATTCATATATCCTTCAGCTTTATTACGATGGAGAGTTCTTCAACGCCGCGCTGGAAAAGAGTTGCGGTTAAAATAGGCAGTAATGTGCTGACACGCAATGACGGGACACTCGATGTGACCCGCATGTCGTCGCTTGTCGATCAGATTGCGGCACTTCGCAAAGCGGGTATCGACGTGGTTCTGATCTCTTCGGGTGCGGTTGCGAGTGGTCGCAGTGAGTTGAACGGCGCCATTGATTTCCGTCTCGATTCTGTCGAACAGCGACAGCTCTATTCTGCGGTCGGTCAGGCTAAACTGATCAACCGGTATTATGAATTGTTTCGTGAGCATAATCTGGCAGTAGGTCAGGTGCTGACAATGAAGGAGAACTTTTCGACACGCCGACATTATCTCAATCAACGGCAGTGTATGGAGGTGATGCTTGAGGCCGGTGTGATTCCGATTGTCAATGAGAATGATACAGTCAGTGTGACCGAGTTGATGTTTACCGACAACGATGAGCTTTCGGGGCTGATCGCCACGATGCTTCGTGTTGACGCACTCGTCATACTCAGCAATATCACCGGTCTTTTTACGGGAAATCCGGCTGATCCGGATTCGAAGCTTATCGAGACGGTCATGCCGGATGACGATCTTTCGGCGTGCGTGATTGCCGGCCGTTCAGGCTTCGGTCGCGGAGGCATGACGACGAAGTGCAACATTGCCCGACGTGTGGCCAGCGAGGGAATCGAGGTTGTGATTGCCTGCGGAATGACGCCGGAGATTCTGACACGTCTTTGTTTTACTCCTGAGGAGGTTGACTGCACCCGTTTTGTTCCGTCGGACAATCCCGTTCCGGCACTAAAACGCTGGATGGCCCATAGTGCGGATTTCACCAAGGGGGTCATCACGATCAATGCGCGTGCGGCAGAGATTCTGACCGGACCGGAACCTGTCAGTCTTCTGCCGGTCGGTGTGGTCGGTGTCAAGGGGAATTTTGAAAAGGACGATCTTGTCGATGTCGCTGATCCCGACGGGAAGGTGATCGCTCTTGGGCGTGTTGCATGCAGCAGCCGTCAGGCTCTTGACGATATGGGATGCCACGACCGGCGTCCGCTCATTCACTACGATTATCTATATCTTTATGAACAATCCTGAAACACTTCTTGCGGCGGTCAGGAAAGCGTCGCGAGCGCTTCTCAGAACGGAACCGGAGACTATCAACGCGCTTCTGACAGCTATTGCCGATGAGGCTGAGGCCAATGCCGGAGAGATTCTTTCGGCCAATGCAGCGGATCTGTCGCGTAAGAATCCGGAAGATCCGATGTATGACCGACTGAGGCTGACTTCTGAGCGTCTTGGGGCGATTGCGGCGGATATGCGCCATGTCGCCGGATTGCCGTCGCCCGTTGGGCGTGTTCTCGAACAGCGCACTCTTCCGAATGGACTTGAGCTGAGAAAGGTGAGCGTTCCGTTCGGTGTCGTAGGGGTTATCTACGAGGCGCGTCCGAATGTGACGTTCGATGTGACGGCCCTCTGTCTGAAGTCGGGCAATGCCTGTGTGCTCAAAGGTGGTTCGGATGCGGCGGAGACTAACCGGGCTGTCGTCAGTGTTATTCATAGAGTCTTGCGCCGGTTCGGCATGGATCCGATGACGGTCGCGTATCTTGACGGTGGCCATGAGGCAACGGAATCGCTTCTTGGGGCGAGAGGGCTTGTCGATCTGGTCATTCCGCGCGGCGGACGCCGTCTGATCGATACGGTCCGAGAAAAAGCCCGTGTCCCGGTCATTGAGACAGGAGCCGGTGTGTGTCACACTTATTTTGATGTTGCCGGCGATCTTGCGCTGGGCTCGGCTGTGGTCCATAATGCTAAGACGCGTCGTGTCAGTGTCTGCAATGCGCTGGACTGTCTCGTTGTCCATTCCGGCCGTCTCTCAGACCTCCCGACGCTGTGTCGTCCACTTGCGGAATCAGAGGTGCGGATCGAGGCCGACTGCCGTTCGCTGGAGGTGCTCGACGGTGTCTATCCCGACAATCTTCTGTTGAAGGCGACGGAGGAATCATTCGGAACGGAATTCCTTTCGATGGCAATGACCATCAAGGTTGTTGATTCGATAGATGAGGCTATCGATCATGTCAACCGCTATGGCTCCGGTCACAGCGAATCTATCATAACTGCCGATCCGGTGGCTGCCGAACGCTTCTGCAATGAGGTCGATGCGGCGTGTGTCTACACTAATGCGCCTACATCGTGGACTGATGGGGCGCAGTTCGGGCTTGGAGCCGAGATCGGAATCTCGACCCAGAAACTTCATGCCCGCGGGCCGATGGCGCTCAGCGAGCTGAATACATATAAATGGATCATACGCGGAGAGGGGCAACTTCGCTCCAGATGATTCTGTAGACTGGTCGAAATGGCCTTTTTTTTGAGTCCTGATTGGAGAAAATTGGAAGTTTTATGTAGCGATTTTGTGAAAAATCGCTATCTTTGCCGCTGTTTTTAATTGCGGAGTCTCAGAAACTTTGTCTCGGTCCGTTAGCGTTTTCCGGCATCGGAAGCCTTCCGGAGTAAAAATGAACAAAAATCAGGTTCGAGGAGTTAGAGTCGTATGGGACACAACGATTTGGATTGTTGTCAGATTATTGTTCCCGTCACTATTAACTGTCTGAAACTGTATAAATTTACTGCGGAAGAAATCTAAGAGTAATCAAAAATCCTCTCAATCGATCCCACAACTAAATTTAAACATTTTCTCAGATTTCGCATAAAAATCTTATTAAAGTATGAATAGAATCCGTCTGTCAATTGTTGCCGCAATGCTTGCAGGATGTGCAAGCGTCTATGGAGCGGTCGAGCCGATCCAATATGGCAATTTTAATTCCTGGGTTACACGTCAGATGAAGGAATCCGGTCTGATCGGAGGCAAGCAGAAGACTGTCTACGAGATCGGTCCCAGTAAGGTCATTTCAGGAAATAAAGCATATTCCAATCTCGGAGGTTCTCCGTGGGCCACGAGTAATGTCTACGCAAAGGTCAAAGGGATCGAGAAGTGTTCGAATGCGGTCTTTCCGGTCAATCGCGGTTCAGCTGCGAATAAGTGTGCCAAGCTTTCATCGATGCTTGAGACAGTGACCGTCCTTGGAATTATCGACATGAAGGTGATGGTTGCCGGATCGATTTTCCTTGGCCGCATGTTTGAACCGATCACCTCGACCTCAAATCCCTATTCGAAGATGGAGATGGGCATCCCCTATACGAAGAAACCTAAAAATCTGGTGTTTGACTATAAGGTTGATATGCCTAATGTCAATGTGCGAACAAAGGCAACCGGATTCGGTTCGCCGAAAAAACTTCAGGGGCGTGATGCAGCGGTGGCATTCGTTTTTCTCCAGCACCGCTGGGAGGACGCTTCCGGAAATATTCATGCCAAACGAGTTGCGACCGGAGGTGAGAAGTTCTCGAAATCGACCAACTGGGTCAACGTCCACCGTGTGCCGCTTGTCTACGGAGATTGTTCGAAAAAAGCCGGGTGGAGCTGGCTTGGTCTTCACGGCAAGAAAAATCCTTACTATGCCCGCAATTCCAAGGGTAAGATGGTCCCTGTGATCGAAGAGGGGTGGGATGCGACGGCGCAGCCGACACATATAATAGTGGAGATGAGTGCCGGAAGCGGCGAGCCTTATGTCGGGACTGAAGGCTTGACTCTTTATGTCGACAATGTCGGCCTCGAAGTCTGATCAGAATATGAATCTTTAAAGGGCTTTCAGATGGCTGTCAGTTTGAAAACGACAGGACGGGTCCCGTCCGGACAGCATATCAAGGCATTGTTCGGTTTCAGCGCCGGTGAACATTCGGTTGTTTCGCCAGCAGACAGTGCGGCCATTACGTAGGGCTCGAGAACTTTCCATGCCTGCGGACAGATCTTTCCCGATTCTTTGAGTGAACGGAGATTGTCGGGAGTGATGCGAATTTTTTCACCGACAGCAAAATGGCGGCAAGGACCAGCTTCGGGGTCGTCGAGATAGCGTCCCTGAAGATCCGAAAAACACTGACACCTGACAACCTCGACCATGCACTCACCAGACAGTGAGCCGCGGCGTGCAACAGATCCAAGCACTTTGCCGGGAGTGAAAAGAGCTGCGAGAATACCTAAAAACGAGAACTTGCAGAATTGACGGCGGTTGACGTTCATATAATCACTGATGAGGCGGGGGAGAGGGGGGGTAAGAGGTTGTTCAATTACAAATGTTAAGCTGTAGCAGAGTCAGAGTCCGGCTACCGGATTTTCGATTAACAAAATTAATCAAACTACGCCGCATAATCAAATCGGACCGTTAAAAAAAACGTAGAGTTGGGCCTGTCGCGTGGTCAATGGCTGATTCCTGGAGAGGCAGAGGACCTGACAGGAGGGGGAGTGACAGAAATGTCACCTCAGAGGGTGACAAAATGACAAATGGTGTCATTGTCCTTTTTATGTTGTCAAGATGTTGAGATTTAATAGATTGCCAGGGCCGGAACTTTTTTGGCATAGTATTTGTTTTATATTCTGACAGAAGGAGCTACCGCAAAGGCAGTCTCCGGATTGACAAGTTAAATCAAAATTCAAAGATAAACTAAAAACTTTCTAACATTATGGGAAAAATTATTGGTATTGACCTTGGAACAACCAACTCCTGCGTCTCAGTCCTTGAAGGAAACGACCCTGTCGTAATTCCCAACAGCGAAGGCCGCAACACTACCCCGTCGATCGTAGCATTCGTAGATGGTGGCGAACGTAAGGTCGGAGATCCCGCAAAACGTCAGGCAATCACTAACCCCAAGCGCACAATCTATTCGATCAAGCGTTTCATGGGTGAAACTTATGATCAGGTAAAAGGCGAAACCGACCGCGTGCCCTACAAAGTAGTGCGCGGCGATAACGGCACCCCCCGCGTCGACATCGACGGCCGTGAATATACTCCTCAGGAAATTTCGGCAATGATTCTTCAGAAGATGAAGAAGACCGCCGAGGATTATCTCGGACAGTCCGTGACAGAGGCTGTCATCACAGTTCCGGCATATTTCAATGACTCTCAGCGTCAGGCAACGAAAGAAGCAGGCGAAATCGCCGGTCTGACCGTTAAGCGTATCGTCAACGAACCGACAGCGGCTGCGCTTGCCTACGGTCTTGACAAAACCGACAAGGATCAGAAGATCGCCGTCTTTGACCTCGGAGGCGGTACATTCGATATCTCGATCCTCGAGCTTGGCGACGGAGTGTTTGAAGTGAAGTCGACCAACGGTGACACCCACCTTGGCGGTGATGACTTCGACCACGTGATCATCGACTGGCTTGCAGAGGAATTCCTCAAAGACGAAGGCATCGATCTGCGTCAGGATCCGATGGCTCTGCAGCGTCTGAAAGAAGCTGCTGAAAAAGCTAAAATCGAACTTTCGAGCACAACCTCGACCGAAATCAACCTCCCCTATATCATGCCGGTCAACGGAATTCCCAAACACCTTGTGAAGACCCTTACCCGTGCTAAATTCGAGCAGCTTGCCGACAAACTTATCCAGGCTACGATCAATCCTTGCGAACAGGCCCTTAAAGATGCCGGTCTGACAGCAAGAGATATCGATGAAGTCATCCTCGTCGGCGGTTCTACCCGTATTCCCGCAATCCAGCAGATTGTAGAGAAATTCTTCGGCAAAGCTCCGTCGAAAGGCGTTAACCCCGATGAAGTTGTAGCAGTCGGAGCGGCAATCCAGGGCGGTGTGCTTTCGGGCGATGTGAAGGATGTGCTTCTTCTCGACGTAGTGCCCCTGTCGGTAGGTATCGAAACACTTGGAGGCGTGATGACCAAGCTTATCGAAGCCAACACAACCATTCCTACCCGTAAGAGCGAGACCTTCTCTACAGCTGCTGACAATCAGCCTTCTGTTGAGATCCACGTTCTTCAGGGCGAACGTCCGATGGCAAAAGACGACAAGACACTCGGTAAGTTCCACCTCGACGGAATCGCTCCCGCACCCCGTGGAATTCCGCAGATCGAAGTTACCTTCGAGATCGATGCCAACGGTATTCTTAACGTGTCGGCAAAAGATAAGGCGACAGGTAAGGAACAGAGCATCCGAATCGAAGCCTCAAGCGGTCTGACCGATGCTGAAATCAAGCGCATGAAAGATGAAGCAGCCGCCAACGCAGCCGCCGACGCGAAGGAAAAAGAACGCATCGACAAGCTCAACCACGCAGACGCAATCATCTTCCAGACCGAAAAACAGCTCAACGAACTCGGCGATAAGATCCCTGCCGACAAGAAAGCTCCCATTGAAACCGCGCTCAGCGAACTCAAGGAAGCCCACAAGTCGCAGAATATCGATGCGATCGACTCAGCTATCAAGGCAATCGAAACTGCATTCGGTGCTGCTCAGCAGGATATCCTCAACGCACAGGCACAGCAGGGCGGTGCGCAGGCAGGTCCTCAGGCCGGCTCCACTCCTAACCCCGGCAACGGTGATGGAGTGACCGACGTTGACTTCGAGGAAGTGAAGTAAGGTTTCAATTTAAGGATAATACAGTGGGGTGGGGCTCGGTGAGTCGCACTCCACTTCTTTATTTTCTGTTTTTGATCAAAATGTCAAGGTGCTCTTTGCCGTATTTGGGTCCGCTCCGGTTGGGGCGGGCCTTTGTGCGCATACGGCGGCGCTCAGGAGGGTATGGCGCGTCGTGGTGGCGCGAAGATGGGGAGGATGGGCGGATGGCCTGGGGCGGGGGATATATGGACGGGCAGGCAGGGGAGTGTGATTGCGGTTTCCTGTGACGGCGCGGCGGTTTCTTCGTCGGGGGAGTGAAGGTCGAGGATGGGGAGCCGGGTCTGGCGGACGAGGCGGGTGAAGTAGTTGACGCGGGTGC
>CAJUHM010000023.1 GCA_910586475.1 uncultured Muribaculaceae bacterium | reverse complement strand
TAGACCTGCGGCTTAACATGTCAATACATTAATTTATTTATACGAGATACTTATGTATCATACGCTATTAACGGCTGTCAGACTATTTATATTGGTAAACTGCCGTTAAGTTTATTTAAGATGCGTCTGCCGTGGGGAAATCATAGCAAAAAGCGGTTGTTTTCTTCGATGAAGTGTGGTTTTGTCATTCTTCGGCGCACAGCTGCTTAAGATGACGGTTGAATTCGAAGATGTCGGGCGCAGATGGGTGCGGTGGTGATTTCTTTGCGGGTTTGCGGGGTTCTCTGAGTTTTTCAGCCACGCTTTCCGGAGAGCCGCAGATTGCGTGGTTGACCAGTCCTGTGGCGAATAGTGATTCGACATCCGGCAGGAGTTCGCTGGCATGAAGGCTGACGATTGCGTCGATTAGATATCCGGCGAAGTCGGCATCGCATCCGTCGGTCTTCGGCAGTCGGTCCGGGAGGGATCTGAGCAGCCGCCGGAAGATGGCGATGACTGTGCGTCGCCGTCGTGGCACTGCGTCGGCAATGCAGACAAGCGCTTTTGTCGCTAGGTTGCGCTGGTGTGACAGGCGCCCGCGTTCGTAGAGAAATCTCTCGATCGGAGCCGGATCTGATTTGGCTGCGGCGCAGAGTGCCGGGGTGAGCAGAGAAGCAGAGTCCGCAAGATGAAATTCAAGGAAGCTGTTGCTTTGCCGCATTATTTCGAGGATGGCTTCCGTGGCCTGGGGGCAGTCGATCTGCGACAGGAAGAGCAGGGCGTGGATAAGGGTGGCTTCGTCGGTGTCGTCGAGAACCGAATCTTCGATCTCATTGCGTGTTCGTCCGATTTCGAAGAGTATGATGTCGGCGATGTCGGCGGCGAGTTCCGGCGCATTGATAGAGAGAATCCGTCGGATCGTTCTGTCGGACAGTCCGGTGAAATTACCTTTGCGCAGCAGGGCGTCGGAGATGAACCGGTTGCGGACATGAAGCCGTCGGGGGTAGGGGGGTGGGGTATAGGAGTAGGGTTCGGTGGGATGACACCGGGATTTTTCGTCAGTCGGGTCGGAAAGAGTTGTTGCCGTCGGATCGATTGTGTCGAATCTATCGCCCAGATTATGGCGGAGCGTTTTGATTACAGCGTCGTAGTTTTCGGGAGGACGCATGATGAGTGTGTGGCGTCCGTTGATTCCGAATTCATATTCGATGACGGGGATGCTGTCGGAGTCTTCTTCGAGTGCGAATCGGGCGAGAGCGAATCCGGCTGCAGGATTCAGTCCGGCTTCGTGTGCGAATTCAATTGAGCCGTAGATGAGGTTGTGGATCTCATTGTAGGTCGTTTCGGCAGGGGCGGCAAGAGCGTCTGTCGGAGCTATTGTTCCGGCGAATTCGTCGGGGGAAACGCTGACACGGCAACCGGCTTCGATAACGCCTCGGCAGAGTGGATCGATGGTGAACGAAGCTGTGACGAGATTGCCTCCCGGGCGCTGGCGGGTGACTATGGCCTGTGCGAGACCGCGTTCCTTCCAGTCGGGATTGATGTAGCACCGGCCGACCGGAAGCGTGCGTGCTTTCTCGCGCATGAATTGTTGCGGCGAGAGAGGTGGCCGGCTGTTTCGCTTTTTTGAAATCTTTTTATTCATCTGACGTTTGGCTGGTTGCCGCGTAGTTGCCTGTGGCAAGGGCGGGTGGAACCGGATGTGATCCGGCTTTGACATCGGCTTCTTTTCGTGTGAGAATGTCAGGAAACATCTTGACGCAGGCCAGATGTTCTCGCAGTTCGTTGCTGAATCTGTCGGCTGAGACCGGAACAGGAGAGGAGCACTCAATGGGCCGACGTTTTCTTATGGTTGGATTCATATAGGTTTGATCGGAAATGTGGTACGTTCGCACAGAATGCAAAATTACAGAAGAAATTGTTTGTTTCCAAACCGGAAAAAGTAGCGTATAGATATTATGTAGATGAGGAAAAAGTAGTAAATTTGTGTTGATCTAACAGATAGCTCCTGATGAAAACAGAAACCGACCGACTGATACTCCGCACGTGGCGGTCCGACGATTTGCCTCAGTTTGCGGCCATGAACCGCGATCCGCGTGTGATGCGCTATTTCCCGGGCTTGTTAAGCGATTCCGAAAGTGAGGCTTTCTATGGACGAATCATGGATGAATTCGACCGCAACGGGTGGGGACTGTATGCTGTTGAACTGAAGTCGACTGGCGAGTTTATCGGTTATGTTGGACTGCATGAGATCGGTTTCGATGCCGACTTTGCACCGGGGGGCGAGATCGGCTGGCGTTTCGCGGCCGGATTTCATAATCGCGGCTATGCGACGGAGGCAGCTAAGGCTGCGTTGAGGCTGGCAAAGGAATCGGGGATTGAAAGGCTGTATTCGTTTACGGCTAAGATCAATGTCCCGTCGGAGCGTGTGATGCAGAAGATCGGCATGGCGAAAGTAGGAGAGTTTGCCCATCCGAAACTGCCGGCGGATTCTCCGTTGTCGGTCCACGTCCTTTACCGGATTGATTTGCAGTAACGAAAAAAATGGCTGTCGGAATGGCCTGGCAGCTGTTTCGCACAGCTTCCGTGAAGGCCGTTCCGACAGGAAACAGATGTGTGTTGATATGGTATTGTCCAATACGATAATGATGTATTGAACTTCAAAGAGCCGTGGTCAATAGTTTTCGGCATGCACTTCAAAGTAGCTTTGTGCGTGGAAACATACGGGGCATACTTCGGGCGCTTCAGTGCCGATGCAGATATGTCCGCAGTTGCGGCATTCCCAGACCGTCACGCCGCTCTTGCGGAACACCTCGTGGGCTTCGACATTGCGGAGCAGTCTGCGGTAGCGCTCCTCATGGGTCTTTTCGATCGCCGCCACTCCTCGGAACTGACTGGCCAGATCATGGAATCCCTCCTCGTCGGCCTCACGTGCGAAGCGGTAGTACATGTCGGTCCACTCATAGTTTTCGCCTTCGGCGGCATGGAGAAGATTGACGGCCGTGTCGCTGCTTACTCCGCCGAGCGCTTTGCACCATAGCTCGGCATGCTCCTTCTCGTTGGCGGCCGTGTGGTCGAAGATGGCTGCGATCTGTTCGAAACCGTTCTTGCGGGCCACGGAAGCGAAGTAGGTGTACTTGTTGCGCGCCATGCTCTCGCCGGCAAAGGCTTCCTGAAGGTTTTTTTCCGTCTCTGTGCCCGAATAGATGTTGGTCGGTTGGTCAGCGACATTGTCGGTGATCGTGACTTTTTCAAAATCGGAAGCCGGATGCTTGCAGACCGGACAGATGTAATCGTCAGGCAGCTCGTCGCCGACATATTCAAATCCGCATACTTTGCAGCGCCAGACAGTGTGGCCGGCGGCAGCGGCGGCTGATGGCTGTGGCTTCGGTTTGATGTGCTGCTGATAGTTACTGTAGGTGACCGATGGCACCGGGCTGAGAACTTCCATCTCTGTTACCTCTCCGATAAACATCATGTGGGTGCCGAGATCGATTGTCTGACCCACCTTCATGCTGATGAACGCATTGGTCCCGTCGGTCACGGCTAAAGTTCCGTTAGCAACACGGCGGCTGCCCGCGAAATCCTTGAATTTGTCAACCTCGCGGCCCGATTTGAACCCGAAACGCTCGAACAGGCTGAAAACGGCTTTTTCGCTGATGACCGAAACCGTCAGCACTCCCGATTTCCGGGCCATTTCGCAGGTCAGTGTGCTTTTGTTAAGGCAGATAGACACTTGGTTGGGAGTGTCGGTGACCTGCTGGAACGTGTTTGACACGCAGCCATTGTCCCGGCCATCGTAATTGACCGTCACGATATATAATCCGTAAGGGATCTTGAACATTGGATTCTCCATAATGAAACAGGGATTAAAATAATAATTATGAACGCTTGCGACTGCTCTTCGGATAGGTCCGGACGCATAGACGCACCCCGGTCCTCCGAGGACTATAGCTTCACGTATCTAATAAACACTTATACGCGCCATAACGTTCGCTCATTTCGCCCCTTTCCGATCAATGACAAATAGATATTTTTTTCGATCGACTGATAGAAAACGCGACCGACGACACTCTATTAAGTATTCCACTCTTGGAGTTTTAGCTTGTGGAGCATTTTTTGTTTTCATGAGCATGGATTTACGCTATCGAACTAAATGATAATACCAAAATAATATCACATTCAAAATGAACAAATTCAGAGTAATCGGAGCAGGATCAGCATTCCTTATCCTTGCAGGAATCAGTTGTTGGGCGACAGAAAAATCGTTACACATGCTTTTGCCTCCAGGATGGCCTGAAATTCTGGTCTGGGGTATCACAATCGCTTTCTTCGTTGTAGCATCAATCGGTACAAAATTAATTGCCGACTCCCTGATGTCGCAAGGCTTTGTAGAAAACCGAAAAGGGAAATTATGGGGAGGAATTTTACTGGTCGTATTCTTTTGGCTGATAATGAGTATGCCGACCAATACTCATACGTTCTTCTACAATGATAAGATTGGGTCTGTAATTTCCGAAGATATTGAAACCACTAATAAGTATTTGCAGCAGGTCATAGAATTAGGAACCTCCTCGTCAAAAGTGCTTGATGAAGAGGGTAAAAGACTGAAAAATATTGTTGAAGAGCAGAGAACACATATAGTTAAGCAGTTTAATGGTGATGAGCCTCCTTATCGGAGAGGAAACGGACAGAAAATCGCGGATCACCTGAAAGTTATTAATGACGCTCTTAACTCTTCAATTAAGCAGCATCCTGATTACAATAGTACCAATCCTGCCATTCTTAACGGATATCAGGCGGAAATAGATCGGGCATTGGAGCACGCACTGAGAACACACACAATTTCTGATCAATCCATACAAGCTGCGAGACGTCAGAAAAATCGTCTGACTGCGCTTAATGATTCAATTAAAGACCACATCGCATCCACCAGTTTGACTGAAGAGGAGATCCGCCAGTGTGAAAAAGAATTGAAAGATGGATATAACATTATCGCTACAAACAAAACCTTCATTCAGTTTGATAAAGACTCGGATGATGAAGAGGTCTACACAAATGAAAATGCAACGACCAGAACCAAAAGAATGTCTTCGGTAATCGATGTGTTTTTTGTGGATTTTCTGGGAGGGAAGTTCCCCGGGGCATTCTGGTACTATGTCATACTATCGATTCTGGTTGACATAGCGGCCTTTATATTTTTTGACATCGCATTTATGAAGAAAAACAATAACTGAAAGTAATATGGCAGATAATCTTGACCTTAAGCTGGGTGACATAACAGTAGATGATGAAACCCAAATAAATAGTGGGATTCAGAATGATGATATGACTTCCGAAACAGAGAATACTAATACCGTTATTGATGAAGACGATATCAAGATCGGTGATAAGAGAGCTCCTATCGTAATGCTGTTCGGTCCTCCGACGAGTGGAAAATCAATGACTCTCGTTCGTCTTGCCCGTTATCTTAGAAAGCAAGGCTACACGGTAAAAGCTGATCCGACTTTTAAATCAGATAACAGATATAAGGAGCGTTGTGAACAGTTCCACCGGAATCTCAATACGACTGAAGCTCTTAAAGGTAATGGCCTGAATGAGTTCCTGATGTTGAAGGTTATAAGTCACGGTGCTACAGTCTGTCAGATTCTGGAGGCCCCGGGCGAGCATTATTTCAATCCTCAGAAACCGGAAGAGGTCAGCGCGCGCAATTTCCGTCCGTATCTGACAGAGATTATCCGCAAGCTATCTAATCGTAAAATTTGGGTTTTTATTACAGAAGCCGAATGGGATGTGCATGCATCCGTAAAAGATTCATATGTCTCTCGAATCAGAGGTTGCAAACACCAACTGATGAGACCTACAGACAGGGTTGTAATCCTATACAATAAAGTAGATCAAAAGGAAGAGTTGTTCGAAAACGGGGAACTCCACTTTTCATCTGCCGAAAGGGCAATGAAAGATGAATATGATGGTCTGTCAGGTGTGTTCAGGAACAGTAACCCTATTACCAGTTTATGGAGACCTTACAACTATAAATTCGTTCCTTTCTGCACAGGATATTATACTACTCAGCTTGGTCGCGAATACATGAAGTATAATGAGAGTGAGGAACACTATCCTCGCCTTTTATGGACAGTACTTATGAAATGTATAAAAGGATAATGGCATGAGTACGGTTGATATATATATTCACGGAACCCCGAGAGGTCATCAGATCTGGGGTAGTGGGAGCAATCATGATTATATAAGCATTTTTTACAATCATGATTCAGAGGCAAAGGAGCCCGCTGTGCTTCAGGCGGATATTTGCGGTGGAGATTCGTTCTACACTTATATCCGCAGCAAGAAGGTCTTTGATGCCGGTGGGCGTCCCGGAGCATTTTTCGCGCTTACAGTAAGTTTTAAGAAGGCTTATTGCACTAATGTTTATATGTTATATCAGCTATTTGAGGCTGTCTATAATCAGTTATGTGTAGGATCTATAATAGCGAAGGATGGAACGACAGAGAAATTTTTGGTAGATGATTTCACGAATGCGCGTTCCGGCACATCGGCGACTGTTGATAAGATTCAGGCAGCTTTCAGTCAGAAGATTGAAGAGCTGATTGTTCCAAGCCTTATGGAATTGACCTCGGGCGATACAATCAACAGACCCAAAAAAACTGTCAGCCTTTTGGAAGTTGACAGCCCATTGTTTTTTGACTGGTTCAAAAAGCATTCTCTCATTGTTTCTCCGAATACGCAACCATTGGCTTTATCCTATGAAGGGGTGGTCAGGGAGTTGAAAGAGGCTAATGCCAGTAAAAAGGTTCTTACTGAAGACAATGCTAAATTGCAGTCTGATTTGGACACTATTACTCGGAAAAACGATGAACTGTCTCAAGAGCTCCAATTGTTGTCTTCTTCTATCGGAAAGAAAAATAGTGGCAAAGTCGATCAATTGCAACAGGAACTGGATAAAGTCACAGAAGAACGCGATTCTCTAAAAACAAGAATTGCGGAAGCTGCGAATTCGATTGACATGATTGACAAGCCAATAAAAACTCTTGCCCGCCTTCTGGCGGGTCGATTTCCTAAGGATGATTGTTCGGAAGTTAAGGAAAATAATGAAAATACACCGAAAGTTCTTAAGACTTCTTTACGTACAATATGGCGTGACAGGCTTAATAGTATACTTCTCGGTGCTATTTTTATTCTTTCTGTTTTTATACTATTTTTTGTTTTAGATAATCGCCATTCAGATGTTGTGGTAAAAGAAACACCGAATAAAATTGCTGAAACCGAATTAGAAACAGACACAGCCAATTATGCCGATCGTGATATCTGTAGGATAGATATTGAGGACGGTGGCGATATAGTTGAAAAAGGTAAAGAATATAGTTTGCGGGTCTGTCCGAAAGAAACATTTCCGTCCGGAGTAAAGATTCCTGCGGGAGTGTGGAAAGTTGAGGTGGAAACCGATCACCCGTTTAATGATGGCGACCGGTTTACTGTTCCGTCTGAACTTAATTCAGGGACAAATATACAGATTATGTATCAAGTTGCAGATTCGGTCTATCTGAGTCGAGTGATAACTATAGAATAAAGTGTATGATAAAAAGAGTCTTGTTATTATTTTTTTCCTCTCTGCTGATTTGTTTTACTTCATGTGAGAAAAAAGCATCAAAGCCGCCATATAATCTTGATCAGAACTTGAAGAATGGAATCAAAATTTCATATGAAGATTTAGGTGGGGTTAAGGTCATACCTGTGAAACTTAATGGTGTTACTATGAGTATGATATATGACACTGGCTGCTCTGGTGTGCACATATCATTGAACGAACTTCAGACATTAGTGAAGAACGGGAAAATAGGTGCAGAGGATGTGATCGGAGTTGCCTATTCGACAATTGCTGACGGTTCGATTGTCCAGAATGGGTTGATAAATATCAAACAGATTGAGATCGGGGGTAAAGACGAGTCGATAGTTCTCAATAATGTGGAAGCCAGTGTTGCCTTGAATCAGGATGCTCCGATACTACTGGGTAATGCCGTTCTTGATGAACTGGCTTCTGTGGAAGTTGACAATGTGGAAAAGACGATTAACTTTTACAAGAAATAAACTGTGAATTGCTCAACGTATGTATTTGGAGAATTGTCTCGTGGTTATACTCAATATCCAGAAGACAGTTCTTCAAATATTTTTAAAGAGATCGAGTCTGATTGTCTTGCGCTGACACAGTTGATTGTGCATCGGGATGAAAACCTGATGTACTATATCTATGTGCGGAAATTAGACAAGAAAAAATTTATCGGGTTATCCGTTGTTATTAATGGCTATTATCTGACGCGCATCCAGTCTCTTTTTTCATTATTTGAAAAAGAAATTGAAAAATTGACTGAAAAAGGGGTTATAATTCATCTCACTGAAGAGGGTGACATTTCGTCAAAGTTGGCTTCTTTGTCTGATGAAGAGGAGGAGGTTATATCTGTCGTAAATACTCTGCAAGTAAAAATTAATTCGATGGCGAGAATCAAGCGACTTCCTCCCGCTGATTTCTCGGTTTCAGTATCCTCCAGAAAGATATTTAGGGAGACTGATCCAATGACTGAAATAGCAGAAGCCTCATGTCGTTTCGGTTTTACAGTTGTTTTGAAAGAAAAAGACTATGATACGATAAGGCTGACAAGTTTCAAAAACATTCTGAAGAATCTCAATGCAGAGAAATTCGCTTTAATTAAAGAGAATGAAAACTTGCGGGAAGTTAATAGGACAATCCAGCGACAGAAAAATAATTTCAAAAAAGTTGTATTCCTGTCACTTGTCTTGGTTGTTTGTGGAGTTGGGGCAATCTTACTTTATTTCAGCCTGAATGACGCTAATGTGCAACTTGATGTAGCGCGTCGGACAATCAACGAAAAAGATGTCAAAATAGAAAATCGGGATCACAGGATTTCGACTCTCCGAGACTCTGTGAAGTCGCTTAAAGAAGATGTAGAGAGGGAGAAAACATCAAATGAAAAGCTGGAGTCAAAGCTGCAGACGGTAATGAGCTATTATCCTTTTGCGGTTACCAAGTGTGAGGTGAACAACAGCAGATTTAAGTTTGATTATTATTGCACTCAAGAGAAGGAGGTGACAGTCACTCTCAAAGCAATCAATGAAACCAGTGGTGAAGAAGTGATAACGGGGACTTATACACTGAAATTTAATGAGGGTACGGGGTCAAAAGAACTGATTTATAACAATCCGCTTAATGGATGGTGTGATTACTATGTTGTTCTGATTTATAACGGCAATGTAATCGCCGGCAAAGACTGGTAGAATTCAAACGACGATTGTCATGAAATTCATAACTTTTCTCATCTTATTTTTTCAGCTATCATTTGCGCTTTGTCTATGTTCCTGCGGAAATGAAAAGTCGGCAACGGCCTATCGGCTCTCCGCATTGCCGGTCGAGGATAATGAACGCGATAGTTATGGCTTGCTTGGGGCAGACGGCAAGATTCTGTCGGCTGATTTTGAGTATGCTCCAGGTCCGGTGGTCAATGGTTATTTTTCTGTGCACGACAGTTCCGCTACGGTTGCTCTCTGTCGAGTGGATGAGTCGGGTTATCATGTTGTTTCCAGTGCATCGGGCTACTCGGAATTCGGCATAATGAATGACGATCGCATTCCCGCTTGTCGTGGAGAGGAGCGTATTGCCATTCTTGATGGTGAGGGCAACTGTCTGTTTTCTCTTACAGAATTCGATGGTCGCGAAGTCAGGAGTTGTGCGAGCTACAGCTGCGGTAAGCTGAAAGTCGTTTTACAGGATGGCGCGGTGGGCTATGTAGATAAAGCGGGCAACAAGCTCTTCGAACAGACCTTTTTGTGGGGAACGGATTTCGTGAATGACAAGGCTCTGGTCGAATATTCCGAAAATGAATATGCTCTTATTGATGGAAATGGCAAGAAACTGTTCTCCTTTTTCGGTGTCGATGAGGAATATGTGAAAATTTCCCATGAATATTCGTATATCTGTTCGAAAAACGATGAAGATCTGGTGACAGTCTACGATTTTTCCGGACAGAAAGTGTGTGAATGTCCTGAGAAGGTTGAGGAAATCCATAGTTTCGGAAAAGACGGCTTCATTTTCAAGAAAGATTATGAAAATGGTCTGATGGACTATACGGGATCAGAACTGATCAGAGCCAGATATGAGCAGCTCGTGTTTAATGGAAACAGTCTGTTGGCAATCGATGAAGACCGGGATGACGAAATTCTCCTGCTTGATTTTACGGGAAAAACCATCGGTACACTCGACGGAGAGGAAATCTACTCACCTCAGGAATACGGATTCGAATTCTTTAATCTGATCAAACGGGAAGATGAAGAAATCTATCTCATTGACCATGACGGCAGGAGGGTTGGCGAACCAATTGACGTCTCTGTTGACCTTGATGATCTGCCATCGGCCCGAATCGTCAACAGTCTCTATTTCCCAAAGGAAGAAGTGTTGAGGGAGGTGATGGGACTATGTGGAAACGGAGTCGGGTTTGATCATAGTCTTGGGGTCTTCTATTATGAGGATGGACGTTTTTGCAAACCTTCAGATGTCAAGCTGATAAAGGCCGCTCCGACAGATGAACTTGTCGGTGAAACGGCATTTTCGAAGACCATATCGTCAGGGCTGAATTATTCACTTGACATTGAGTTTCTTTTCAGCGGATCTATCGTCAACAGTGGCTCCGGAGTATTGAATCCTTCGGCTATGCTTTCAGGGATGAAAATAACTGTTGCTACGTCGGATATATTCACGAATGCAGCGTTTTTTAATTTATGCAGGCGAACTCTTGTAGATGAATATGGCTGTGAGGTAATCTCTCAGAACAATAGCGATTATCTCTTGGCAGGTAATGATGAGGATGAGAATTTAATAATACTTATCCATGAAGATCCGCAGAGTCACTTGAACTGGACGAGTGCAGAGAGTCATTTTTATATCTTCCTGAGGCAGCGAAACAAAACAACTGTTGCTTATTGGACCGACATAATTCAGAAAGGCTCTTAAAGTTAGGTCGAATTTATTTTATTACGGTCAAGCTGATTTTATCAGCTGAGGAGATCTCGGCAGTCCAAAAAAAATTACTACTTTTGCGCATGTCGTTATTCCTGGTTTGTTTGGCGACACCAAATTGACCATGAATGGCCGACTTCTGCAATAGGTGTCGGCCCTAATTTTTAATCCGCTCAAAAATGTTTAGCGGACAGTAATAAAAAAAGATCATTATGAGAAGATCTATAATATCAATAGTGCTATCTATTGTTGCATTTTGCATGTGGGCTGAAGATACAAGGGTTGTTATTCCAACATCCAAAGACACAAATTATGCTTTATATCCTGCATCGACGGGAGTGTTTCTTCGTCTTGACACAAGGGATGGAACAATCTTGGTATTACGCCGACGAATCCAGAAAAAAGCCGCGTACTTAATTCACAACCGCTTGCTTCGGACAACCAACCAGGACGATTTGGATTGTACCCAACCGACAGTAGCTGGGAGTGGGTTTTATTTGATTCGATAGCGGGGGATGCCTGGCTTTTGAAATGGAGTGCTAAAAATGAGATATTGACAAAGATAGATTTCCAGAAATGAAAATTTACATACTAATATCCATGCTTGTGGCTCTGTCTTTGTCTGCAACGGCGCAATTGTCGGCACAAGCATTAACAGGTAGAGTTGTAGGCGCAGATAAAGATCCTATTCCGTTTGCTAATGTGATTCTTCTCAAAGATAGCACGTTTGTCAATGGCGTTATCACAGATGATAGCGGAAAGTTTGTCTTTGATCAGCCTTCTGCGTCTGCCAACAGGATTAAAATCGCTATGGCGGGTTACGAGGATTATCTTGGACCGATTGCACCGACAGGCGATTTCGGAACAATCACGCTGAAAGAATCTTCCGTAATGCTCAAAGAGGTTGTGGTTAAAGCCAATCTGCCGACAACGCGCCTCAAAGGGAACGCGATGGTGACAAGTGTGGAGAATAGTGTGCTGTCAAAATTAGGTACTGCAAATGATGTTCTGTCACATCTTCCGTTGGTGAGCGAATCTGACGGTTCGTTTACTGTCTTCGGAAAAGGAACACCGCTTATATATATCAACGGCAAACTCGTAAGGAGCTCAACTGAATTGCAGCAGCTAAGTTCTGAAAATATCCGTTCCGTTGAGGTAATCACCAATCCCGGCGCACAATACTCATCGGAGGTTCAGTCGGTAATAAAAATCAAGACCATTCCACCCTCAGGCGAGGGCTTCGGCGCAGATATTTATGATCAGATACGAGCTTCGCATTTTGTCCGTAATACGACCGACATATCTCTGAATTACCGTCATAACGGATTGGAAATCTTTGGCAATGGATATTTCTACGTAGGCAAAAAGTTAAATCTCGACAAGGCCGAAATGATTACATATGGCGATAACACCATGCACCAATTCATTTCTTCCAAAGCTATCGGAAAGGTTAATGACTTGTACGGCAAACTCGGCTTCAGTTATCAGTTTTTGGGCAATCATTCAATCGGGGCCTACTACCGTATCGGGCGAGAAAAAAGCGACACACATGCTTTGGGGCTTTCCAAAGTGAATCTTTATGCTCAGTCGGAATTGACATCTTCCGATGAAATATCTTATGATTGGCTGAACAAGGGCGCTGTAAGACCTGTGCAGGAGGCAAACTTGTATTACAATGGTTCGTTCGGAAAACTTGATGTGGATTTTAATGCGGATTTCACCCAATCAAGAGGTGATAGAAGCGATGATCAATTTGAAACGAATGCGAATAATCCGGATGATGACCGACATATCGTATCGAAAGGATTGAAGAAAAGCCGGTTGTTGGCAGAAAAACTAATCCTTTCATATCCAGTCTGGAACGGAAGTGTTGAGGTCGGCGAGGAATACACCAACTCCAGACTGAACTATGGAAATACTTATGATGGCGCGCCAATTGACAATTCATTGACTGACATTCACGAGGATAACATAGCTGCATTTGTCTCCTTGTCGCAGAGGTTCGGAGTGGTTGATATTTCGGCAGGGCTAAGATATGAACACGTTAATTATAAATACTTTGAGAATAATCAGCTTCAAAAAGACCAGTCGAAAAACTACAACAATTTCTTTCCGACGTTCTCTTTGAGCGCACCAATCAATAAAGTAAATCTTTCTTTCTCGTTTACCAACAAGACGCGCCGTCCAACCTACCGACAGCTTGATGGTGGTATCGAATACATCAACCGTTTTTCCTATCAATGCGGCAATCCCAAGTTGCAGCCTACGAAAATCTATCTATTCCAATTGATGGGTATGTGGAAATATTTTTTCGCCCAAGTATCGGTCAATCACGAAACTGACGCTATCTTTTGGAAAACAAGCGCATATAAAGATGACCCTGCTGTAAAAGTGATGTCTTTTGAAAATGTGCCCCATTACACGCAACTGCAAGTAGCAATTGGCGCACAACCGACAATCGGGTGTTGGAAGCCTCAACCTGTCATCGGTATGATGAAACAATTTTATACCACAACATATCGAGGCGAGAAATTATCCCTCGGAAAACCGTTCTTCTCGTTCACTCTTGAAAACCTTTTCTCTTTGCCGAAGAATTGGACTTTGGGAGCGGATTTTCAATTCACGACCGCTGGCAATGGACAAAATACATTTATGAAACCAACTAATAAAATTGATTTGTTGGTGCGTAAATCATTCCTCAACAATAATCTTTCTCTTACCTTGTATGCAACTGACCTGTTGAACAACTATCCAGACAGAACTACAATGTATAGCGGAGATATAATGACTTATACCTACAATCAGTTTGAAACTCGCTCAATACGATTTGCAATAAGATATAAATTCAATGCCACCCGTTCCAAATATCGTGGCACAGGAGCCGGAGATAACGAAAAGAGTCGCATGTGACGATACTTGATTCCAAATCCTCAATTTTGCAGCATGATATGTTGATCATCTGTACTCATTAGTGTTCACTAAAAAAATTATAAGAGTACTTTGGGCCTGTTGAGGTTCAATTCGTTGTAGATGAGTATATTGTATGGCGATTTGAAATTGCTTTTGTGAGCGGTGGCTTCCCAAGAACGTTGTCTCAGATGCAGTCGGCTACTTCACGGTTTATAAAAGCGCGAAGGGTTACCCGGACAAACTCCGTTGGGTGGTCTGTGTTGACCCTAAAGAAGGTGTCGGATATATATTTGCATATAATTGAGTCGTTGTCGGGGTTCTGCTGATGCCGAAGGTAATTCTGACGGGCGGAAACCGGGGATGTGTTGGCGTAGCAGTATGCGCATCCGTGAGGGCAGGTATTGTAAGCGCCTATATCCTTTGATGTGATACAGCCGCATAGTGAGCGTTGGCCTTTGTCTGTTTTAGAATTGCGTATCAAAGGTTCTAATTCCGGCGATAATCGGCATATCAGCTCCGGGTCTATGCAGCGGTTGTGACTGATTCCAAATTCTGACAGATCAACTTTTTCGGCGCAGGTCGCAAGTTCGAGACCGAGCTTCATATCTGCCAGTCTGCGTGAAAATTCAACCATTTCGTCCTCCGACCACTCATGATAGTTTATCCCTGCATCGGAAAGATTCCGACCGACTTTGCGATACGAGGATATATCAGCAAAACTAAACACCAGTTTCTCGACATATCCGCGTAATTCACCTGCTATATTGCTGATTTTATGCAATAGATCCTCTGCGGAAATTCTGTCTGTCAGAATCAACGGGTCGAATCGCCAGACTACGGAACCTAAGCCCAATTCATCAACCAGTCGTTTGAATGTTTCAATTCGCCCGTGCAGAGATGGAACATTCGGCTCTAATCCCTCGGCATAGTAGTCGTTAAGTGTATATTGGATGTAACATCCAATCCCTTTTTGCTTTAAGATTGGGAGGAATGGCAATAGCGGCGCAGGATTATTCGACCAGAATACTATGAATTTGGTGTTGTCAAAGAAACGTATGAATCCTTGCCATTATAAGGATTGCGCCATCTTACATAACCTTTGTCGAGACGATTGAAAAACCAGGTGCTGTAGAACGCCGGAATGTCGGTGGCGCGGCTTGCTGATACAATCAACGGTGCCCGGGCATCGACAATATTGCCGTCATCTAATGTAAGTTTTATCTTTTTGCTTTTCATGGAGCAAATTTAATATCGAATATGAGCAACAATATGGCATACTAAGGCTAATAAATGTTATACATTATAATTGTGGCAAAATAGCCATATATAAACCAAATAAATGTTGTATTTCTTTTTCATGAACTCCACCACACGGCGATACATTCGCTCGTACTTCTGATAGGTTGGATTGGCTTTGCTTATGCCAATGAGTTTTTTGGTGTCTTCGAGATGCTGGAGATAAAGAGGAACAAGCGATTCTTCCTTTGCAGTAACACCAGTAAAGGCGTTTTTAACCATTTCGGCTGTAACGTAGCCATGACGATTAAGGAGGTCATATTAGTGTTCCTTCAAGACATGGCGCATATCCTCAATGCGCTTGTTGAATTCGGCAATTTTTGAAGACCTGCCGATAGCCTTAGACGCAGAAGCGTCCCATAGGTCTGGCTCTATTGAGAGCGTGGAATTTAGTCGTTCATATTCACCGTCCACAGTGATTTTTATGATTATGGCACATTTGCCATCTTTATTCACTTGGTTTCGACGAATCAAGAACAAAACTTTGAAAGTGCTCTTTTTCATCTTACGTTGGATTTAGTGTCATCATTTCCGTTTTTAGGCGGTGGATGCAATGATAACGAGTGAAACATTAAGATGGATTGGACACTTTCGAGAACAATAAGCGACAAATCAGCGACTTAGGTTGCTTTTAACATTAAGGACATTTTCAAGACAACATATAATTGCATACTTTCAAAAGAATTAAACCAGAATATCGGAAATAGTGTCAGACATCCTTTTTAACACCTACTTTACGAGTGGTTAAAATGTCGCTTATTTTCCGACTTTATTCTGAGTTAGGTCTTTGTAAGCATTTGTAATTGAAATTATTAGATGCCATTTAGGCACTATTTAGGCACTAAAACGATTTTTGAAATCTTAGTGCCTGGTTAGTGCCTGAACTTTGTCCGGTGGCGTCCTTTTTGCGTCTTTTTTCGGTCCTGAATCGAAGGGATTAGATAAAAGAAAACCCCGGAACTACTTGATAGTCCGAGGTTTTACTCGTTTTGTCCGAAAAAGTTCGGTAGTACATAGTGGAGCTGGAGGGATTCGAACCCTCGTCCAAACGCGGAACTAATGTGCTTTCTACATGCTTAGTCTCGACTTGATTGTCGGACGCCGGCAGGCAGGAGACGACCAACCGATGTCTTATCCTCTTGATTTCGCGCTGCTGTCGAGGCTCCCGCAGTGCTATTCCCGATTTATCTGCACCGCCTTGTCGATTAGTCTCGGGACCAGGACAACCGGGCGATGTCTTGTCGCTGCAACTATTGCGGCGATTAAGCTAATCTACTGTACTTCGATTAAGCAGCAAGAGCGTAGTTGTTTTCGCCATTTAAAAAAGTCGATGTCGGGGATTATAGAGCGCCTTCCATCATGGCTCTGCATGCTTACACACCACCTCTACACGCTGTCAAAACCGGTCAGCCCCGTTTCGGGTGTTGTTTTGTGATGTGAATTGCAAAGTTAAGGGGTTTTGCGTAACGGCGCAAGTTTTTTAACATTTTGTTTTCGAGATTGGGAGGTGGAGCGGTCAAATGATAAATATTATTGATTTAATTGGTCAAAAATTCGCTCCTTTTGATTGAAATGTGTAATTTTGCAACTGAAATCGTTGATTTCTTTTCAAAAAGTTTTTTTCTACGGCGCGTTTGCTGCGCCGGTACAATGTTTAAGGTTATAAAATTTATTAGATGTTATGAAAGCAACAGAAGTGATGGCGGATCTCCGTCGCCGATTTCCCAATGAACCCGAGTATCTGCAGGCTGTTGAGGAGGTTGTGACCTCGATTGAGGATGTCTACAATGAGTATCCTGAATTTGAGCGTTACAATCTGATTGAGCGCTTGTGTATTCCTGACCGGATTTATTCGTTCCGTGTTTCGTGGGTCGATGATTCCGGAAAGGTCCGGAACAATATGGGATATCGTATACAGCATTCGAATGCTATTGGCCCGTATAAGGGGGGTATCCGTTTCCATTCTTCTGTTAATCAGTCGATCCTTAAGTTCCTGGCGTTTGAACAGACGTTTAAGAATTCGCTTACGACGCTTGCGATGGGCGGAGCGAAGGGTGGCTCTGATTTTTCTCCGCGTGGCAAGAGCGACATGGAGGTGATGAGATTCTGTCAGGCTTTCATCACGGAACTGTGGCGTCAGATCGGTCCGGACACGGATGTACCTGCCGGTGACATCGGTGTGGGTGGCCGTGAGGTCGGTTATATGTATGGAATGTACAAGAAGCTTGCGCGTGAGTTTACGGGTACGTTCACTGGTAAGGGCCGTGAGTTCGGCGGATCGCTGATTCGTCCGGAGGCGACCGGCTACGGAAATGTCTATTTCCTTCTGTCGATGCTTGCGACACGCGGAATTGACATCAAGGGTAAGCGTGTGGCGATTTCCGGCTCTGGCAACGTTGCGACTTATACTGCGGAGAAGCTTCTGCAGCTTGGCGCAAAGGTTGTTTCGATGAGCGACAGTGACGGTACGATCTATGTTCCGGATGGGATCTCACAGGAGCAGCTTGATTATATTTTTAAGCTGAAAAATATCTATCGCGGCCGTATCCGCGAGTTTGCCGAGGAATACGGATGTGAGTATTATCCTGGGGAGCGTCCCTGGCACAAGGTTAAGTGTGATATCGCAATGCCTTCTGCGACACAGAATGAGATTGACGGCGATGATGCGCGTGCTCTTCTTGCCCAGGGTTGCATTGCTGTCAGCGAGGGTGCCAATATGCCTTCGACGCCGGAGGCTGTCAAGGAGTTCCTCAATGCGAAGATCCTGTATGCTCCCGGCAAGGCTGCGAATGCGGGCGGTGTGTCTGTTTCGGGGCTTGAGATGGCTCAGAATTCGCAGAAGCTTTCCTGGAGTGCGGCTGAGGTAGATGCCCGTCTGAAGGAGATCATGGCTGAGATCCACCATCAGTGTGAGCTCTTCGGTAAGGAGGCTGACGGATATATCAACTATGTCAAGGGTGCGAATGTTGCCGGATTCATGAAGGTTGCCCGCGCCATGCAGGCGCAGGGTATTCTCTGAGTTTAGTATTCTGATATATACAATGGGGAACAGACGGAGGCTGATTTGCTGTCCGTCTGTTCCTTTGTCTTTTTCGCGAAGCCCGATTTCTCTTGCGCGCTTCTATTGTCTTAGCTATTCTGGCGGCGTTCTCACTATTCGACAGAAAAGATCAGGCGCTGTGCCAAATCCATGAATTTGACACAGCGCCGTTGTTTCGGGTTATGTGTGAGAGATCCTGACTGTTGCAGGGGGGTTATTCCCACTCGATTGTTGCCGGCGGCTTGGAGGAGATGTCGTAGGTGACGCGGTTGACTCCGCGGACTTTGTTGATGATTTTGTTGGATACTTCTGCAAGGAATTCGTAGGGGAGACGTGCCCAGTCGGCTGTCATTGCGTCGGTCGATGTGACGGCACGGAGAGCGACGGCACGTTCGTAGGTGCGTTCGTCGCCCATTACTCCTACGCTCTGAACGGGGAGAAGGATTGTGCCAGCCTGCCATACTTTGTCGTAGAGTCCCCAGTCGCGGAGTCCCTGGATGAAGATGTGGTCGGCTTCCTGGAGGACTGCCACTTTTTCGGGGGTTATGTCGCCGAGGATGCGGACTGCGAGTCCGGGTCCTGGGAAGGGGTGGCGTGTGATGAGGTGTTCAGGCATTCCAAGTTCGCGTCCGACGGCACGCACTTCGTCTTTGAAGAGGAGTCGAAGGGGTTCGCAGAGGCTGAGTTTCATTGTTTCGGGAAGTCCTCCGACGTTGTGGTGGCTTTTGATTGTTGTTCCGGTGATCGATAGCGATTCGATGCAGTCGGGGTAGATTGTTCCCTGTCCGAGCCATTTGACGTCGGTCAGTTTGTGGGCTTCTTCGTCGAAGACTTCGATGAAGTCGCGGCCGATTATCTTGCGCTTTGTTTCGGGATCTGTTACTCCTGCGAGGTCGGCGAAGAATTTGGGGGATGCGTCGACTCCGATCACGTTCAGTCCGAGGCATTCGTAGTCGCGCATGACGTCGGCGAATTCGTTTTTGCGTAGCATTCCGTGGTCAACGAAGATGCATGTCAGGTTTTTGCCGATCGCTTTGTTGAGCAGAACGGCTGCTACGGAGGAGTCGACTCCTCCGGATAGGCCGAGCACAACTTTGTCGTCGCCGAGCTGTGCCTTTAGTTCGCGCACGGTGGTTTCGATGAATGAGGCTGCGCTCCAGCTGCAAGTGCTTCCGCAGATTCCGACTACGAAGTTTTCAAGGATCTGCATGCCGCATTCGGAGTGGTAGACTTCCGGATGGAACTGGACGCCCCACATTTTTTCGTTTTCATCGCGGAATGCAGCGACGGGGACCTGATCGGTCGATGCAATGATGGAGAATCCTTCGGGGAGCGCGGTGATTGTGTCGCCGTGGCTCATCCACACCTGGGCTCCTTTTTCGATTCCTTTGAGGAGCGGGTCGCAGTTGTTGACTTCAGCGAGGTGAGCGCGTCCGTATTCACGAGAGTCTGCGGGTTCGACTTTGCCTCCGTAGGTGAGGGCGATGAATTGCGCTCCATAGCATATGCCTAAGAC
The DNA here is from genome assembly GCA_910586475.1 of uncultured Muribaculaceae bacterium. Taxonomy (GTDB): domain Bacteria; phylum Bacteroidota; class Bacteroidia; order Bacteroidales; family Muribaculaceae; genus Paramuribaculum. The sequence goes on along the minus strand of CAJUHM010000023.1, from coordinate 18,282 downwards.
GGGGTAGTGTCCGCGAAGACGGTCGAGTTCGGTCTTGAATGCTTTTTCGTCGTAGACTGAGAATGGAGACCCGGAAAGGATGACACCGATGACTGAGGGGTCATCGTAGGGCATCTTGTTGTAGGGAAGAATCTCGCAATAGGTGTTTAGCTCTCTGACACGTCGGCCGATAAGCTGTGTGGTCTGGGAGCCGAAGTCAAGAATTATGATTTTTTCCATGTGCGGGTGGTTGGTTTGTTGATTTGTCTGCAAAGTTAGTGAAAAAACTCGATTTTCGGGCTATAGGTGGCAGCTGTGTTGCGGGAAAAAGTGAGCCGCAGGAGTGCTGTGGTGTGTTTCAGTGGCCGATTCCTGTGATGGCGAACTGCATTCCCCAGTAGCGGTCCATGACTTCATTTGGATTTTCGACTCCGGGCAGGATTGCCTGTGGACGCGGGCGTCCGGAGGTCCGCGTCATCACGCATAGGTAGTGGCCGTTTCCGTAGTCGGCGGCAGAGATGCGGAATCCGTTGGCCTGATTGCGCATGAAGAAGTCCGAGATGTCGCGTGCGGCTTGCGGGAAATCGAAGATCTGTTCTTCGATTTCGGGGTTGTAGGTTGCGACGATGCTCCACATGTTTCCGGAGCATGCGGCGTCGGTGATGAAGTAGTGGTCGGCGGCGAGGCTGCCGATCCGTTCGCGCAGAGTTGCGCGTTCGTCGTCGGAGACCGGATCTGAGAATGAGAGAAATATTTGCGGGCGAGCCGGGACGACTTCCGTGGCGATTGCGAGCCAGTTCAGTCCGTCGGTTGTCAGCTCTGTGATTGTCAGTCCTTTCGCGGTCATGTCGGTGATGAACTCTTCGGGATATTCTGTTGCGAACCGATAGGTCTGGTTGCCCCAGTCGGGATGGGGTGCTGTTGCGATCTGGAGTCCGTGGAATGTGAATCCGGCTGCTATAATGTGTTCGTCGTTGTCCCATGTGGCGCGCAGCAGGTCTGGCTCGAATTGCGAGCCGTAGTCGAAGGGGATAAGGCTTTGCCGGCCGATGCCGGTGCCCTGTGAGAGAATGTAGAGAGCGCGTTGGGCCGATGCCGGGAGTGGGAGTGTGGCGACGCAGAGGATTATCAGAAGTTGTAGGCGGATCTGTTTCATAGGTGAGAAGGTCAGGCTAATGGCTGTGGCCGGGTTGTTTTTTCTTTTCTTCGCGTGGGGACTATGGCCGGTTTGGTTCTGTCGGGTTTTGGAGGGACGACGGATGGCGGCGGGGCCTGGAGAGAGTCTGGCATTTCTGCAGTTTCAGTCGTTTTGGCAGGTTGATTCGGCTCTGAGTGGGTTTCTGTATGGCGGGTAGCGGATGTGTCGGCCTGTATGGCGGTCTGTATCGGGACGTGATCGGTTTCGGCAGGAGGAGCTGGCTGTCCGGTCTGCGGATCAGGAGTGGAGTCGGTTGTTGTTATGATCGGCGTCAGGAGCCGTATTGTGTCGATTGCCGCAGTGTCCGCAGGAGTTGCCGCAGAGTCGGTCTTGAGCGTGTTGCCGGATTCTTCGGGCTGGTTCTGGCAGAAGTAGTGGAATGCAATTCCGAGTGATGCCATGACGGCGAGGGCGGTTAGGAAGGCGAGGATGATCAGCTGTCGGAGTGTGACGCGCTTTTTCCGCGCCGGAATCTCGACAGCCGAAATGGGGATGAGGCAGGCTGTGTAGTTGTCGCGTGTTCCGTTGTCGCAGATTTTTTTGATTGCATAGATTTTTTCTGTGTCGGACAGGGTTGTGTCGGCAAGGATTCCGGCAAGCTCGCTGTCGGAGAGCTGTTCGATGATTCCGTCTGTGCAAAGAAATAGGTAGTCGCCCGAGCGGATGTCGGTTATTTTGCGGAAGGTTGGTTCGAAGCGGTTCTGCAGTCCGGGCTGGATCGCACGAGTGATGATGTTGCGGCGGGGATGTGTCCGCGCTTCGTCGTCTGTGATCTGCCCTGTCCTGACGAGTTCGCCGACAATGGAATGGTCTTCGGATCGATAGAGAATTCCCGATTGACCTTTTGCGGGGTCGAAGATCGACGGGCGGATGTGATAGATCCGGGAGTCACCGATGTGTGCGGCAAGGATTGAGCGGGAGTTTATGGCGATGGCTGCCAGAGTGGTTCCGGGACGGGGTTCTGAGGTGGCCTCCGGAATCTTTTCGAGAGCGTCGTCGGCTTCGGTCAGGGCGGAGTTGAATCGCCGTGGAGTTATGGCCTGTCGGTTTCGGAGAAATTCCGACAGGGATTTTTCCAGAGTCCGGGCTACGGTCGAAGAAGCGACATCGCCCTTGTTGTGGCCTCCCATGCCGTCACAAAGAATGAACAGATGGTCGCTGATGTCGGGGCTGGTCGGAAAGAGGCAGTCTTCCTGTGTCGGCTTGCGTCCGATTTCGGAGAAGAAGAGTGGGCGGCGAATGGTTATCATGGTTCAGTCAGTTTGTGAAATTTGAACATGGGAGGCTCAGGGCTCGCAGACGACCCTGAAACCGGTGATTTCCGATGCGAATGTCGGCGAATTGGAGTTTCGGAAGGCCACGCGGCAATAGTCCTTGCTTGAACGGAAGGCCCCGCCGCGGTAGACCCGGTCGCCGTTGTAGGGGCGTCCGACGGGGTTGACTGCCGGAGTGTCGGCATAGGGGGAATAGAAGTCGAGGACCCATTCACAGACATTTCCGCTCATGTCGAAGATTCCAAGACGGTTGGGCGCAAGGGTCGTGACGGGATGCGAATCGGGATTCCCTTTGTTGAAGCGGTCCACGTCGGCATTGTCGACATACCATCCGACGTCGTCGAGGTTGTCGGAGCCTGCGAACTTTGTCTGGGGCGATTCGGATCCTCCGCGTGCGGCAAGCTCCCATTCGGCTTCTGTCGGGAGGCGGTAGTTCAATCCGGTCAGAGCCGAAAGTCTGCGGCAGAACAGAATCGCGTCGTTCCAGCTCACGTAGTACATCGGGTGGTCAGCCCCTTCGCCATAGGAGCGTGCTGTGCTGCCGGCTTTCTCTTTCATCTGTCCGATGGTTGTGCCCATCACTTTTTCCCATTGAGACTGAGTGATTTCGGTTGCGGCAATGTAGAAGGACGAGAGTGTGACGTTGTGGACCGTCTCGTCATCTTCCGGCTGATCCTGATCGGGTGTGCCCCCCATGCGGAATGTCGTTTCGCCGATGAACACCATCGGGATGTCGAGACCTCGCGTCGTTTCGATGAAATTGGCTGTCGCCGCAGGAGTGGATGCTGATGCGCCGGCCACTGCCGCTGAGAGGGCGGCTGTCAGAATAAAATGCAGAGTTTTTTTCATAGGTCCGGAATTGTCAGAGGTTGAGCATGGTCGGAAACAAGTTTGTCACGGCTGATTCGACGGCCGGTCTGTAGACCATCCGGGTGACGTAGAACTTCGAGCCGGATTTCTGCATAGCCACGCGGTAGCTTTTGCCCGATTCGGTGTCGAAGCCTGCAATTTCGGTTTTGTCGCCGTCGGTCACAGTCGATTCGGGGGCACCGTTGTAGAGACGCGTGATGTAGCGGATGTAGGCTTCGGGAGTTGAGAGTTTATATGTCTCGTCGAACTGCCATGAGTCGATCTGAACCACGTCGTCGAGGGCGCCGATGAAGAAGTCGGCTGAGGATTCGAGAATTTCGAGACAGTCGGGAATGCCGACCATTGCGTCACCGACGGGGATCGGGCGGACTGAAGCCTGTTCGAGTTCGCGGCAACGGCTCTCCGGCCGGGGTGCGCTGAATTTCGACAGGTCGATTCTTGGGGTCAGTTCAGATTCGGTCACGACGGTGAATTCCAAAGGTGGTAGTGACATGGTTGCAGCCTGTGTCCGGGGAGTCCTGCGCCTGGTTGCGGCCATGCGTTTCGAAAGCCGGGAGTTGGATTCCGAGATCGAAGCTTCGGCTTTTGAGATTGAGGCCGGGATGACTTTCGGGGTGGGCGGTTTTTCTGCCGGTCTGACAATGAGCATCTGGGCCGGAAGCGGCAATGTCCCGAGAGCCAGAGCGACAGCCAGCAGGACGGTTATGCGGAATTTTTTCGGTTTCATTGGAGAGGCGCGATTAGTGGGCTGAGTAGTGATTTCTAAAGGAATGTCGTGTTTCCGCCGGAGACTTTCTGGAATGCTTTTCCGTCGGGCTGATACCAAGAGCCTTCGAATGGCGTTCCGTTTTTAAACGTTCCGGAGAAGTAGCTGCCTTTGCCTGTCTGATCTGGCTGTATCAGATACTTGCCTTCTGCAAAAGTGCCTTCTACAAAAGTGCCTTCGAAAATGTCGCCGTTGGTGTAGATCAGTTTTCCTGAGCCGTTCCAGATGCCTTCGGTCCATTCGCCTTCGTAGGATTGCCATTGTCCGCCCTGATATTTTGCCAGACCTTGTCCTTCGGGAAGTCCTGATGCGTTGACCGGGCCTGTATAGAGGAATTTGCTGACACCTACGGTGAGCAGCGAGTCGGTCAGGGTGTCATTTTCGGGAGTGTCCGGCAAAACGGGAGCTGCGAGATCCGAGGACGCGGTAGATGTGGCACTGTCGGGCCAGAAGACATATGCAACTCCGGCAATGATTCCGACCACGACGAGACCTCCGATCGCAATCAGAGAGCGGAGGCCGGAGCTTTTTTTAGTTTTTGCCGGCGGCGCAGCCGTGATTTCTGGTTCGGGTTCTGGTTCGGGAGCTTGTCTGGACTGTGGGGCTGCAGGTGCTGCAGGTGCTGCAGGTGCTGGTGGTGCTGGTGGGGTTGGGGGGACCGGCGGTGTGGCAACGGGTTGCGGAGTCACAGCGTTGCCGGTCGGATGGGGTTCAGGTATGGGCTGAGGCTTCGGTTTGTTTTCAATAGTTTTCGGCTCTTCTGCAACTGGGGTGGGTGTGACATCCACGGGAACGTCTGCTTTCGGAAGCGGTTCGGGTGCGGGGGCTGGCTCGGCGGCATGCGAGTAATAGGAGAGCATGCTTCCTGTCGAGCCGGTGTTGCCGGATATAGCGGCAATGAATTCGTCGGCGGAAGAGAATCGGTTTGCTGGTCTCGGATCAAGGGCTTTGTCAATGATGTCGGCGGTTTCGTCGCTGACTTCCGGCGGATATTCAAGTCCTCTTTCCTGAATTATGCTGACTTCCGGCGGGGTCTGTCCTGTGATAAGCCGATAGTAGATCGCGCCAAGAGAATAGAGGTCATGGGTTGGGTTGTTGCGTCCGGTTGCTCCGTAGCGTTCGCGTGCGGCATAAGTATTGGTAGTGCTGTTTTCGCTGATGAGCGGTATCGGGAGGGAGAATTCCGTGATGACCGGCTGTCCGTCAACATTGATATAGACTGATTCGGGAGAGAGTGAAAGAACGGGATAGCCGAGCCGGTGGAGAATATTGACTGAATTGGCGAGCGAGGCGATGATTCTGCGTGCGGTCGTTTCGTCAGTCTGTCCGGGGAACTGTCGGCCGAGAGGAGTGCCGCTGATGTCACCGGTTATAAGGCAGGCGTCGTCGCCCTCGATGAACGCATCGATCAGTCTGACAAAAGCAGATTCGGGAGCTTGAGCATAGGCTCTGGCTTTTTCAAGAAAGATGTCGGAGTAGCCGGAGAGGCTGTCGAGAAGCCTGTGGATCATTATTTTTTCGTTTGACGCGGCATTGTGGCCGAGATATATCTCGACGGCCTCCGACGAACGGAGGAAATTGTCGACAATGTAAACGCCAGACTGTAGGGTGGTGCCTTGTGAGAATTTCATGACTCGTGGTTTTTAGGGACTTGAAAAAAATGTGGCTATTGTGTTTATTCTGTTCAGATGGAAAGCGTATGTCAGACCAGAGGGACAACTCCGATTCCGGGACGCTCTGGAAGAGTGATCTTCCCGTCAGTTATTTTCAGACCGTCAAAGCAGTCGTTGGCAATCAGAAGGTTTCCGTCGAGATCGGCAAAGTCGGCCATCGGGGCGAGCTGAGCTGCGGCTGTGACAGCGCATGAAGTCTCTGTCATGCAGCCGAGCATTACCTTCAGCCCCATCGCCCGGGCAAGTGTGGCCATCTGGTAGGCTTCGTGCATTCCGGTGCTTTTCATCAGTTTGATGTTGATCCCGGAATAGGCCTGAGCTGCGCGTCCGACGTCGGATATGCGTCGGATAAATTCGTCGGCTATGATTGGGATGGGGGAGTGCTGGGTGAGCCAGGCAGTGTCGTCGATCGCCGATACGTCGAATGGCCGTTCGACAAAAACGCATCCGAGCTCCTTTAGCCAGTGGCACATTTCAAGAGCTTTGCCCCGGTCGGTCCAGCCCTGATTGACATCGACACAGATCGGGACGTCGGTCATTGACCGGATGATTTCTACGGTTTCCCGGTCGTTGTCGAGACCCATTTTGACTTTCAGGACTCTGTAGGGACTCGCTTCTTCGACTTTGCGCCTGACGATTTCGGGGGAATCAATGCCGATGGTGAAATATGTGTTCGGACAGTTGTCGGGATTCAGTCCCCAGATTTTATGCCAGGGCTGGTTCATGATTTTCCCGGTCAGATCGTGGAGGGCAATGTCGACGGCCGCTTTGGCGGCTCGGTTGTCGGGCGCGACGGATTCCATGTAGTCATGGATGTCCTCGATCCGGAAGGGATCGGAAAACTGACTGAGGTCGAGTTTCGACAGAAACGAGCAGACCGATTCGACAGATTCACCGAGATAGGGTGGCATCGATGCTTCGCCATAGCCGGTGATGTCGTCGAGCGTAAGTGTCACCAGAACGTCAGGCGTCGTCGTGCGCTGATAGCGAGCGAGATTGAAGGCGTGGCGCAGCCGCAGTTCATAAGGCCTGAAATTCAGATTAAGACGTCCGGGCCTGAGGGTTGGCTTTGACGTGGAGACCGCCGCAGAGATCGCTTCTGACGGAAACATGGTCAGAGCAGCGGTGGCTAAGGCGGTTGATTTAAGAAATGTGCGTCGGTTCATCGGGTCGGAAGTGTGTTGAGGTTATTTTAAAGCGGCGAGCTTTTCGGGGCATCCGACGAGCCAGATCGTGTCGTCGGATGCAAACAGGGTGTCTGCATCGGGTGTGAGATATTCTCCATTGCGCATGATGCTGACGAGTAGCGCTTTGTGGCGGGTTGACAGCTGGGACTCTCCGACGGTTTTCCCGACGAGCGGGGAACTTTCGGACAGATGGATCGAAGTCATTCTGAAGTCAGAGGTGGAGAGGGTGTCGTCGGAGTTGTCTTCGGGTGCTTCGATTATGGGAATGAGAGTCTGGATCTCGTCGTCGGTTCCTATGACTCCGAGCACATCGCCCGGGAAGAGCCGTGTCGATCCGTCGGGCACGGGAAGCAGCCGACCGCCTCGCTGGATTGATGCGATGTTGACGCCGTAGCGGGTGCGTAATTCGGAGTCAGCGAGACGCCGGCCTACGACGGGGCAGGCGTGGGTGACGGTCATGAACGCAAGGTGGAGATCGGCTATTACATTGTTGTTTTTTCCGGATCGGCGAAGTTCACGTTCGTTGAGGTTGTTGAGAAATTTCTCTTCGATCGATCTCATCCGGCGGCGGACTCTTTTCGAGACCATCAAGATCAGGAGCAGGAAGATGGCGAGTCCTGTCGAGGCGGCCACACTCCATGAATAGAAGAGCTTAAGCATGTAGACCACCAGTCCGAGCGAGATGATGAGTCTCGCGAATGTCATGATTATCAGTGGAAGATCGAAGCGGGCGTTGGCAGCAATGAGACGCTCCCGCTCGGTTTTTTTCGATGCCGGATAGGAGAGCGCTATCAGGAATGGGGCCATCAGGAAGAAGGTTAGGAGCACGCACAGCAGACGTCCCCAGTCGGGGAATATTTTGTCCAGAATCGGGAAAATCCATCCGCGCGACACGAGGGTGATCGCAATAAGGACGGATGAGTAGAGAAGTATGCGCCAGGCATAGCGGGAGAGCACCGACCGCCATAGCTGTCCGGTCTCGCTTTCGCCGGTTGCGCTGTCGGAATACCGGTCGATGAGGAAATGGAGTTTTGCCGGAAGGTGGCGGGCTACGAAGCGATAGGCCGGATCGGCCATTCGTATGAAGTAGGGTGTCGTGAATGTTGTCAGTACAGAGACCGCCACGACAATGGGGTAGATCGACGGGTCGAGCACTCCGAGCTGCAGGCCGAGTGTGGCGATGATGAAGGCGAACTCGCCGATCTGTGTCAGTGAGAATCCCGACTGGATCGCGACTTTTAGCGTCTGGCCTGTTGCGAGCATTCCTGTCGTGCCGAAAATGATCATTCCGACAACCACAACAGCCGAGAGAATCAGTATCGGAGCCCAGTATTGGCTGATGACTTGCGGGTTGACCATCATTCCGACCGAGATGAAGAAAATCGATCCGAAGAGGTCTTTGACGGGAGCGGTGACATGTTCTATTTTTTCGGCGAAGCTTGTCCCGGCCAGAATGGATCCCATGACGAAAGCTCCCAGCGCGAGCGAGAATCCGCAGTAGACGGAGAAGACGGCCATGCCCAGGCAGAGCCCCATCGAGACGATCAGAAGTGTCTCCGAGTTGAGGAACCGCCGGTTGCGGTTGAGCAGCGACGGGAGAATGAACACGCCGACAGCAAACCAGATGACGAGGAAGAAAATGAGTTTCGTTATATTCAGAAGCATTTCGCCTCCGGCCACGGAGTTGTTGACCGCAATCGAGGAGAGGACGACCATCATCACGACGGCAAAGAGGTCTTCGACGATGAGCACGGCGAAGACGAGCGAGGCGAATTTTTTGTGGGTCAGTCGGAGGTCGTTGAAGGCCTTGATGATAATCGTTGTCGATGACATCGAGAGCATTCCTCCGAGAAAGAGACTGTTGATGTTGGTGAATCCGAGTGCGTGGCCTATCGCAAATCCGGAAATCATCATTCCGAACATTATTATAAGCGCGGTGACAACGGCAGAACCTCCGGCATTGAGCAGTTTCTTGAAGCTGAATTCAAGTCCGAGCGAGAAGAGGAGTATGACGATGCCCATCTGAGCCCAGAATTCGATGTTTTCTTCAGTCGTGACGGATGGGAGATAGGTGAAATTGGGGCTTGCGAGAAATCCGGCTACGATATATCCCAAAACGACCGGCTGTCTGATCCATTTGAAGAATAGAGTTGTCAGAGCGGCGAGTATGAGCAGAAAAGCCAGGTCGGAGATGAGACCTTCGATCTGGACTTCGGGAGATGATGCGGTGGCTGTCAGCAGTAGGGTGGAGAATATCATGTGGCCGGATGTTGAAAAAAGGAGTTTGTGGGAGCCGTTGCCTGGCAACTGCGTGGCGGCCGCTCAAAAACTACACCGGATCAGATTGTCAGTTCTTTTGCGATCGAGATTGATGCAGTCGGGTAGAGATGGCGCAGGCCTGAGAAGAGGTCTATGAAGTCGGCTGTTTCCCTTGCGAGTACGACGAGGTTGAGGCTCGTCGTCTGCTGGGCGAAGTTATAGTCGACGTAGGTGTTGACGAGGTTGACGTTGTGGCGTCGCAATTCATTTTTGTAGGGGTGGATGTCGGTTACGATTCCGTCGACACGGATGCGTATGATTCTCGATTCGCCCCCGAGGTGGATGTGGCGTTCGAGTCCCTCCAGTCCTGCAAGGACGAGGATGATGAGGAGTGTCGCGACGACTGACAGCCAGTAGAGACCGACTCCGACAGCCATTCCGATCGTGGCCACGATCCAGATGCTGGCGGCTGTTGTCAGACCGCGGACAGAGCCTTTGCTCTGAATGATTGCGCCGGCACCGAGAAATCCGATACCGGTGATGACCTGGGCCGCGATACGTCCGGGGTCGCCGTTTTTCAGTCCGAGATATTCCTGCGGCACATAGATCGACAGGATCATCGCGAGTGTCGCACCCATCGAGATGAGGGCGAAGGTCCGGAGTCCGGCGATCTGTCCTTTGCGTTTTCGCTCAAGCCCCACACAGCATCCGAGCACCAGACTTAGGAGGAGCTTATAGATTGAGTTGAGTCCGTTGACTTCAACCGAGTTGATGGTGTCGAAGAGGTAAGAGAGCATGGCGGAAGCGGGGAGTAAAAAAACAGAAGCCCTGTGGTCGGGGTTTGAGATGACCACAGGGCTTCTGTGGGTTTGGATTATTTCTTGAGTGTGAAACGTCTGGAGGTCAGGCGATAGTTGTCGGCGAAGAGTTCGACGGTGTAGTCGCCGGGGTTGAGGGTCGTGTTGACATCCCAGTACATTGTGATGCCCGGGATCTCGTCGCCGGCATATTCGATTGTGCGTTTAGCCGTGCATGCGACGGATGCGCCTTCGAACGGGAATGATCCAGCATTTCCGAGCAGAGATCCTTCCGGTCCTGTCAGACGCATGTAGATAGTCTTCGGACCGACCGGAGTCGAATTGTTCTGAGGAATGGTGAATGTCACTTTAAGCTGTTTTGCTTTGGTGACGTTTTTTTCGTTCTTGCCTTTGCCGTTCAGAGCCTGGAGGGAGACGCCGGTCACATTAAGCTTCTCTGCCAGAGTCATTCGCTGGCTGAGGGCTTCGTTCTTCTGATGCACTTCCTGGACCTGGGTCGACAGCGATTCGTTGACGGTGCGGATTTCGGCGTTTTCAGCCTTCAGTCCGGTGTTTTCCTTGCTGAGCGAGTCGACCTGGGCGATGTAGTGTTTCAGCAGACCTCTCAGGGTTGAGATCTCGCCCTGAAGCTCTTTGATTTTATGACTTTTGGCTTCGAGTTCGGCGCGAGAGCTGGCTTTCTGCTGTTTGAGCTCGTTCATCAGCTGGTCGACTTTTGCCTTTGCGGCCGTGTATTTTGCCAGAATTGTGTCGTTGGCGATTTCGACGGCCTGATTTTCATATTGGGCAAATTCGGAGTTGATGGCAGTCAGCTCGTTTGAGAGTTGCAACTGGTCGTTGGTGATCTGGAGCTGTTCGTTCTGAGCCTGCGCTTCGGCAACTTCCTGACGCAGCGAATTGGTCTGTATGACGCTGAAGGTGATGATGCCGGCCAGCAGAAGAACCAGAACACTGCATATGGCTATTACTGTTTTCCTGTTCATTGCTTGATTCATGAATTTTTTGGATCGACGATTCGGTTAGATATTACTCCATTCCCTTGCCGTGGCAGTTTTTGAACTTCTTGCCGCTGCCGCAGGGGCAGGGGTCGTTGCGACCTACTTTCGGCCCGTTGACAACCGGCTGGGTCTTCTGCTGGTTGCCCTGAGGGGCAGAAGCGGCGGCGCGCTGTTCGGCCGCGCCGGGAAGGTCTTCCTTGGTGGCACGATACTGGGAGTAGTCGTTTTTCTTCTCAGGCATGGCGCGTTTCACTTCCGGCTGGGGTTTCGGAGCGGGTGTTTGGGATTCCTCTTCTCCGCCTTGTTCGGTTTCGCGGGGTTGCGGAGCGGGAGCCTGCGGACGCGGCATGTAGATCTGACCTCTTGTCAGGGCCGAGGCAACCTTGATGTTGAGGTTGTTGAGCATCTCTTCGAAGAGGTGGAACGATTCCATCTTGTAGATCACGAGCGGATCTTTTTGTTCGTAGGAGGCGTTCTGAACCGACTGGCGCAGCTGGTCGAGTTCGCGGAGGTGTTCTTTCCAGAGTTCGTCGATCGAGACGAGGAGCACGGCTTTGTGCCATTCCTTGACGATCGAGCGGCATTCCGAAGCATAGGCTTCCTCAAGATCGGCGCGGAGATGGAAGATGCGCTTTCCGTCGGTCATCGGAACGATGATCTTGCCGGTCATGTTCTGGTTTTCGACACAGTTCTTGATCACGGGGACGGCTACTTCGCGGATCGCGTCGCTCTTGCGGTCGAAGGCTGCGATCGCGGCTTCGTTGATGCGGTCGATGATGTCTTCTTTTGCGAGCGAAGAGAATTCCTTTTCGGAGAATGGAGTCTCGATTGTCAGGATTCTCATCAGTTCCATCGAGAGATCGTGGTAGTCGGTGGGAGCTGAGTAGTTGTTGACGAGGTTTTCGATTACGTCATAGAACATGTTGGCGATGTCGATTCCGATTCGTTCGCCGAGGAGTGCGTGGTGGCGTCGCGAATAGATGTAGGTTCGCTGCTTGTTCATGACGTCGTCGTATTCGAGCAGGCGCTTACGGATACCGAAGTTGTTTTCTTCGACGCGTTTCTGTGCGTTTTCGATAGCGCGGTCGATCATTTTCGATTCGATCATCTCGCCTTCCTCAAGTCCGAATTTGTCGAGCATCTTCATGACTTTGTCGGTCACGAACAGACGCATCAGCTGGTCTTCGAACGAGAGGTAGAATACCGAAGAACCGGGGTCGCCCTGACGTCCGGAACGTCCGCGGAGCTGTCGGTCGACGCGTCGGCTTTCGTGGCGTTCGGTGCCGATGATCGCAAGACCTCCGGCGTCTTTGACTTCTTTGGTGAGCTTGATGTCCGTACCACGTCCGGCCATGTTGGTCGCGATTGTGACTGTTCCGGGTCGTCCGGCCTGTGCCACGATGTCGGCTTCTTTCTGGTGGAGCTTTGCGTTGAGGACGTTGTGGGGAATATGGCGCATTGTCAGCATTCGGCTCAGAAGTTCCGAGATGTCGACCGATGTTGTGCCGACGAGAACGGGTCGTCCGGCTTTGACGAGAGCCTGGATTTCGTCGATTACGGCAGCATATTTTTCTTTCTTTGTCTTGAAGACGCGGTCTTTCATATCCTCGCGTGCAACCGGACGGTTTGTCGGGATTGTGACCACGTCGAGTTTGTAGATGTCCCAGAATTCGCCGGCTTCGGTTTCGGCCGTACCGGTCATACCCGCAAGCTTGTGGTACATGCGGAAGTAGTTCTGGAGAGTGATTGTCGCAAAGGTCTGTGTCGCGGCTTCGACTTTGACACCCTCTTTGGCTTCGATAGCCTGATGGAGTCCGTCGGAGTAGCGGCGTCCTTCCATGATACGGCCAGTCTGCTCGTCGACGATCTTGATCTTGTTGTCGTCGATGACATATTCAACATCTTTCTCGAAGAGGGTGTAGGCTTTCAGAAGCTGGGTGACGGTGTGGACGCGTTCGGCCTTGACGGCATATTCCTGCATCAGTTCGTCTTTTCTGCGTGCGCGTTCTGCGGTGTCGGTGATTGTTTCGGCTTCCGAGAGCTGAGCGGCGATGTCGGGGAGCACGAAGAAGGTCGGGTCGGCCTGAGTTCCGGTCAGTGCGTCGATACCCTTGTCGGTCAGTTCTACGCTGCGGTTTTTCTCGTCGATAACGAAGTAGAGGGGCTCTGTCGCTTTGGGCATCTCGCGGGAGTTGTCCTGAAGGTAGTAGGCTTCGGTCTCAAGAAGGATGTTTTTCATGCCCTCCTGGCTGAGGAATCGGATGAGGGGGGAGTTCTTGGGCAGACCTTTGAATGCGCGGAACAGCAGGAGTGCGCCTTCTTTTTTCACTTCCTTGTCGTCGCTTGCGAGTTTTGTCTTGGCGTCGGCAAGAATCTGGTTGACGAGCTTGCGCTGGGCCTGCACGACTTTTTCGACGTTAGGACGATATTCGTTGAACAGCTGGTCGTCGCCTCGGGGCACCGGGCCGGAGATGATGAGCGGTGTGCGGGCATCGTCGATGAGCACGGAGTCGACTTCATCGACGATCGCATAGTAGTGTTTGCGCTGCACCATGTCATCGGGCGACATGGCCATGTTGTCGCGGAGGTAGTCGAAACCGAATTCGTTGTTTGTACCGAATGTGATGTCGCAGTTGTAGGCCGCGCGGCGCTGGGGAGTGTTGGGCTGGTGTTTGTCGATGCAGTCCACAGTCGATCCGTGGAACATGTAGAGCGGTCCCATCCATTCCGAGTCACGTTTCGAGAGGTAGTCGTTGACGGTTACGACGTGGACGCCTTTGCCCGAAAGAGAGCGGAGGAAGACGGGAAGCGTCGCAACGAGAGTCTTACCCTCACCGGTTGCCATTTCGGCGATTTTACCCTGATGGAGCACAACGCCGCCGATCAGCTGGACGTGGTAGTGGATCATGTCCCAAGTCAGGAGATTGCCTCCGGCGGTCCATTGGTTCTTATAGATCGCTTTGTCGCCTTCAATGGTCACGAAATCGCGTCCCTGTGCGGCAAACTCGCGGTCAAGGTCTGTGGCGGTCACTTCGATTGTCGGGTTCTTGGCGAAGCGAGCGGCAGTTTCGCGGAGTGTTGCGAATACGATCGGGAGGTGTTCGTCAAGTTTCTGTTCAATTATGTCGAGAACATTTTTCTCGTGGCGGTCGATTTCGTCCCAGACCGGCTGGCGTTTGTCGATCGGGAGGTTCTCGATTTCGATGCGTTTCTGAGCGGCAGCCTCTTCGTCGGCAGTGACGGCCTGTCGGATGTCGGCGCGTACGGAGTCGATTTTGGCGCGGAGTTCGTCGGGTGTGAGGCTCTGGAGCTCTGCGCTCAGAGCTTCGATTTTATCTACTATCGGCTTGATTTCGCGTAAGTCGCGGTCTGATTTGTTGCCGAAAATTTTACTTAAAAAAGATGTTACTGACATTTATGTTTAGGTTCTTACGTTTTTTATTAATCAGAATTACGTAGAGTCAGTGGCGGACGCCTGACATTAAACTTATTGCAAAGATAGTGAATATGTGTGAATAAGTCTTTATTGTGATAGAATTTTTTGACCGCCAGGACTCTGTGTGCGGGTCAGGCTTTCGGCGGATCGAAATGGACGTCGACCTGCGGGAAGGGGAAGTTGATTCCGAATGACGGCAGAGTGGTGTAGATGCGTTCGTTTACGTCGAAGTAGACACCCCAGTAGTCAGCGGATCTAACCCATGCACGCACAGAAAGGTTCACACTCGAGTCGGCAAGTTCGGCAAGAAACACCTTTGGAGTGTGGTCGATTTTCGGAGCAAGCTGTGTGATGTCGATCGAAGGCATCTCGATAGCCGCCGGGTCGATTCGTTTCTTGCTGTGGTGGAAAATCCGGCTGAACCATGATCTGCGGCCTGTTTCGGCGGTCGCTGCCGTCTCGGCTGCAGTTTCGGCGTCTTTTCTCTCTTCGTCGGTTAGCGCGGGCGCGCTGCTGAGCACTCTCGAGTCGGCGCTGAGAATGTCGAGAAGCACCTGACGGGCCCGTTCGACATCGTCGCCATAGGAGATGCCTACGGTCCAGTCGATACGCCGGTATTCCTCGCGGCTCCAGTTGTTGATCGAGCCGGTCGATAGGGGGCCGTTGGGCACGATGATCGATTTGTTGTCGGGCGTGGTGATGATTGTCGAGAATATCTGGATCTCCTTGACGATTCCGGCATAGCCTTGGGCTTCGATGTAGTCGCCGACTTTATATGGTTTCAGGAGCAGTATCAGCACGCCTCCGGCAAAGTTCTGGAGCGTTCCGCTCAGAGCCATACCGATCGCGACACCTGCCGAGGCGAAGATCGCGATGAATGAGGTTGTGTTGATTCCGAGAATTCCGATGACCGTGACGACCAGAATGAAGTAGAGGACCATGTTGACAAGCGACAGGACGAATGTTGTCAGCGATTTGTCGACGCGGCGCCGCAGGAGAATGTTGGCTGTGACGGTGTAGAGTTTCTTGATGATGTATTTGCCGGCATAGAACACGAGGATTGCGATTGCGAGATGGATCGCGAAATCGACAAGTGTCGTTGCGATGCGGCTGATCAGATCGTCAAAGGAGATTGCCTTTAGCATTCCGATGGCTTCTTCTTTGTCGCGGGCCACTGTGTCGGCCGGGGTTTCGGAGAGTCCGGGCAGTGGTATCTGTGAGAATATCATTTTTTGTGGATCGGAGGAGAGGGCTGGGTGGTTTGAAATGAAGTTGCCTTTAACGGGCTACAACATCGCGATACCACGCGAGTTCGTCGTAGCCGAGGGCCGACGAAGGATAGGAGTCGGACAGGATGTGACATCCGAGTCCGTTGAAGTTGTCGGCCGGAAGCATGAAAACGCTTGAGGTGGAGTGGCTTTCTGTCACTGTGTTGCGGAATGCCACTTCCCACTCGCGTGCGAGTGGCGGGTCGTCCTCGGTCATGGCGCGGAAGTAGTGGGCCATGTCGAAGATTCCTGTGTCGAGCACTCCTTTGCGGAAGTATCTGACCGGGGTGTAGGACAGAGGCGGAGCGTATTTCATTGCCATTCGGCTGACGTAAGCAAGGCGGTCGAGTCCCTCGGTCGAAATGAGTGAGATCGAGCAGCCGTAGGTGTAGGTCAGCGGATATGTGCTGAATGTGTTTCGTATGGCCTGCGAAAGATTGGCTTTCGGAGCGAAGAAACAGCGGAGGTTGAGGTCATAGGGCATTCCGTCGACGCCGAGTTCGGTCGGGGAGGCGGCTATGAATGGAGTCAGATGGCGCAGTTCGTAGGCTACTTCGACGGTCGCCATGTGGCAGCAGTCGAAATAGATGAAGTCGAAGCGGTTGCCCTCGAGGGCTTTTGCCATAGAGGTGATTTTCATCCGGCCGGCCGTCGCGCCTGCGTCGTATCCGAACGATAGCGGGGTTACGCTCATCCTGTTGTCGAGAGTGCTCTGAGGCTCGCTCTGCCATCCGGTCGAGTGGCTCCAGAAGATGATTCCGTAGGAGTCGGCGTCGGCAATCGATCTGACGTCGTCGACAACCTCCTTAAGACGTCGGGGATCGGCTGATGAGACGGTCGTGTCGTAGGTCTTAAGCGTCAGGTCGGTGTCTGAAGTGCTGATCTCGAACAGGCGCGGAACGTCGGTCTTCGACTGCAGATAGATCAGCAGGCGGCCGTTGCCGATGTCGCCGGCGGCGCGTTTCATTTCGGCGAGATCCGATTCCGCATAGTCCGCGAGGTCGTTGTTCGCAAGCATGTAGACGAGCACGGCACGGTTGGCTGTGTCGGCTTGCGCAGGACTGTCGTCGCAGCCCGTGAGGGAGACGAGCAGCGACAGGGTCAGTATGGTTAAAAGCGGACGTATCTGTACGTTTGACATAAAACTATCTGAGTCATTGGAGAGTTGAAACAGGATTGCCGGCGACAGGGTCGGTTTGAAGACGCGCCTGTCGCTGACGTGCAAAGTTAAGCAAAATTGCGCGTAACAGCAAACGTCTGTAAGCCGTAAGTTGTTCGAACGTGGCCGGAAACCGCATCAAATGCCGGTCGGAGCGGAGAAGCGAAGTTAAAAAAGCGAAATAATCGGATTTCGTCAAGGAGTTTCAATTGTTTTAATTATCTTTGTGAAAAAATCTAACAATACCATAATATATTACAATGATTAACTCTAAACCTTATGTGATCGGTATCGACATGGGTGGAACCAACACGGTGTTCGGCATCGTGGACGCCCGCGGTGTCGTGCTTGCCAGCAACTCGATCAAGACTCGCAAGCATTCTAATTTCAATGACTATATCGATGAACTCAGTTTTGAACTCAACCGACTGATTGCATCAATCGACGCCCAGGACAAAATCTATGGCATCGGTGTCGGAGCTCCCAACGCCAACTATTTCACCGGAAAGATCGAAGATGGTGTCAATCTTCCCTGGCCCACTCCGATTCCTTTCGCTCAGCTACTGTCGGACAAGATGAAACTTCCTGTCGCAATCACCAACGACGCCAATGCTGCCGCTATCGGTGAGATGACTTATGGCGCGGCGCGCGGTCTTAAGGATTTCATCATGATCACTCTCGGTACTGGCGTGGGCAGCGGAATCGTTGTCAACGGTCAGCTCGTCTATGGTCACGATGGTTTTGCCGGCGAACTCGGACATGTCCTTGTAAAGCGCAACAACGGACGTCTCTGTGGCTGTGGCCGCACAGGCTGTCTTGAGACCTATTGCTCGGCGACAGGTGTGGCACGCACCGCACGCGAATATCTCGAAATGAGCGATACGCCTTCGCTTCTGCGTAATCTTCCGATCGATGAGATCACATCGAAGGATGTCTATGATGCTGCCATCGCCGGCGACAAGCTCGCGAAAGCTGTCTTTGACTATACAGGACAGATCCTCGGCGAGGCTCTGGCTGATTTCACGGTGTTCTCTTCGCCCGAGGCTTTCGTGATCTTTGGTGGTCTGGCCAAGGCCGGCGATCTGATTCTCAGACCGATCCGCGAGTCGATGGAGAAGAATATGCTTTCGATCTGGAAAGGCAAGGTGCAGGTTATTCTCAGTGAACTCAAGGAAGCGGATGCCGCCGTTCTCGGTGCAAGCGCTTTGGGCTGGGAAGCCAAGCCTGTGACTGTCTCCGAACCGGTTGCTGCTTCCGACGCTCCGACGGCCTGAAAGGAGGCTGAACGATAATAAACCGAATTTTGCGGCGGTGTGTCATTGATAGTAGATGATGCGCCGCCGCTTCTATATAACCACCTATGCTAATGCGACCTCTAATTGACGATTAAGTTTGTC
>CAJUHM010000022.1 GCA_910586475.1 uncultured Muribaculaceae bacterium | reverse complement strand
TTATGCCTTAAAAAGTTTTGATGTTGTAAAAAATTAAGATGCGTCAGCCCTGGAAAGTTGGTTGTCGGGTGTTGCATGTGACTGAAAAAATTCGTAACTTTGTTTGCTTTTTACGGGTAAGGGATTGTTGTGTTCAACAGCTCCTGTGGAAAGTGTTTTTTCAAATTTTTTGAATCAACGAACACGTATCAATAAGAATATGTCAGAAAGAGAAGAATACAGCGCGAGCAATATCCAGGTACTGGAGGGTCTCGAGGCAGTGCGTAAACGTCCGGCCATGTATATTGGCGATATTTCAGGCAAGGGTCTGCATCATCTGGTCTATGAAGTTGTCGACAACTCGATCGATGAGGCGCTGGCCGGATTCGCCACTCATATCGATGTCACGATCAATGAGGATGACTCGATCACCGTTGTCGATAACGGTCGAGGTATCCCGGTGGATATGCATGAGAAGGAGGGAAAGAGTGCGTTGGAGGTCGTTCTTACGGTGCTCCACGCCGGCGGAAAGTTTGACAAGGGAAGCTATAAAGTGTCCGGCGGACTTCACGGTGTCGGCGTTTCCTGTGTGAACGCGCTTTCAACATATCTTCGCGCTGAGATTCATCGAAACGGCAAGTCTTATGTCCAGGAGTATTCCTGCGGTAAGCCGACAAGCGAGCTGAAGATCGTCGGCGACAGTGATCACACCGGGACTATGATCACGTTTAAGCCCGATGCGTCGATTTTTTCCGTTACGGTCTATGATTACAATACGCTTGCGAACCGTCTGCGCGATCTGGCGTTTCTTAACGCAGGTATAACGCTGACGCTTCGTGATATGCGTGCGGTCAACGAGGAGGGTGAGCCTCGCAGCGAGACGTTCTATTCGGAGAATGGTCTGATGGAGTTCGTTCAGTATATCGACTCGAACAAAGAGCCGCTGGTCGAAGATGTGATCCATCTCAATACGGAGCGTCAGGGGATTCCTGTCGAAGTGGCTTTGACGTACAATACCTCATATAACGAGAATGTCTATTCGTTTGTTAACAATATCAACACGATCGAGGGCGGTACGCATCTGACGGGATTCCGCCGCGGTCTGACCTTGACTCTCAAAAAGTATGCCGAAGACAACAAGATGCTTGAAAAGGAGAAGGTCGAGGTCGCAAGCGATGACTTCCGCGAGGGGCTGACGGCAGTCGTTTCAGTCAAGGTGATGGAGCCGCAGTTCGAGGGCCAGACAAAGACGAAGCTCGGAAATAATGAAGTGATGGGTGCGGTTCAGACTGCGGTCAGCGATGCGCTTAAGGTGTATCTTGAGGAACACCCCCGTCAGGCCAAGACGATCGTCGAGAAGGTGATTCTTGCCGCCAAGGCCCGATATGCGGCCCGTAATGCCCGTGACAAGGTGCTTCGCAAGTCGCCGTTGTCGGGAGGCGGTCTGCCTGGAAAGCTCGCCGACTGTTCGAGCCGCCACGCCGAGGACTGCGAACTGTTTCTCGTCGAGGGAGATTCGGCAGGGGGAACGGCAAAGCAGGGTCGCGACCGTCAGTTTCAAGCGATCCTTCCGCTCCGCGGTAAGATTCTGAATGTCGAGAAGGCGATGGACCATAAGATTTTCGACAATCAGGAAATCACATCTCTTTTCCGCGCTATGCGTGTCAGCATCGGGACGGAGGATGACCCCAAGGCCGTCAATATTTCGAAGCTCGCCTATCATAAGATCATTATCATGACCGATGCCGATGTCGACGGATCGCATATCGCAACGCTTCTGATGACATTCTTCTTCCGCCGGATGCGTCCGGTTATTGAAAACGGATATCTCTATCTTGCAACGCCGCCGCTCTATAAGTGCAAGCGCGGCAAGGTCGAGGAGTATTGCTGGACTGACCAGCAGGTTCAGCAGTTTATCATGAAGAATGGCGAGAAGACGAGTGTGCAGCGCTACAAAGGTCTCGGAGAGATGAGTGCGCAGGAGTTGCGCGACACGACGATGTCGCCTGACCACCGCATGCTCAAGCAGGTCAATATCAGCGATGCTGCAGAGGCCGACCGCATATTCTCGATGCTTATGGGAGAGGATGTCGCTCCGCGCCGTGACTTCATCGAGGCCAACGCAAACTATGCCAATATCGACGCCTGACGCTGTCGGATAACGCCGGGGCGACAGGTTAAACCCTTAGTGGCTTTGTTGTGTTTTTTATTTATGATTATGGCTGGTTTTGGCAGAGAGTGAGCTGTTTCTGTGAGATACGTGACAGGAATGACCATTAAACCAGACCGAGCCGGTCATAATTCCACATATTATTCAAATTTCTTCTCATGACCAAAAAAACAAAAACTGCCACCCCCCGTCGCGTAGCCGCAAAGGATCTGCGCAGTGAGGTGCTCGCCTATATCTCTCGCCAGGGTGCGACGACATTCAATTACAAACAGGTTTCCTATGCGCTCGGCGTCAATGGAGCTTCCGCTCAGAAGTCGATAGCCATGATGCTTGCCGAAATGGCTTTTGACGGAGATCTGATCGAGGTGTCGCCCGGCAAATATAAGTCGCCACAGCGAAATAATGTGACCGAAGGAACGTTTGTGCGTCGCGCAAACGGTAAAAACAGTGTCATCACGGACACGGACGGAGAGACCATCTCGGTCGCAGAGCGAAACTCGATGCACGCTCTTAACGGAGACCGCGTGCGCATCAATATCGCCGCGCGTCGTAGGGGAGTAGAGCCTGAGGCTGAGGTGATTGAGATTATCGAAGAGAAGGACCAGACTTTCATCGGGACTCTCTTTGTGGACCGCCAGATTGCATATCTGCGGACCGACAGCAAGTTTCTTGCCAATGACATCATGATCGCCCGCTCGAAACTCCGCGGCGGAAAGAATGGCGACAAGGCTGTCGTGCGAATTGTCTCGTGGCCGGAGGATGACAAGAATCCGCGCGGCGAGGTCGTTGATGTTCTCGGCCGCACAGGTGAGAATACGACGGAGATGCATGCGATTCTTGCTGAATTCGGGTTGCCCTACAAGTATCCGGACAATGTGAATGCCGCAGCTGAAAAGATCGATGCCGGAATTACGGACGAGGAGGTTGCGAAACGTCTGGATATGCGCGATGTCGTCACCTTCACCATAGACCCGCGCGACGCAAAGGATTTCGACGACGCGCTTTCTTTCCGTGTGCTCCCCAACGGCAATTATGAGATCGGAGTGCATATCGCAGATGTCACGCACTATGTGCGCCCGGATACAATTCTTGATCGGGAGGCCCAGAAGCGTGCCACGTCGGTCTATCTTGTGGACCGCGTTGTGCCGATGTTGCCCGAACATCTGTCGAACGGGATCTGCTCGCTGCGACCCGACGAGGACAAGCTCGCGTTTTCGTGCATCTTTGAAATGGATGCGCGCGCCAAGGTTATCAGCCACCAGATCGGCCGCACAGTGATCCGCTCCAACCGCCGCTTCACCTATGAGGAAGCCCAGATGGTGATCGAGACCGGAGTCGGCGATTATTCAGACGAGATTCTTGCGCTTAACTCTATGGCTCAGATCCTTCGGAAGGAACGCTACGAGAACGGGTCGGTTGAATTCGACCGTGCGGAGGTGAGGTTCGATGTCGATGAGTCGGGCCATCCGGTCAGTGTCTTTTTCAAGGAATCGAAGGAGGCCAACAAGCTTATCGAGGAGTTCATGCTGCTCGCCAACAAGACTGTCGCCACCGTTATCGGCAAGCCGGCCGACCATAAGAGACCCAAGGCGTTCGTCTATCGAATCCACGACATGCCGGATCCCGGCAAGCTCGCCGATCTCTCGAAGATTGCGCGCACGTTCGGCTTTAAGGTGCGCGATTCGGGTTCGTCGCGTGAGGTGAACCGTTCGATCAACCGCATGCTTGCCGACATCAAGGGACACGGGGAGGAGAATTTCCTTTCGACACTCGCGATCCGCTCGATGGCCAAGGCGATCTATTCGACTACGAATGTCGGTCACTACGGACTTGCGTTCGACTATTATACGCATTTCACTTCGCCTATCCGCCGCTATCCCGACATGATGGTCCACCGTCTTCTGGACCGTTATCTTTCAGGCGGCCGTTCGGTCAACCAGCCTAAACTCGAGGAGCAGTGCAAGCATTCGTCGGAAATGGAGCAGCTTGCAGCAAATGCCGAACGCGCCTCGATCAAATACAAGCAGGTCGAATTTATGGGCGACCACATGGGCGAAACTTTCGACGGAGTCATTTCTGGAGTGACCGAATGGGGGCTCTATGTCGAACTTAACGATAATCTCTGCGAGGGGCTCGTACCGGTGCGCGATCTTGTCGACGACTATTATGATTTCGACGAGAAGAACTACTGTCTGATCGGACGCCGTCGCGGCAACCGTTACCGTCTGGGCGACAATGTGAAGGTCAAGGTGGCGCGCGCCAATCTCGAGCGCAAGCAACTCGATTTCCTCCTTGTCGACGACCGTGGCCACGGTCCGGGCGAAGATGATCTGGGCAAGACTGTTTCGGTCAATCAGGCTCTGAAGCAGACCAAAAAGAAACAGAAGAACAACCCGAAGCAGAAAACCCGCATGCGCTCGCGCCGAAAATGATTCTGCAATGCAGACAGACGACACAATGAATATCACAATCACACTTGACAGGCTCCGCATAAGAGCTTGTCATGGTGTTTTAGAACAGGAGCGCAAGATCGGCAATGACTATGAGGTAACTGTCAGTCTGAGCTACCCGCCGGCACTTACGGCGGCGCGGACCGACGAGCTTGAGTCGACGGTCAACTATGCCGAGATTGCGTCGATTGTAAGGGTTGAGATGGGTCGGCCGTCGCAGCTGCTTGAGAATGTCGCCTGGCGCATCCGCCGGGCTCTTGTCGGCCGTTATCCCGAAGTCGCGTCGGGGCGGGTGGTTGTGACCAAGCTGCTTCCTCCGATCGAGGGAGTGCAGCTTGACGGGGCATCTGTCGGCCTGAGCTGGGACAGCACTGACGGAAACGACGCGCAGGCGGAAATTTAGAGAATATCTGGATCTGACACGGATAAACAAACTGAATAAAGACTTTCTAATCCTCTCAAAGGCTCTTTTCGGAGCTTTCTGAAGATATTCCCGGTCGCGATCCAGCATCGCTTCCCGCGTAAATCTTCATAAGACCCTCGAGAATCTCTCTTTGAGCGAATAAAAGTTAAACCCAGACGCGCTCTCTTAATTATTTTCATCAAAAATTCCGTTTGTTTGCAAAAAAATGGTTAAGTTTGCCTCTGTTAAGCCATCAGGCCTGATTCCTATATTGTAATCTGTTGTCTCCGGACGCAGTCCTTATTCCATAAATTGACAATCATGAAGATCGAAAAAAAAGTATGCGCCACGATCCACGGCGATGTGACTCTCTACACACTGACAAATTCATGCGGTTCGCGCGTGGTCCTGTCCTCGCTCGGAGCAGGTATAGTCAGTGTTGAAGTGCCCGATTCGGATGGTAATCTTGCGAATGTGGCAATCGGTTATGCTGATCCCGCGGATTATATGGCCGACGGACCGTGTGCGGGAAAGATCCCCGGACGTTATGCCAATCGGATAGCCGGAGGCAAACTGCGTGTTGAAGGCCGCGACTATCAGCTTGCAATCAACAATGGGCCGAACGCACTCCACGGAGGCCCGACCGGTTTTCATAACCGGATCTGGGAGAGTCGTGTCGAGGGCGATTCTGTGGTGTTCAGCCGCGTCAGTCCCGACGGAGAGGAGAATTATCCGGGCACTGTAAGCGTCTCTGCGATCTACAGTTGGTCTGACGACCATGTTCTGACGCTTGAGCTTAAAGCCATAACCGATGCTCCGACGGTTGTCAATCTGACAAACCATGCCTACTGGAATCTTGAGGGCGAAAACTCCGGTTCGGTACTTGGACATAAACTTTATCTCACAGCCTCGCGCTATTTGCCGACAGATGAGTCGCTGATTCCCACGGGAGAGATTGCTACTGTCAAGGGCACGCCGATGGATTTCACTGTGGCCAAGACTCTTGGCGAGGATATCGAAAAGCCGTTTCCGGCTCTTGAATACGGCAAAGGCTATGACAACTGCTGGCTTGTCGACGATTATGTGGGCGGAGCGCGTAAAACGGTTGCTGTTCTCGAGGCGCCAAAGTCGGGCAGGGTTCTTGAGGTTGCGACAACACAGCCGGCTGTCCAGATTTATACCGGAAACTGGCTTGCCGGCTGTCCGAAGAATCCGGAGGGGCGGTCGTATGACGACTACGACGGCGTCGCGATCGAGTGTCAGGGATTGCCTGACGCGCCAAATCATCCCGATTTTCGCTCTCAGCAGCTCTATCCCGGAGAAGTCTACTCCGAACTAATAGAATTCAAGTTTACAACCAAATAAACCAGTTATCAAACGTATGAAACCAACACTTTATGTTCTCGCTGCCGGAATGGGTAGCCGTTACGGCGGTCTAAAGCAGCTTGACTCACTCGGCCCTAACGGCGAGACAATCATGGATTATTCGATCTATGACGCGGTCAAGGCCGGATTCGGAAAGGTAGTCTTTGTTATCCGTAAGGATTTTGAGAATGATTTCCGTGAAAAAATAATTTCGAAATATGAAGGCCATGTGCATGTTGAAGTGGTTTTCCAGTCGACCGATGCGCTTCCCGAGGGATATGAGTGTCCGGCTGACCGCTCCAAGCCCTGGGGTACGAACCACGCAGTCCTGATGGCTAAAGATGTGATCAAAGAGCCTTTTGCAGTGATCAATGCCGACGATTTCTATGGTCGCAATGCATTTGAAGTAATCGCAAAGGAACTCAGCCGTGAGCATGACCGCAAGGGCGATTACTGCATGGTCGGCTTCCGCGTGGGCAACACGATGACAGAAAACGGATCGGTTGCGCGCGGTGTCTGCACGACTTCTCCGGAAGGTCTTCTGACTTCGGTTGTCGAGCGCACAGCCATCAGCTATGACGAAGACGGAAAGATTGTCTTCACTGATGAAAACGGCGAAGTTCAGACTCTTGATCCTAAGACACCTGTCTCGATGAATCTCTGGGGCTTCACTCCCGACTATTTCGATTACAGCGAGCGTGAATTAAAGAACTTCCTCGACCGTGATCTCAACACTCCGAAGGCTGAATTCTTTATCCCCCTCTGCATCGATACGCTGATAAAGAACGGCGAGGCTACCGTCAAGGTTCTTGACACTGATTCCCGTTGGTTCGGCGTCACTTATGCCGCTGACCGTCCCGGCGTCGTAGAGAAATTCGCTTCGCTCCACAAAGATGGAACTTATCCTGAAAAGCTGTTCTGATAAACAGCGCTTAATGATTTTTAATAGTGGGCCCGTCCAACTTTCGGACGGGCCCGCTGTTTATATTGATGAATTTTCAATCAAGTCAATATTATTTGAAAAAATACAATTCAATTATAAGTAAAACACATGGAAACAATCATCAATTCAAAAGTACCCCAGTTCAACGTTCCGGCCTTTGTCGCATCTGAAGGATTCAAGAATGTGGAAACCAAAGACACACTCGGACATTGGTCCATCTTCTTTTTCTATCCTGCCGATTTCACATTTGTCTGCCCGACAGAACTGGTGGATATGGCTGAATCCTATGAAAAATTCAAATCTTTGGGTGCTGAAGTCTACTCGGTCAGCACTGATTCGCAGTTTACACACAAGGCGTGGCACGATGCCTCCGAAAGCATCAGACAGGTCGGATTTCCGATGCTTGCCGACCGCGACGGAAAACTTGCCGAGGCGTTCGGCGTGCTCGATCCGGCGTCGTTCATGGCCTATCGCGGAACTTTCGTAGTCAATCCCGAGGGAGTCATTAAAATCGCCGAGATCAACGACAACGGCATCGGCCGAAATTCCGAGGAGCTTCTGAGGAAACTCGAAGCTGCTCAGTTTGTTGCCGAACATGGCGACCAGGTCTGTCCGGCCCGCTGGAAAGCCGGCCAGAAAACACTGAAACCCGGAATTGAGCTCGTCGGAAAAATCTGACGATTAAGATATTAGTTTCTTAACTATCTCAGTTTCTTAACTCTCATTAATTATTCTTCCGCGCCGCCCGCTTCAACGGGCGGCGTTTTTGTGCGAGGGTGGTGAGGAACCGGGGCGGGTTAACAATTTTTTTTACGGGGTCGGAAAATTATCGCATTCTTTGATTTTATACTTGCCAAATATGTGTTATCTTTGTACTTTGTAAAAGATGTAGGTCAGCTAATGCGGTTGTCCGCCCTCTTTAGTACCTTAAAAAGATACAGCGTAAATGAAGAAAAATATCTTTGCTAAACGTTCGTCTGATAGTCAGGACGCTGCGCCGGAAAAGAAAAAACGCAAACTGGGTCTGGTTGCAAAACTTTGGATTTGTTTCGGAATTTTCATCGGAGCAATCGGATTGTCATTTGTGTTTGCATATAACGGAATTATCGGGTATATGCCAGATATCGAGGAGCTGAAGAATCCTACAGACAAGTATGCCTCGATTCTCTATACAGCCGACGGTAAGGAGATGGGTCGCTACTTTCAGGGTAGCGGCAATCGAGTGAGTGCAGATTTCGACGAGATTTCGGGTCATGTGGTCAATGCGCTTATCGCAACAGAGGATGCCCGGTTCATGGAGCATTCCGGAATCGACTTCCGCGCGCTGATGCGAGTCGGTTTCAAAACACTTCTGATGCAGGACCGCAGCGCGGGAGGAGGCTCGACGCTTACCCAGCAGCTTGCCAAGCAGCTCTATTCGTCGCAGTCGTCCAACCAACTTTCCCGTGCGCTTCAGAAGCCTATCGAGTGGATGATCGCGCTGAAGCTCGAGCGTTTCTATTCGAAGGAGGAGATCATCAAGATGTATCTCAATCAGTTTGACTTTCTCTACAATGCGGTCGGAATCCGTTCGGCCGCGCAGGTCTATTTCGGCAAGGAACCGAAGGATCTTAATGTCGAGGAGGCCGCGCTTCTTGTCGGAATGGTGAAGAATCCTTCGATCTATAATCCGCTCCGCAATCCGGAGCGTGCCCGCGACCGCCGCAATATAGTGTTCGACCAGATGGTCAAGGCCGGTTTCCTGACTCAGTCAGAGGCAGCTTCGCTGAAGCAGCATCCGGTAGAGGTCGATTTCCATCGTGTTGACCATAAGGACGGGATTGCGCCATATGTGCGTGAGCAGATACGATATATGCTTCGCGCGAAGAAGCCCGATCGCGCCAACTATCGAGCTTGGGAGCAGGCGAAGTTTTTCTCTGACTCTATCGAATGGATCCGCAATCCGCTCTTCGGATGGATTGAGAAGAATCCAAAGCCGGACGGTACGAAATATGATATCTATAACGACGGACTGAAGATCTACACCTCGATCGACTCGCGAATGCAGCAGCATGCGGAAGAGGCTGTGACGCAGCATCTCGGCCGCACATTGCAGCCGGCATTCAACCGTGAGAAGCGCGGAACATGGGGCGCACCGTATTCGGCTAACCGCACAGAGATTTCGGAGGTGCGTGTGAAGCATCTTATCAATCAGGCGATCAAGCAGACCGACCGCTGGCGCAAGCTGAAGGCCGCCGGAATGGAGGACAGCGAGATCCGCAAGACGTTCGATGTCCCGACGGAAATGAAGGTGTTTTCCTACGCAGGAGCGATCGACACGGTTATGACTCCTCTCGATTCGATCCTTTATCATAAGTCGTTTCTCCGCAGCGGTTTCATGGCTATGGATCCTGTGACAGGTCATATTCTTGCATATGTCGGCGGTCCTGACTTCAAGTTTTTCCAGTATGACATGGTTTCGCTCGGACGCCGTCAGGTCGGATCGACGATCAAGCCGTTTCTCTATTCGCTTGCTATGGAGGAGGGTTTCACGCCTTGCGACAGAATGCTCTGCGCGCCGCCGCGTATCTATCAGAACGGCAAGCTCTGGACAATCCGCTCGGGACGTGCGCGTGCGGGGGGTATGGTTGATCTCAAATGGGCGCTTACGACTTCCAACAACTGGATTTCGGCGCGTCTGATCGATCAGCTCTCGCCTGGGGCTCTGGTGCGCACCCTGCGCAACTATGGCATCAGCTCGCCTCTCGATCCGAACTATACGCTGGCGCTCGGTTCGTCGGACATTTCGGTCAAGGAGATGGTCGGAGCATACTCGGCCTTTGCCAATAAAGGAATGCGAGTCGATCCGATTCTTGTGACGGCAATTGCGGATAACAAGGGCAACATCATTTCGGAATTCACGCCGAAACATACGGAAGTCCTTTCGGAAAAAGCCTACTACCGCATGCTGGCAATGCTCCAGAGCGTTGTCAACAACGGAACCGGACGCCGTCTGCGCGGAGGTCCGTGGAACATTTCTGCCGAGATGGGCGGCAAGACCGGAACGACCAACTACAATGCCGACGGATGGTTCATGGGCTTCACTCCGGAGATCGTGGCCGGCGCATGGGTAGGCGGCGAGGAGCGTTTCATCCACTTCCTTAACGGCGGAATCGGACAGGGTGCGTCCATGGCGCTTCCGATCTGGGGGCTTTTCATGAAGAAAGTCTATGCCGACAAGTCGCTTCCCTATTCGCAGTCGGTCAAGTTCCAGGTTCCGAAGGATCTTGACATCTGCGACAATGACTTTATTCCGAGTCTTGGTGTCGGCGGCGATGTTCAGCCTGTTATGGAGTCCGAACCTGACGAATCACAGGCAGAGACATCCGAATCCGAACCGGATGCCGAATTTTTCGACTGACCTGCCGCAGGAGGTTCGGGCGTCGCGCCTGCTGTCGTGCATAATTTAAACAAATCAAAGAAATAATATTCAAATCCGATATATATAGTAGTCATGAAGTTCAACGTCTCAAGCAAAACACTCTACACTTTTGCATCTTCTGTCAGCAAAATAATCAGTTCCAGAAATGCCCTTCAGATTCTTAATAATTTCCTTTTTGAGCTGGAGGATGACACTCTTACTGTTACGGCTTCCGATATGGATAACTCCCTTGTCGGTCGCTTGAGCGTTACGGACGCCGAGGGCAGCGGCAGTTTCTGTCTCGATGCTCGCCGCATCGTCGAACTTCTCAAGGAGATGCCTGACCAGGGAATCACGTTCGAGATCAATGATCAGAATCTCGAGGTGCTGATAACATATACGAACGGTCATTACAACACTGTTGCTCTCCCGGGTCTTGAATATCCCGAACACAGAAAAGCGCCCGAGTCGGAAACGATCTCGTTTGTCGCTACGCCCGAGCAGATCATCAAGGGAATTGAAAACACTCTTTTCGCTGTCAGCTCCGAGGAGATCCGCCCCCAGATGATGGGTATTCTCTGGGACGTCAAGCCTGATTCGGTCGTGTTTGTGGCCACGGATACCCGCAAGCTCGTCAAGTATGTCGACGGCACGCTCCGTTCGGGCAGCGAATGCTCGTTCATTCTGCCTGTCAAGGGTGCTCAGGTGATTAAAAATGTGTTTTCCAAGGAGGAGTCAGTGAAGGTGACAGTGACGCCTGTTTCGGCGATCTTCGAATCGGCGACCTACACGTTCGACTGCCGTCTGATCAAAGGCAATTTCCCGGACTATAACCGCGTCATCCCGACGTCGAATCCCTATACTTTCACGGCAGACCGCATTTCGTTTCTGAATGCCGTACGTCGTGTGGCAGTGTTCGGCGACGGCGGAGGCGGTCTTGTCAAATTCAGTTTCGATGCGAATGAAGTGGTCCTGCGTGCTTCCGACAACAGTCTCGGAACGTCGGGCGAGGAGCATGTGCCCTGCAGCTATGAGGGTGAGCCTCTCCGGATGGGATTCGGAAGCCAGTATCTTGTCGAGATCCTTTCGACATTCTCTTCGCCCGACATCGTGATCCGTCTGGCCGATCCCTCCCGTCCGGCACTTTTCCTTCCGGGCGAGACAGCACCTGACACAGAACTGCTTATGATCCTTATGCCGATGAATGTCGGTGAATAAATAAATCGTTTTCTGATATGAAACTGAATCTTCAGAGGCCAATCATATTTTTCGATCTCGAAACTACGGGAACGAACATAACCCACGACCGCATTGTCGAGATTTCGATTATCAAGGTGCTTCCCTCGGGGGAGGAAATCGAAAAGACGCGGCGTATAAACCCTGAAATGCCAATTCCGGCGGAGTCGACCGCTGTCCACCACATAACGGATGAGGATGTCGCTTCCGAACCGACGTTCAAGCAGGTTGCCAAAAGTCTCAAGGAGATGTTTACTGACTGCGATATTGCCGGATTCAATTCCAACAGGTTTGACATTCCTCTGCTTCTGGAGGAGTTTCATCGTGCGGGAATTGTGCTTGACATGTCGAAGACGCGTCTTGTCGACGTGCAGACAATCTATCATAAGCTCGAGCCGCGCAATCTGACTGCCGCCTACCGCTTTTATTGCGGCAAGAATCTCGAGGACGCCCATTCGGCAAGTGCCGACACGCGTGCGACACTCGAAGTGCTCAAGGCTCAGCTCGAACGCTATTCCGAGCTGACGAACGACATCAAGTCGCTGGCGGAGTTCTCCTCTCATGGACGTAACGTCGATTTTGCCGGCCGTCTGGTGTTTAACGACGACAACAAGGAGGTTATCAATTTCGGAAAATATAAGGGCAAGATCGCCGAGGATGTGCTCCGCAACGATCCGGGCTATTACAGTTGGATCCAGCAGGGCGATTTTCAGCAGAACACAAAAGACGCTTTCGCGCGCATCCGCTTGCGCATCGATGCGAAACGCCGTTTAAAATAAATAACCAGATCCGCGATAAAGAAATGTTGAACGGAAAGCATATCATACTCGGCATTACGGGCGGCATCGCAGCCTATAAGTCGGCGCTGCTTGTCAGACTTCTGATTAAGCGCGGTGCGGAAGTGCAGGTCGTCATGACCCCTTCGGCAAAGGAATTCATCACTCCGGTCACGCTCTCGGCGCTTACGGGCAAGCCGGTCGTCAGTGAGTTTTTTACAGCCAACACCGGTGAATGGCATTCGCATGTCGATCTCGGTCTGTGGGCCGACGCTATGGTTATTGCTCCCGCAACCGCCTGCACTATCGGCAAGATGGCCAACGGCGTTGCTGACAATATGCTCGTGACGACCTATCTGTCGGCTAAAGCTCCGGTTTTTGTGGCGCCGGCAATGGATCTCGACATGATGGCCCATCCTTCGACAACGCGCAACCTCGAGCTTCTCCGGTCCTACGGGAATCATATAATCGAACCTGCCGCGGGAGAGCTTGCAAGCCATCTTGTCGGGCGCGGCCGCATGGAGGAGCCGGAAAATATTGTCAGAGTGCTGGAGGATTTTTTTACAGTCTCTTCGCGTCTGGCAGGGAAAAAGGTCATGATAACAGCCGGTCCGACCTACGAACGGATCGATCCGGTCCGCTTCATCGGCAATTTTTCGACAGGTAAGATGGGCTATGCTCTGGCCGATGCTGCGGCGAGAGCGGGTGCGGACGTCACGGTTGTCAGCGGCCCGGTGTCTGTGAGACCGGAAGAGAGTTCGGTCAAGGTTGTCGCTGTTGAATCGGCCCGTCAGATGGCCGACAGCTGCACGGAGATTTTTCCGCAGGCGGATATTGCGATAATGTGTGCGGCGGTGGCCGACTATGCTCCCGCTGTTGCGTACGACAGGAAGCTGAAGCGGGAAAGCAGCGAGTCGATGACGCTCGAACTCCACCGCAATCCGGACATTGCCGCGATGCTCGGAAAGATCAAGCGCGACGACCAGATGCTTGTCGGTTTTGCGCTCGAAACCGACAGTGAGGAGTTCAATGCCCGCAGGAAAATGGAGTCAAAGAATCTTGACATGATTGTTCTGAATTCTCTCGCTGTTCCAGGAGCCGGCTTTGCGACCGACACCAACGCTGTCAGTGTCTTTTTTGCCGACGGGCGTCCCACTGCCGATATTCCACTGATGTCGAAAGCCGACGTTGCGCGGAACATAATCTCATTGCTATGAATCGCCGCTTCTTTCTCCTTGCTCTCTGTTCAGTCTTTCTGTCTTTGCCGGCCTTTCGTGTGTCGGCACAGGAACTAAACTGCACTGTCGAGGTCAATTCCCAGCAGGTTCAGGGGCAGGAATCTACTTTCGAGGCGCTGAGGGAGGGGATCAACGAGTATATGAATTCGACGAAGTTTTCTTCAGCCCAGTTTTCGCCGAATGAAAAAATCGAATGCCGTCTTTTTCTGACGGTTACTGAATATACGGACGATGTCGTCAAGGGGAACATCCAGGTGCAGTCTTCGCGTCCGGTCTATAACAGTTCCTATACGACGACACTTCTTAATTATAAGGACAACAAGGTCGAATTCGAGTATCGCCCGCATCAGCAGATGATCTTTTCGGAGACGACGATGGAGGACAATCTGACGGCTCTGCTCAACTATTATGCCTATCTGATACTCGCGCTTGATTTCGATTCGTTTTCGTCACGTGGCGGCCAGCCGTATTACGATCGTCTGCAGTCGATTGTCCAGATGGCGCAGTCGTCGGGCGAGATAGGGTGGAAAACCTATGACGACAACCGCAACCGCGCGGCAGTTCTTTCGGCTCTGACCGATGCTTCGACCCAGACATTCCGGGATCTGATCTACGACTACCACCGCCGCGGGCTTGACGAAATGTCGGTCGCACCCGACAAAGGACGCGCTACAATCACGAAATCGCTTTCGATTCTCGATGGGATTCGCCAGAAATCACCGATGTCGGTTGCGCTGACGATGTGGCATGACTCCAAACTCGACGAGCTGATAAATGTTTATTCAAAGGGGTCGCAGTCGGAGCGCGACGAGGTCTACAAGCTGCTGCTTGACCTTTATCCGACCGATGCGTCCCGCCTCAACGACATCAAGAATCCACCTGAAACACGCTGACAGATGCTCTCAACCCTCCACATATCCAACTATGCGCTTATCGACAGCATTGATCTGACGCTGCATCCCGGCCTCAACATAATAACGGGCGAGACTGGCGGCGGCAAGTCGATCATGCTCGGCGCGCTATCGCTTCTTCTCGGCGGACGTGCTGATTCGCGTTCGGTCCGGCGTCCGGAAAAGAAATCAGTCATTGAGGCTTCATTTGCTGTCGAGGGTAATGAATCGCTCCGGGCCTATTGCGCGACGACCGACATTGATTGGGAACCGGCGCAGATGATCCTGCGCCGCGAAATCACTCCGTCGGGGAGGACAAGGGCTTTTATCAACGACACTCCGGTCACGCTCGATGTGCTCCGCGGGGTCGGGCTGCGTCTTGTCGACATTCATTCCCAGCATCAGAACCAGTTGCTTTCCGAATCCTCGTTTCAGCTCGACATCATCGACATGCTGGCAGGAAACGCCGAACGTCTTGCATGTTATTCAAGTCTCTACGGAGAATACCGTGCGGCGTTGCAGAAACTGAAAACCGTCAAGGCCGCTATTGCCGCCGACCGGGAGAATGCCGATTTCATGCAGTTTCAGCTGAAACGACTCGAGGAGCTTAATCTGCAGCCCGATGAAATGGAACTGCTTGAGTCGGAGAGAGTCAGGCTGACGGAGCAGAGTCAGAGCCGCGAAGCTTTCGACAAGGCTCTTGTCGCGCTGTCGGGCGGTGAGGAAAATGCAGGCGACCAGATCCGTGCTGCCGTTGACGCGCTCTCGGATATTTCAGACCATCTGCCGGAGGATGCCGCGCTTGTCGACCGCCTCGAAAAGCTGAATATAGAGCTGTCGGATATCGCAGATTCTCTCGAGGCTCTCGCATCGGCCTATTCGCCTGATGCGGTTGCCGAGCTTGAGGAGGTTGAACGTCGGATCGGCGAGATTTCGGCCGTTGTCAGCCGCCACAATGTCGCCGATGCCGGAGAACTTATTGCGCTGCAGGCGCGCCTGCAGCGCAAACTTGCGCGTCTTGACGACGCCGATTCCATAATTGCCGATCTCGAGAAGCAGGCTCGGCACGCAAAGAAAAAAGCGATGGAGAGTGCAGCTGTGATCAGCGGGTTCCGCAGGGATGCGGCCGCGGATTTCGCGCGGATTCTCCATGACACGGCTGTTCCTCTCGGAATGAAGAATCTTGTCTGTGACATCTCGGTCGAGGCGGCAGCGCTTTCGCCGACGGGCGCTGACGCTGTCGAATTCCGGTTTGCCTTCAATAAGAACCAGACTCCGGTGCCTGTGCGCGAGTCGGCATCCGGCGGCGAGATTTCCCGTCTGATGCTTTCGGTCAAATCGATCATAGCCCATCGGATGCAGCTTCCTTCGATCATCTTCGACGAAGTCGATACCGGGGTTTCGGGCGATGTCGCCGACCGCATGGGACGCATGATGAAGTCGATCGCTTCGAATCTGCAGGTCATTGCGATCACACATCTGCCGCAGGTCGCCGCCAAGGGGTCTCACCATTTCAAGGTGTTCAAGCATGACACGGAGACAACGACTGTCACCCATGTCGAGCTTCTTTCATCAGAGGGCCGTGTCGACGAGCTCGCGCTGATGCTTTCGGGAGATGCTTCGAATGAGGCCGCGCGCTCGGCCGCCAGAGCTCTCATCGGTTATTCATCATAATTCAAATTCGTCTAACGATATACATTATTTCAGCACATAATTTATGCAGCCATCCGACTATATTTTCGGCATCCGTGCCATTATTGAAGCTGTCAATGCCGGTAAGGATATTGACCGTGTCTACATCCGCAAGGGTCTCTCCGGACCTCTCGCCCAGGAACTTATTGATCTTCTCCGCAAGAATGGAATCCTGACGCGCCACGTTCCGGCTGAACGCCTCGACAAGATCACACGCAAGAACCATCAGGGGGCGATCGCACTGCTTTCGGCTGTTACCTATCATCAGTTGGGCAATCTCGTTCCGCAACTGTTCGAGGAGGGCGTGCTCCCGTTTGTTGTCGTGCTCGACGGAATTACTGATGTGCGCAATTTCGGCGCAATAGCCCGTACGTGTGAATGTGCCGGAGTCGATGCCATTATCATTCCGGACCACGGAAGTGTCAGTGTCGGCGGCGATGCAGTGAAGACTTCGGCAGGAGCATTACTGCATATTCCGGTCTGCCGCGAGCATTCGGCGCTTACGGCTGTGCGCTATCTCAAGAATTCCGGTTTTAAAGTGGTGGCGGTTTCGGAAAAGGCCGACATCAACTATACGACTGCGTCCTATACCGAACCGACCGCGTTGGTTCTCGGGGCAGAAGATGTCGGAATTGATCCGGAGGTCATTCGCCAGTGTGATACATTTGTATCCATTCCCATGTTCGGGTCGATCGGTTCGCTTAATGTATCGGTCGCCGCCGGAATTATTATCTATGAGGTTGTCCGCCAGCGCCTGCAGGCCGATATGGAAGTGATCTGAGAGATTTCTGAGCACTTATCTGGCACATACTCGTCTTCCCCGTGGGTGAGTGCCATGTGTTTTCAACCGGAGTTCGGGCGGATGCCGCCTGTCTGATGGCGGTTGTATGACATTGAACAGAGTCTGATATTCAGATGTTATGAAACCGAAGGCCATTTGAAAACCTTCGGTTTCAACTATGTCAACGGCTACCGGACCGACATATTCTCTGGCTAATTTCCGACGACGACTGGTCAGTTTTCTGCATTTCATAGTGATCGTTCTGTCGGTGATCCTGCTCTATGCCATAACCTATGACACGCTCAACAGCATTTCCCTTCTGACTGACCGCCGCTATCTTTCGCTGCAGTTCTGGATCTGCCTGTTCTTCATATTCGAGACTGTCGTCGAGTGGGCATGCTCGCCCGGAAGAAAGCGTCATTTCGCGAGAATGATTGTGCTGGTGGTGCTTTGTGTTCCTTACATCACGCTGATCCACTATTATGATCTGCGAGTCAGTCTTGAGGTCTATTATCTTCTGAGAGTGATGCCGCTTGTGCGTGCGGCAACGGTTCTTGTCGTCATGTGGGGAATAATGGAGAAGAACTGGGTGACAGGCATGTTCGGTTCCTACATCATCATTATGCTTATTACGCTCTATGTCCTCTCGCTGATGTTTTTCGTTGAGGAACATCGTCACAATCCGATGGTCTACAACTACTGGCAGGCTCTCTGGTATTCATTCATGCAGATGAACACCTGCGGTTCCAATATCTCGCCTGTGACAGTGGCGGGAAAGGTTATCGGTATCGTCCTGTCGGTCGAAGGGCTTATTCTGTTTCCTGTCTTCACGGTGTTTTTTACCCATGCTTTCGGACGCACCCGCGTTTCGGACCCGGCGACAGCGCAGGATCCGAAACAGCAGCCGGCCGGGGAGGATTCATGACCGTAGGGCTGTCAGAGCTCTCACGCGGGAGTTGAATTCAAACGCACTCAGCAGAGTGTCGAGAGTCAGGTGCATGCGATAGCGCCAGTAGTGGCGGGGATTAGCGGGAATATTGATCTGCTCCTCGCGCGGATCTTTGCGGCGTAGATTGCCGTCGATCGCAAGCCAGTCCTGTAGCGGCAGAATGCATAGCATCGAGGGGGAGACCATGTGCTGTCTGATGATCATCTCGCAGATCTCCGGAGTCGCTTCTGAGGGTAGGCCGTCGTTCGTTCCGGTCAGGTCATGATAGAGGCATGCGGCGCGTTCACGATCCTCTTCCCACCATTGTCGCAGTCCGGCCATGTCGTGGGTCGAGGTCGAGCAGACCGAATGGTAGGGATAGCGGGAGGGATTTCCGATCTGTGACCACGCTTCTTTCGGCATCCGCTGGATCTCGAGCGAGAGGATGCGGAGGCTTTCCATCACATCCGGGACACACGCCGGAATCATTCCGAGGTCTTCGGCACACGAGAGCATTCCGGTCGAGCTGACCAGCGCAGGCAGTTTTTCAAGAGCTTTCTCTTTCCAGAAGTCGTTGTGACGATGGTAGTAGAAGTCTTCGTAGAGGGCTCGGAACGCGTTTTGCTGCTGCGGCGGAAGTGCTTTGAATGAATCGGTGCGGTCAGCCGAGATGCGAGGATGGAAACGCCCTTTTTCGTAGGGATCCTCGATGAAGAGAACGTCGTCGAGGCAGTCCGTCAGGAAGTTCCGGATCAGGATATTTTCTTCGCCTTGGTCGGGAATCAGATCGGCGATCTGCTTCTGTGTGGCCACTGATTTCTGGAGAATAAGGCGTCCGTTGGCGGTCTCCGAAAAATATTCTCTTCTGACCTTGCCTGCAAGTTCGCCCGGGAGATCCTCGAAGGTTTCGTCGGTTACATAAGGTGTGGTCATCGAAGCTCTGTCGAATTCGAATCCGAACGACTCTTTCATTTCCTCGGGGCTGAGCGGCAGAGCCGGAGAGAAGACGCCAAGCAGTCCGTGGAAGGTGTGCGACGGGATCTGCCAGATTCTGAAGAATCCGAGCAGATGGTCAATTCTGTAGGCAGAAAAATATTCAGCCATTTTTCCGAGACGGGATTTCCACCATGCGTAGCCGTCGCGGGACATTACGTCCCAGCGATAGGTAGGAAATCCCCAGTTCTGTCCCTGAACGGCAAAGTCATCCGGGGGAGCGCCGGCTGTTGAGCCGAGATTGAATAGTCCGGGGTTGAGCCATGCATCGACGCTGCAGCGGGAAATGCCGATTGGGATGTCGCCTTTCAGCGCGATTCCGCGTGAGTCGGCGTAGTCGCGTGCGGCCCGCAGCTGCCTGTCGAGGTGATACTGGACGAAGCAGACATAATTGAAATCACGGAGGTTTTCCTCAATGAGACGGTCGACGCGCTTCTCGTCGTAGACCGAAAATTCTCCCCACGCGTTCATGTCGGCGGTCGAGAATCTGTCGCGCAGCATCGACCAGACGGCATAGGGCTTCAGCCATTCGCGGTTACGGCTGTAGAATTCTTTGAATTTCCCCGACGATATGTCTCGGTCGCCCTGTTGGTCGAAGATCAGGTGGAGGTATTCCTCTTTGGCGCGGTTGACGCGTTCGTAGTCGACAGTCGGAAGCGCGTTCAGTTCCTTCCTGAGTTCGTCGAAGCGGCGGCGTTTTTCCGGATCGTCGAGAATCCCGACCTCTTCCAGACGCAGATACATCGGGTGAAGGGCAAAGGTGGAGTTGGTTGTGTACGGGTAGGAATCGGTCCATGAGCGTGACATGGTCGTGTCGTTGATCGGAAGCAGCTGGATGAATTGCTGTCCGGTCATAGCCGCCCAGTCGGCGAGTTTCCTGAGATCCGAAAACTCGCCTGTTCCGAAGCCTTCATCGCTGCGGAGCGAAAAGACCGGGATCGCTGTGCCCGATCCGCGCCATAGCTGCAGCGGATTCTCCATGAAGAGACCGTTGACCCTCATTGAGGCTTCAGCGGATAGTTCCGGAAGGGAAAAACGACGGTTGTTGCCATTTTCCCATCCGACGAGTGTGTGGTCGGATTTTCTGATCAGAATGAATTTGAATTCGAAATCATTCGGGAGAGCGTGGCGGGCGATCTGTGTAGACCATACCGGGAATTCAGCGTCGGAAAGCTCTATCGCCTGTGCCGGATTCCAGTTGCCGAGCGCCGCGCAGTTGCCTGAGATCGCAATTGTCATGTCCGACGGAATCATCGGAGCGTCGACGTTGATCTCAAGCATTCCGCCTCTGAGTGCAGGGCGGTCGCCGGAGGCGGCGTTTCTTCTGAAAATAGACTCGGTGAAAGCTGATGAGAGAAACGGCAGGTAGGTCGGACAGTCGCGCCACTGGTCGTTGATGCGCAGTTCGGAGAGATTTCCGAAATTTCCGGCAATTCTGTCGGGACCCCATTCGTCGCGTAGCGAGCCGTCGCCACGTCTGACTCTGTAGCGGTAGGAAAATTTTTCCGGCAGTTGGCCGGGATCGATGGTGAGAGTCGGAGCGCCGTCCGTTCCTTCGGACATTACGAGTCCGGATGCGAGAACCGGAAGCGAACCGATGATCTCCATCGATTCGTTCCGGTTCAGGTAATAGTCTAATCGGAATGTTATCTTCATGGTCTGTAAGCGTAGGTCGGGATTGCCGGCGATCAGCCGCAGCGGGATGTGCCGCAGGAGGTACAGATCAGGCATCCTTCCTGATAGATGAGGGTTTCCTGTCCGCAGTTGGGACATTTCTGCCCGCTTGCTTTTGTTCCGTTGGGAAGATACTTTTTCAGTGCGCGTTCGACACCCATTTTCCATGTGTTGATCGACTGGCTGTCAAGTTCCAGTCCTCCGACAAGTTTCAGAACCTGATCGATCGGCATGCCGTAGCGGATCACTCCGGAAATGAGTTTTGCGTAGTTCCAGTATTCGGGGTTGAATTTGTCGGAAAGTCCTTCGATTGTTGTCTTGTAGCCGCGTTTGTTGATGAACTGGAAGTCATAGCGTTTATTGCCTTTGTCATCGATTGCCTTGATGATCTTTCCTTTTGTCACTGATTTCGGACAGAAGATTCCGTCGTCGTCATCGGCCAGACCGGTGAAGATCTCATAAGGACGTCCGTCCAGCAGGCCGACGAACGCGATCCATTTTTCCTTGTTGTTCTGGAAGCGTACGACGTCGGCTTCCAGTTCGTTGGGGCGTTTGTCGACGATCGGATGTCCGTAGGCCGGGAGCTGAGGCTGGTTCTTTTTCTTTTTGTCGACGGCGATCAGCACTCCGGAGCGTGATCCGTCGCGATAGACCGTGCAGCCTTTGCAGCCATGACGCCACGCTTCGACGTAGAGTCTGCCGACAACCTCTTCGGTCACGTCGGCGGGGAGGTTGATGGTGACGGAAATCGAGTGGTCGACCCATTTCTGTACGGCGCCCTGCATTCTGACTTTTTCAAGCCAGTCGATATCGTTGGCAGTTGCCTTATAGTAGGGTGAGCGGGCTACAAGGGCGTCGACTTCCTCCTGTGTGAGGTTGGATTTGACCTCGATTCCGTTGGCCTCCATCCAGGTGATGAATTTCGGATGATAGACCACGTATTCCTCGAATGCGTCGCCCGTGTCGTCGACATAGTCGACACGCACGGATGCGTCGTTGGGGTTTACTTTTCGTCTGCGTTTGTAGACCGGCATGAAGACAGGCTCGATTCCGCTTGAGGTTCGTGTCATCAGTGATGTAGTGCCGGTCGGGGCGATTGTCAGGCAGGCGATGTTGCGTCGGCCATGAACTTTCATTTCTTCGTAGAGACCGGGATCAGCCTCGCGCAGGCGGTTGATATATGGATTGGAGACTTCGCGTTCGGTGTCGTAGATTTCGAAAGCGCCGCGTTCTTTGGCCATTTCGACCGACGAGCGGTAGGCAGCCAGGGCGAGCGCGCGGTGAACGCTGACAGAGACTTCGGTCGCTTCGGGTGTGCCGTAGCGATAGCCGAGAGCGGCGATCATGTCGCCTTCGCCTGTTGTGCCGACTCCTGTGCGTCGTCCTTTTAAGGTCTTGGTGCGTATTTTCTCCCAGAGATGTTTCTCTGTCTGTTTGACTTCATCGGTTTCGGGGTCGCTTTCGATCTTGTTCAGAATAAGGTCGATTTTCTCCATTTCGAGGTCGATGATGTCGTCCATTATGCGTTGCGCCTTGCCGACATGGATTGCGAAGAGATCGAAATCGAACGATGCGTGGTCGGTGAAAGGATCTTTCACGTAGGAGTAGAGGTTGATGGCGAGCAGACGGCAGCTGTCGTAGGGGCAGAGGGGAATTTCACCGCAGGGATTTGTGGAGATGGTGCGGAATCCGAGGTCGGCGTAGCAGTCAGGCACTGATTCGCGTGTGATTGTGTCCCAGAACAATACTCCCGGTTCGGCCGATTTCCAGGCGTTGTGGACAATTTTGTGCCACAGCTGCCGGGCGTCGACATCCTTCACTGTTGTCGGGTTTTCGGTTTCGAACGGGAATTGCTGGCGATAGGGCACTCCGTCGACAGCCGCCTGCATGAAGGCGTCGTCGATGCGGACCGAGACATTAGCTCCGGTCACTTTGCCTTCTGTCATTTTTGCATCGATGAATGCTTCCGAATCTGGGTGCTTGATGCTGACAGTCAGCATGAGGGCTCCACGACGTCCGTCCTGGGCCACTTCGCGGGTCGAGTTGGAGTAGCGTTCCATGAATGGCACGAGACCGGTTGAGGTCAGTGCCGAGTTCTTGACCTGAGTTCCTTTCGGACGGATGTGGGAGAGGTCGTGGCCCACACCGCCGCGGCGTTTCATCAGCTGAACCTGCTCTTCGTCGATCTTTATGACACCGCCATAGGAGTCGGGGGTGCCGTCAACTCCGATCACAAAGCAGTTGCTGAGAGACGATACCTGAAGATTGTTGCCGATGCCTGACATCGGGCTGCCCTGAGGCACGATGTAGCGGAAATCTTTCAGCAGCGAGAAGATCTCGTCGTGGGACATCGGGTTCGGATAATTCTTTTCGATACGTTCGATCTCTGAGGCCAGACGGTGGTGCATGTCGTCCGGTGTGAGTTCGTAGATATTGCCTTGTGAGTCTTTCAGAGCATATTTGCTGACCCAGACTCTAGCAGCAAGTTCGTCGCCGTTGAAGTACTTGAGGGTTGCTTCGTAGGCTTCATCATAGGAATGTTTTTTGTTTTCCACGTTGGTTTCGTCGCTGTTAAATTGTGATCATGATGACTCGTCCAGGGTGCTTGCCGGCTTCTTGATCGAATCTGCAGGCAGAGCCAGGTTTCCGAGTGACTGTGAATTCAGGATGCAAAGATTGCTATATTTTATGAAATCACAAAATTTTTTATCTTAAATCCGTCGATGTGTTGATAAGTTGTCAGAAATGAAAAGTCAATCGTGTGTATATCAGTGTGATGTATGTTTTGGATGGCTGTCGTGGTTGTTTATTTTGAGTATGCGGAGCAGAAATTTATGTTGTGGAAAAATCAGATGCCCGACACAATCAGTGCCGGGCATCCGTAGGGAATCGGTTGGTTTTAGACCTCGTTCTTCAATATGTTGGCGTCGGGGGCGCATATCCGAGGGTGATTTATTCTACTTCGAATCCTGCTTTTTTGAGGCCTTCGCGAATTATTTCGATATGTTCGAGGTTGCGTGTTTCCATGTCGATATGGAGCTTGCAGCCGTTGATGTCGGTGTTTTTGCTGTTGCGTTTGTGTTCAACGGAAAGAATGTTTGCTCCAAGGTCTCCGATGACGCTGCAGACCTTTGAGAGTTGTCCAGGTTTGTCGGAGAGGACAACCGTGACAGTGCAGTCGCGTCCGCTTTTCACAAGTCCGCGGGTGATTACGCGGTTAAGCGATGTCACATCTATGTTGCCTCCCGAAACGACACAGACAACTTTTTTCCCGGCAACAGGAATCTTGTTGAACAAGACTGCCGCGACCGAAACAGCCCCGGCTCCTTCGGCAACAAGTTTTTGCTGTTCGATGAGTGTCAGGATGGCTGCCGCGACTTCGTCGTCGCTGACTGTCACGATCTCGTCGACGTAGCGGTGGCACATCTCGAAGGTGTTGACTCCGGGTTCCTTTACGGCAATACCGTCGGCGATAGTCGAAACGTGGTCGAGGCATTCACGGGCGCCGTCGGCGATCGATCTGGCCATCGACGGTGCGCCTTCAGCCTGGACGCCGTAGACTTTCACATTAGGCTTGAGCGTTTTAATGGCGAAAGCCACTCCCGAAATCAGTCCTCCGCCTCCGATCGGCACAACAACGGCGTCGACATCGGGCAACTCCTGGATTATCTCAAGACCGATTGTGCCTTGTCCGGCAATCACCTTCGGATCGTCGAAGGGGTGGACAAGCGTGTAGCCATGTTCTTTCTGCAGTTCGAGTGCACGGGCATAGGCATCATCGTAGACGCCCGGAACCATGACGACTTCGGCTCCGAGTGCCTTCGTGGCCTCGACTTTAGAAATCGGCGCACCGGCCGGAAGGCAGATAGTGGCCTTTATGCCGGCGTGGGCGGCACCGAGGGCAACACCCTGGGCATGATTTCCGGCCGAACAGGCAATCACGCCGCGCGAGCGTTCCTCGTCGGTCAGCTGAGAGATCTTGTAGTAAGCGCCACGGAGTTTGAACGAACCTGTGCGCTGAAGGTTTTCCGGCTTGAGATAGACCTCGGCTTCGGGGTTAAGGGGAGCCGGACCGATGAGTTTCGGATGGCGGGCAACGTCGCGGAGAACCTCCGCAGCTTTGTAGACTTCAGAAATATTGATTTCTTCCATATCGATGAACAGTTGCTTGATGTCGGTTTGTGTCAATGGATATTTTTGTTTTGCAAAAGTAATCAAAAAGAGCGTCACTCACATTTTTTTATCCAGAAAATAGTTATCTTTGCCGCATGTTTAGACTGATTCTGGCTGTTTTTCTCGGAAGTGGAACCGGTGGCGTGTTGCGCTATCTTGTTGGTCTGTTATTTAATAGGCTGTCTGGAGCGTCCATGCAGTCTCTCGGCAGTCTGGGGCCGCTTCCTGTAGCTACTCTCGCGGTCAATCTTGCGGGATGTTTTCTGATCGGGCTTTTCTATGCCTTTTCTGTGAGATATTCGTCGGAATGCTCAGAAACAGTGCGGCTTATGCTGACAACCGGTTTCTGCGGAGGCCTGACCACCTTTTCAACATTCTCACAGGAATCGCTGACGCTGATTCAGAGTGGCCACATAGCTGGCGCGCTTCTCTATATAGGCGTTTCCCTCATCGCCGGCCTCGCCGCCGTCGATCTCGGCACGCTCCTCTTCGCCTCCCGCTGACTTCCCCACCCGTGATTAAAAAACTGAATCAGAGATTTATGGGAGC
This sequence comes from uncultured Muribaculaceae bacterium, assembly GCA_910586475.1. GTDB lineage: Bacteria > Bacteroidota > Bacteroidia > Bacteroidales > Muribaculaceae > Paramuribaculum. The sequence continues at coordinate 12,939 of CAJUHM010000022.1, read as the reverse complement.
GGTGGGACCATAGCCGGATGGCGGTTTTGAGCGCTGACAAGTTAAGATAAAAGTAGAGCGGTGTGTCATGGCCTGTGGGGGCTGACACACCGCTCTCTGATTGTTATTAGAGGTAGTATTTCCGGACAACATTGATTCGGTCGTCGACTTCGATGACAAGTGGCGTTCCGGTCGGAAGCTCCACTTCCTGAATTTCTGTCTGGTTGAGATGGCAGAGCATCATCAGCAACGCCCGCAGGCTGTTTCCGTGGGCCACTACCATCACTTCGTCATTGTAGTTCAGTGCAGGGACAATTTTTTCTTCCCAGCAGCATCTGACGCGTTCGATTGTGTCGTGGAGCGATTCTGAAAGCGGGAGTTCGTCGTCGGTCAGCCTGGAGTAGCGTTCGTCGTTTCCGGGAAACCGTTCGTCGTCGCGCGACAGCAGGGGAGGACGTTCGTCGAAGCCTCGTCGCCATTCGTGGACCTGTTTCTCTCCGAATTTATTGGCCGTTTCCGATTTGTTGAGTCCCTGCAGGGCTCCGTAGTGCCGTTCGTTGAGGTGCCAGTCCTTGACAACCGGAACCCAGTCGCGTTCGAGAGTAGCGGCAACGATCTGCAGAGTGTGGATTGCCCGGCGTAGATAGGAGGTGAAGCAGAAGTCCGGTTTAATTCCGGCCTCAAGAAGTTTTCGGCCGGCATCGCGGGCTTCTTCACGTCCTTTGTCCGAGAGTTCCACGTCGGTCCAGCCTGTGAATCTGTTTTCGAGATTCCACAGGCTTTGGCCGTGGCGGATAAGAATCAGGTGTTTCATCAGCGTTGTGCGGTGAGCATCGGTGTGGCCATCTGCTGATAGGCCCAGACACCTTCCTGGTCGAGTTTCACTTCAACGGTTCCGCCATCGGGAGCCGGCATTCTGACATGCGAGTCGTCGATGAATGTGAGCAGTTCATAGGTCTGGTCACCGACTGTGGCGCTCCAGGTTTTTTCTTCTGTGTCGAAATCGAGACGAACGACTGATCCGTCGTTTTCGCTCGTGATTGTATAGCCTTTGCCGTCGCAGTCAACGAGGTAACGGCCATCCTGTCCGTCAATGACTGTGCGGCCCTGTGCAACGGGGTTCGATCCGCTCCAGAATTCGATTGTGTTGATGACAAGGATGTCGGCGAGACCCGAAACTTCGTAGACGGGAAGGATCCAGAATGCGAGGAACACGAGTTCGTTGACAAATTTGCTGCCTACCTGATTGTTCCAGCTAAGAAGCTTGTTTGTCAGAGCGAAACTGCCGATGCATGATGAGAACATGAGTGAGCCTGCACATAATGTCACTGCGGCTACGGTAAAATACTTCTTTTTCATATTAATGTGATGGATAGTTAGATGTTGGATCTTTTTCTTAAACGCTGATCAGGTTCTAATTGTTTGGTCGCGTTTTGGGATCAGAATGCGGCAATCGCAGGAGAGAGACGAAAAATAGTCTCCGCCGGTTGGTCAGAGCATTCTTTCAAACCTGCTGACAAATATCGCAAAAAATATTCTTTCTGCAAAAAATCTCCGGATAAAAGGCGTAAAGGAATCCCCACTGGCCAGGATCTATCGTGAAACGATTTTCAGCGCCTGACTGTAGGTGTCGAAAACGTGGTGGACGTAATCGAATGTCTGACGTCCGTTGAAGTAGCCGTAGCGGCACACCGGATCATTATAGAATTCCGGTTTTGATTTCATCATCAGCACATGCTCGACCGATCCGAGCCAGCGCTGGGAGTCGTAGCCATGCTTTTTGGCCAGGGCAATTGCGTCGAGGATGTGTGCCGGGCCGGAATTGTAGGCTGCGACGATAAATTTCTTTCTCTCTTCCGGATCGCTGACCAGTTTGGCAAACTGCGAGTCAAGGCTGGCGATCACTTTCGCGGCAGTCGCTATGTTGTCGCGGTTGTGGGTGATGCGGTCTCCGCCGAGTCCGTAGGCGCGGGCGGTCGACGGCATCAGCTGCATGACACCTCGCGCTCCGGCCCATGAGACCTGGGCGCTGTCATAGCGGCTTTCCGTGAAGCCCATTGCCGCGAGCAGGCGCCAGTCCCAGTGGATTGAGGCTGCGTATTCCCGGAAGAGATGATCGAAAGGCGACATCCTGTTTTTCGAAAATCTGATTTCGACAGACGGAGATTCCTTGCTCTTCTCGAAATATTGCTTGAGGAGTTCGGCCTGTGCCTGTGATGGCTTTTCCTGTCGCAGCCAGCTGTCGACCGAGTCTGCCAACCAGCGGTTGGTGTGTGAGGTGCCCCATGCCGCGCGCTGCGGAAAGCTTATTTCGAGTGTAATATCGAGATCGGAGAAATAGGTCCGGTTGATTTTGGCAATGTCGCTGTCTACGACCGTCAGCGGAATGTCGCCGTCGGAGACCATGGCGATCAGCTCCTCGGTGATGAGTGTGTCGCGGTCAACGGCTTTGATGATAATGCCACCTCCGAGTTCGGTGTTGAGATTGATGAGCCGCTGATGGTATTTCGAATTGGCTTCGACATAGACTTCCTGTCCGACGAGCTGCGTCACGTCGGAGATCCTTTTACCATCTTTTTTCGGCTTTGGCTGGACCAGAACCTGATGGGTCACTGACTGCGGCCCGCACGGTTCGACTCTGCCGGTGTAGTCGCTTGTGATCGGGATCTCATAGGCCACGAGGTCGACTTTTCCCGAGTCGAGCATCTCGACCATCGCATTGAGGTTCGGTGCGATCTGCAGGTCCAGAATCATGTTCTTGTCGGCGCAGAAGCGGCTGATCATGTCGTAGTCATAGCCCATCGGGGTCTCGCGATAGATGAAATATGACGTCGGACTGTAGAGTGTGGCTACTCTGAGGGTGTCGGGCAGGGGATGGTGAGCAGTGTCGCTTTCGGTTGACTGCCGTGCATCGTGGCCGGGAGCGGTCTCGGCGTCGGATTTCTTTGACCCGCATGAACTACTGATTGCCGCAACCATTATGATTGCGGCAATCAGGGCTGTTGCGTTTCTGAATATCCTTTCCATGATCAGTTGCATGCGGGAGTATGGGTGTTTCCCGCGTGTGCAGATCAGTATTCGAACGTTCCGTTTTCAGTGATGATCGTAAGGCTGTTGGTCTCGGCATCCTCGACGCGGCCAACGATGCGGGCGTCGATCCCGAAGCTTTTTGAAATTTCGATGACGCGGTCGGCGTATTCGGGACGCAGGTAGATTTCCATACGGTGGCCCATGTTGAACACCTTGTACATCTCTGCCCAGTCGGTTCCTGATTGTTCGTGGATCAGTCTGAAGAGGGGCGGAATCGGGAAGAGGTTGTCTTTGATGACATGTTTGTTTTCGACAAAGTGCATGACTTTTGTCTGTGCGCCGCCGCTGCAGTGGACCATACCGTGGATCTGGCCACGCATTTCGTCGAGTATCTTCTTGATGACGGGAGCATAGGTGCGCGTCGGCGACAACACCAGTCGGCCTGCGTCGAGAGGCGATCCTTCGACTGCATCGGTCAGTTCCTTTGCTCCGCTGTAGATCAGGTCCTCCGGCACTGCTGCGTCGAAGCTTTCCGGATATTTAGCGGCAACGGACTTCGAGAACACGTCGTGACGGGCCGAGGTCAGACCGTTGCTTCCCATTCCGCCGTTGTAGTCCGACTCATATGTGGCCTGTCCCGACGACGAGAGTCCGACAATGACGTCGCCGCCGGCAATGTTGGCATTGTTGATCACGTCGGAACGCTTCATGCGGCAGGTGACAGTACTGTCTACAATGATCGTGCGGACAAGATCGCCGACATCGGCAGTCTCGCCGCCGGTTCCGATCGCGTTGACGCCAAGTTCGCGCAGACGGGCAAGAAGCTCTTCGGTCCCGTTGATGATTGCTGAGATGACTTCGCCGGGAATGAGCAGCTTGTTGCGACCGATTGTTGAGCTGACGAGAATATTGTCGGTGGCTCCGACACATAGCAGGTCGTCGATGTTCATGATCAAAGCGTCCTGGGCAATTCCTTTCCAGACGGAAAGATCACCTGTCTCACGCCAGTAGACATAAGCGAGCGATGACTTTGTTCCGGCTCCGTCGGCGTGCATGATGTTGCAATATTCGCTGTCGCCTCCCAGGACATCCGGGATTATCTTACAGAAAGCTTTGGGAAACAATCCTTTGTCGACATTCTTGATAGCTGCGTGAACATCTTCTTTTGACGCCGAAACGCCCCGAAGATTATATCTTTGATCTTTCATACCTTGGTTAAACGATTGGTTAGTGACGGTTTGAATTGGTTTATTTGTCGTTTTGTTAACAGAAAAAGCTTGTGAGGGCCAGATAGACAAGCGAGGCCGGTACCACAAAAAGGATCGAGTCTATGCGGTCGAGCATTCCGCCGTGGCCCGGAAGAATGTTTCCGCTGTCTTTTACGCCGGCCGCGCGTTTGATCATGGATTCGAACAGGTCGCCCCACGTCGAGAAGACGCAGACGAGCACCCCGAGACCGACATAGCGCATGGGGTAGCCGGCGAAATCGTCTGCCGACAGTATCGGAGCGAGATAGCCTGCGATCAGACAGAACAGCAGACCGCCGAAAAATCCTTCCCATGACTTCTTCGGCGACAGGCGTTCGAAGAGTCTGTGGCGTCCGATTGCCGAACCGACAAGGAAAGCGCCGGTGTCGTTAAGCCAGATCATGATGAAAATCAGCAGCATTGTCAGCGGACCTTCAGCTTCGTTGATTACGCCGGCAAGCATCAGCGGGACGGCGACATAGAGAATCGAGAGAAACGACAGGGCGATGTCAGTGGCCGGCCGTTCCGAGCGGATATATAGTTGCATGACTCCGCGGAGCAGAATCAGCGATGAGATTTCGAGTGCAAAGATGATAATCGAATCGAGACCTCCTTGTGTCAGGGCCGGAAAGTCCACGATTGAAAGGCCGATTGCGAGGTCAGCGACATAAGTGGCGCGATGGTTTTTCAGGTCGCCTTTTGTCATTTTCAGGAATTCTGTGATTCCAAGCAGGGCGAAGAGCGTGCAGATAAGGGAGAAGCCTGTTGTTCCTCCCCAGAGCAGGCCGGCAACGATCAGTGCTACATAGATTACGCCGGTCAGTGTCCGCAGCAGAAGTTTGTTCATGAGATGAGTGATTGGTCGAAAAAAGGAAAGTTGCTGCCGGAACCCGGGCTCTTTCGGAAGGCCCGGGTCAGCCGGCAGCAACTGCTATACTGGAGTCTGATTAGAGAGAATCGTAGATTTCACGGATCTTGGCGTTGTCGGGATCGAGCTCAAGATATTTGCCGAAATAGACTTTCGCATTTGCCTTGTCGCTTTGTGAGAGACAGTAGGCTGCAAGGTTGCGGAATGCTGTCGCGTATTCCGATGCATAAGAGGTCTCTTTCGGGTTCTTGTCGCCTAAGTCGGTGATCATGGTCTCATAAATAGCGGCCATTTCGGGGCAGAGCTCGTTTTTGGCGCGGGTCAGGTAGTGGCGGGCCTTGACGCCGAGGAGCTGCGGGTTGCCGGGAGACTTTTCAAGAGCCATGTCGATATATTTGATTGCCTTGTCGGCATATTCGACACGCTTTGCGTCATCTTCGAGATTTGCTTTGGCCATTGATGCGTAGCGGTTCGACATCGAGTAGAGATCGTTAAGACCGCCATTGCCGTCGTTGAGATATTTTTCGAGGATTTCGATGCTCTTTTCATTGTTGCCTGCAGCAGCATATGCGCTTGCGAGTTTCGGAACGAACTTCGAGTCGTCGGGATTTGCTGCGATGGCCTTTTCGTAGATCGCAACAGCATCAGTGCCGCGGTCATTGCGGATCAGCGCGTCGCCATAGAGGTTATAGTCGTTGGGAACGATGGTTGTGCCCGAATTGAAGAGCTGTTCGGCTGCCTTGAGAGCTTCCGGCCAGTTTTTCTGAGCGGTGTAGTTGAGCGCGAGTATGCGATACATCGGACCTACCGACGCATCCTGAGCGAGAACCTTATTGGCCCATTCGATCGACTTGTCATATTCGCCTGCCGAATAGAGAAGACCTGCGTAGCGCTGTTCGTCGCGGCGGAAGTGGTTGGGGTTTTCAACATACTTCTCATACTGTTTCCATGCGCGGCCGAGCTGTTCGTTCTCGTAATACTTTTCAGCGAGTTCGCGCTGGGCGAGAGCTGAGTTCGGGTCACGTTCGTTAAACTCTTCGAGACGCTGGATGGCGTAGGGACGTCCGACGGGCACCTGGAAATAAGTCTGGGCATATTTCACATAGGCCTCGCGGTTGATTTCGCCTTTGTCCTTCGACTGTTCGATGGCCATTTCATAAAGACCGGAAGCCTGGTTGGGATCTGATGCGGCCATATCGCCCTGAAGCACATAGATAGCCGGTTCGGTGTTTTTGGATTCCTTGAGGGCCTTCTGGATATGTTTGTCGATCTCCTTTTTGTAGACCACGGGATCGGCATTCCAGTATGCGCGAGCCACATAGGCCATCACCTCTGTGTCTTTCTTGTTGATGCCGAGGGCTTCCTTGAAGTATTTTTCTGCAGCCGATTTGTTGCCGTTCTTAAGGGCGAGTTCTCCCAGTCCGACATAGTTGAGAGCGTAGTCCGGATTTGATTTGATACCTTCGTTGAAGCGCTTTTCTGCGTCTGCGCTCTTGCCTTCGCGGACGTCGATGCATCCGAGGTAGTAGCTCGAAATCGCTTTGTCGGTGTTCGGATCGTTAAATGTGTTGCCGAGAATGATCTTGGCTTCTTCCATACGTCCGGCGTTGAAGTTGTCAACGCCATCCTGATAGCCCTGGGCAGACGCTGCGAGAGCCGCTCCGGTCAAGACGGAAAAAAGTAATCTTCTTTTCATTTTTGTTTACGCTGTTATTTTTTTATTTGGTATTTGTTATTTTTAGGGTTGATCTTTTCGATAGTCTATTGTTTGACTCCGGAATGCCTCACCGGGTTTAACCCGATTTTCCGGAAATTCAGTTGAGATTGACCATTGTCGTGTTGTGGACAACCTTTGGCAGAACGCCGGTCATCTGAATCAGTTTCTGTCCCTGGAATCCGGTCACGAACGAATAGAATCCGTGGGCGAGCGAGCCGTTGACACCTGTCGAGATCATATAGATCTGGCGGTAGAGAGGATAGTCGCCGTTAAAGATATAGATCTGATATGGCTTATAGGCTGTCATTGAATTGGGCGACTGGACTTTGAGCACTTTGACGTTGGTCTTGAACCGTTGGTCGACCGTGTCGTTGCGTTCGATCGCCTGCGTGATCTCTTCGGTTGAAAGATGACGTCCCTGAAGATCATCGTTGATCCAGCTGACGCCGATGATTCCGATAGCGTCTTTGTTCTTCTCGACAGCTTCAAACACGGCCGTCGGAGTCTTCTGGGCATAGCAGTTCGGCCCGAGATTGCCTCCGTTGAGCAGCGAGTCGCGCATGTATTTGACGGTCGATGAACCCTGATGGTCAAACACGACTGAAATTTTGCCGAGTCTTGATCCCGGCACAACCTTGTCCCATTCGGTTATTTTGCCCGAAAGGATGTCGCGGAGGTCTGTGAGGTCCATGATCTCCATGTTGTTTTCGGGGTTGACGATGAGCGCGAGAGCGTCGACGGCGATCTGGCTCTGGCGCACCTGTTTTTTGTGGCTCTTGAGATACGAGACCTCTTTTTCCGTCAGCGGACGGGTGGTGACCGCAAGCTTCACGCCGAAGTTGAGCAGCGAGTCGATCGCCGCATTCTCGTCGACATAGTAAGGCATTATGTTTGCTTTCGGATAGATGTATTCGTAGACATCTATCTCCTGCGAGATAATGTCCTCAAACGATGCGTCGCAGGCGATTTCAGTCAGACCGGAACTGATCGTAGTGGTCTGTCCGCCCTTGTTTTCGCTGTTTCCGCATGAACTTGCAAAAGCCGTTGAAAAGACAGCTCCTGCAAGCATGAATCTGAAGAAATGGTGCTTCATATTGTTTTCAGGTCTTCGTCAGTGATGGTTGGAGGAATTTCAGTTAGAGGTGGCCTGCGTCATTCGGTGCGCGAGGTCACATCCTCGTCGATACCTTTGAACTGGCGATAGCCGCGCCAGAATCCGTAAAGAATAAAGATGACGCCGCCGCTCCAGCGCACCCACTCCCAGTTGCCGCTGAGCTGAGGGAAGAATCCGCAGAGAAAAAGAATACCCATTGCGACGTAGATCACAATCATGAATATGCCGAATATGTTCCGCATAGTGTGGGGCATCGACGATTTTTTCTTTTCAGTTTCCATAACTTCGTTGTGTTAAGATTCTACATTTCAGAAAGCTGTGGGCCATTCGACCCTGACAACATCCCGTTTAGAACTTTAACGCTGCGGCCTGACGGTTTGTTCGGTGGATCACATCGCATAAGCACAGCCGGATGAGTTTGTCCGCATCCGGCGCCGGCAGGGTGACGACGCGTTTCTGCGTGTAAAGTTAACGAAAATTGTTAACACTCCAACGCGATATTTGAATATTATATTCTGTTAACATGCTATTTCCAGGAAATAATGTAATTTTGCGTTCCCGGCCGGGCTACATTGGTCGGTAAGCCTCGCCGCCCGGCCGTCGATATTCTCCCTACTCCCGCTTACTCTTTATCCCAGAGAAAACAATGAAGCAGCCGCTTGCCGAACGTCTTCGGCCTAAAAATATTGATGAGTACGTCGGACAGGCTCACCTTGTCGGACAGGGTGCCATTATCCGCCGTATGATCGAGTCCGGAAACATCGCTTCGTTTATTCTGTGGGGGCCTCCGGGAGTCGGGAAAACGACGCTCGCACGAATCATCGCCAACACTTGCCGGGCCGGTTTTCATACGCTCAGTGCGGTCAGTTCCGGTGTGAAAGAGGTCCGCGAAATACTCGACCGATGCCGGAAGGAGGCCTCCAGCATCTTCTCTGAGCGTCGGCCGATTCTCTTCATTGATGAAATCCACCGGTTCACCAAGTCGCAGCAGGACAGCCTCCTCGCTGCAGTGGAAGACGGAACGGTCACACTTATCGGTGCCACAACCGAGAATCCTTCGTTTGAAGTCATACGGCCGCTTCTTTCACGCGCGCAGGTCTACACTCTGAATCCTCTCGGAGACCTTGACCTTAACGAGCTTTTCCAGCGGGCAATAAATAATGATGAGATCATACGGTCCCACGGTGTCGAAGTCGAATCGACATCGGCGCTCTTCCGTTTTGCCGGCGGAGATGCCCGGAAACTGCTCAATATCCTCGACTTGCTGGAGCAGTCGACTCCGGAAGGGAAGCCGATTCTAATCTCTGACCGCATCGTGACCGAGTCTCTTCAGAGAAATCCTGCGGCCTATGACCGCAACGGAGAGATGCACTATGACATCATTTCGGCCTTCATAAAATCGATGCGCGGTTCCGATCCCGATGCCGCTGTCTACTGGCTCGCACGCATGATCGAAGGCGGCGAAGAACCCGAGTTTATTGCCCGCCGTATGGTCATTTTTGCGGCAGAGGATGTCGGGCTTGCCAATCCCAACGCGCTGTTGCTCGCCAACGCAACCTTCGATGCTATCCACAAGATCGGATGGCCTGAAGGACGGATTCCTCTGGCCGAATGCGTGATCTATCTCGCAACCTCGCCCAAAAGCAATTCTGCCTATTGCGCGATCAACGACGCGCTTGACTTTGTCCGGAAAACGGGCAACAGCCCTGTGCCGTTGCATTTGAGAAATGCTCCGACCAAGCTCATGAAAGATATGGGCTATGGTCATAACTATCTCTATCCCCATAACTATCCGGGCAATTTTGTCAACCAGCAGTACTTTCCCGACCCTCTCGGACATCCCGTGTTCTGGCATCCCGGAAACAATCCCGCCGAGGCCCGTTCGGCCCAGCTTCAGCAGATGCGCTGGCATCCGGAAGAGAATGGCGAGTGAAAAAAGCGGGGGAGAGTGTAACAATTCGCGTCGGTCGGTGGTCTTAATAAGTGTCGTGCGAATCAACGACAGTATATATGACGCGAAAAGAGTATCAGAATATCATAGCCGGAATCTATCCGCTGATGTATCGCGTGGCATTGGCCCTGACCGACAATGCCGACGAGGCGTGTGATCTGACTCAGGAAACATTGCTGAAGCTCTGGACCGGCCGCGACCGGCTTGCAGGAGCGGCTAACCCTGAGGCTTATTGCATGGCGGCGTTGCGCAACCGGTTCTATGACATGGCGCGCGCTCGTTCCTGCGATGGATTGGCGGTTGCTGTCAGCGAAGACATGCCGTTGGCCGACAATGTCGCAGGTGATATAGTCGGGATCCGTTCCGATCTCGATCTGGCGCTGAAACTGATGGCGTCGTTGCCCGAAGCGCAGCAGCGTGTGGTGAGATTGTCGTCGGTAGGCGGATGTTCCAACGACGAGATTGCTGAGCTGACCGGATTCTCTCCGGCAAATGTGCGCACTCTTCTATCGCGCGGAAGAAAACGCATTCGTGAACTATTTATTAAATACTCAGAGTGATGGAAACAGACACCGACAAAATCAGACGGCTTCTTGATCGCTACTATGCCGGAGAGACCACGGAGGCTGAGGTGCGGCAGATCTCCAACTATTTCAGCCGTGCCCGCTCGCTTTCGCCGGAGCTTGAGACCGAACGGAGGATTTTCAATGCGATGCATCCCTCCGCCGGGGAGTTCGCGCCGCCCGAGCGGCTTACTCGGGCAGTGAGCCGCATCGGCCGCAGAAGTCCTTTGCTGCTGATTGCCAGATGGGGCATTGCTGCCGCGGCTGTCGTGGGAGCTGTTTTCGTCAGCGTGAATCTCCTTGACCGTACGGGTGGGGCCGGCACTGATGCTCCGGTTTTTGCCGAGGTGCCGGCTGACGGAAACAAAATGGATTCTGTCGGAAGCGACGGATCAGGAAGCGTAGTGGCTGAGGCCCCCCGGCATATATGTGATGAAACGGAGGCTGAGCCCGGTGAGACTACGTCTGTAAAATCGGGGACAGTGAAAAGGAGTCCGGCAAAACGTCGGTCGGGCCTCAGACGCAGCGTCCCGGATAAAAAACAACGGAAAGCCATCGAAGTGTCGGTTGAATTGCTCAACCGCACGCTGTCGAAAGTAAATCTGGCGTGTGTCGACGCTGAGTCGCAGTTTGATGAAGTTAATAACGTCCTTAAAAAATTATGAATATGAATCGATTTGTTAAGAGAGCAATCCTCAGTTTGGCGATCATGATTTCAGGCATGCCTGTAGTCAGCGCGCAGAAGTATTTTTCCGAATTGACTGGCCGCAAGGATATCGAGACGGTCTATGTGTCGAAAGCATTGCTGGCATCGGCTCCGTCTCTTGGAAGTCTCGGCCGATTCGGAGTTCAGCTTGGCAAGGCCACCTCTCTGAGTGTGTTCACGACCAACAAGACTTCTGGGCTGAAGGCTTGTCGTGAGTCGTTGGCTGCCTTTGTTTCGGCAAACAGTGATGCCGAGCTTCTGTTTCAGCAGAATGATGATGAAGATGTCACTTCCGTCTATGGGATTCCGGTTTCCGGAAATGAGGGGAAATATTCGCTTCTTCTCGTCTATAATGCCGATCAGACCGATGCTACGCTTGTCGTCATTACGGGAGAAGTGACCTTCGATCCCGCCTGATTCTCCTGTGGGGGAAAAGCGTCAGCCTTTCTGTTTTTTCAGGTCCGGCAGAAGCCATGCGACCATGCCGAGAAGCGGTAGCAGCGAGCTGACCTGAAAAACAAATCTGATGTCGGTCAGTTCGGCGAGCCATCCGAAAAAAGCGGCTCCTATTCCTCCGAGACCAAACGACAGGCCGAAGAAGAGGCCCGCGATTGTGCCGATATGGGCCGGTTTCAGCTCGGTCGCAAACACAAGAATGGCCGAAAATGCGGAAGAGATGATCAGTCCGACGGCAACTGAGAGGGCTACAGTCGTATAGAGTCCGGCATAGGGCATGAGCAGCGCGAATGGAGCGGCTCCCAAGATCGAACCCCAGATCACATATTTGCGGCCGATCTTGTCGCCTACCCATCCGCCGGCTATGATTCCGGTGGCCGAAGCCGCGAGAAATGCGAAAAGACAGAGCTGCGAGTCGCGGATCGACAGAGCGAATTTGTCGATGAGGAAGAACGTGAAATAGCTCGTCATGCTCGCCAGATAGAATTGCTTTGAGAATGTCAGGACGATGAGGACGATCATTGCGTTTCTGATCTGACGCTTCGTAAGGGCCGGCCGGACAATCTGTTTCTTCACATGTTTTGCAATGGCATTGCGGAGGATTTCCGCATACCACCGCCCGACATATGCCACGATTATCGCACCGACGACCAGCGCCACACTGAACCAGACGGCTGCTTCCTGACCGTAGGGAATGATGATGAGCGCCGCAAGCAGAGGGCCGAACGCGCTGCCTCCGTTGCCTCCTACCTGAAAGATGGACTGTGCGAGTCCCTTGCGTGGGCCGGCTGCCATCTGTGCGACACGCGATGCTTCAGGATGGAAGATCGACGATCCCATTCCGACTATGCTCACCGCCAGAATGATTCCTGCGAAGCTGCCGGCATAGGCGAGGATAAAGAGTCCGCACAGGGATATGCACATGCCCGCTGTCAGCGCGTACGGACTGGGATGACGGTCGGCATAGCGGCCGACAAAGGGCTGAAGAATCGATGATGTCATCTGAAAGACGAGTGTGATCAGACCGATCTGGGTGAACGAAAGGGCAAGCTGGTCTTTCAGAATCGGATATATGGCCGGAATTACTGACTGGACGGCATCGTTGAGCAGATGGGCCAGGCTGATGGCGAAGAGAATCGGAAAAACTGTTTTTTCGGAACTCAGGTTTTGGCGCATGATTCTAATCTTTCTGTGGGTTCGTGCTGATAAAAGAAAAAGGAGCATTTTCATGCTCCTTTTCTTTGAGGTACCTAGCAGATTCGAACTGCTGTACACGGTTTTGCAGACCGTTGCCTAACCACTCGGCCA
>CAJUHM010000021.1:25769-38612 GCA_910586475.1 uncultured Muribaculaceae bacterium | reverse complement strand
GACTCAACTTCCGCCTCGCCCTCATCCTCGACGGCGACGCCTTCCCCCTTCGCGGCCGCTACCTCGAGCAGCACTGGCGCTCCCTCCTCCCCGCAATCGACATAGGCCCCCAGTCGCTCCTGATCCTCTGCGGCACCTACCGACCCCGCACCCGCGTCAATTTCTTCTCCCGTCTCGTCCGACAGACCCGACTCCCCATCCTCGACCTCTGCGCCCCGCCTGACGAAGAAACCGCCGCGCCGCCACAGGAAACCGCAATCACTATCCCCGCAGCCCACCGATATATATTGCCACCCGTCGGCCATCCGCCCCTACTTCCCCTCTTCTCTCCTCCACGACGCGCCATTCCCTCCTGAGCGCCGCCGTATGTGCAAAAAGGTCCGGCCGAAACCGACCGGACCAAAATACGGCAAAGAGTTCATTGACATTCTTAAAATTCAGACCGCTCACCGCCCATCGACCATCGAATCAAAAGCTTCGAGATCGCCACGGGTCGCTCCCTGCAGCCCGACGTCGCGGTTGTCCATTCCCTCGACAATATAATGGCGATAGTAGGAAATCAGAAGCGTCGTCAGAGGCAGCGCGATAATAAGACCGATAAAACCGAGCAGCGTTCCCCAGATCGACAGCGAAAGCAGAATGATAGCCGGATTGAGCCCCATCGCACGCCCCATGATTTTCGGCGTCAGGAAAAGATCCTGGATAGCCTGAACCACGAAGTAGACCAGAATACATTCGCCGAAGAGTGTCCAGAAATCGCCGCCGCCACCGACCGCATAGACCAGACACAACACAGCAGTCGGCACTATCGAGATTATCTGGAGATAAGGCACCAGGTTGAGCAGCCCGATAAACAGACCCAGCAGAATTGACATCGGAAGACCAACCATTGCGAATCCGACCGCAAACAGGATGCCGACAAGCAGTGCGATCAGTGCCTGCCCTCGGAAATAGCGGTTCATATTGTTGACGATGTCTCGGGATATACTTCCGACAAGTGGCTGCATCTTCCTCGGGACAAGCGACTTGAACCCTCGCTCGAGCTTTTCGTAGTCGATCATGATGAAGACGACATAGAGAATCACGATCAGCCAGCTGACAATCCCCAGTATGACGCTCCACCCGCTCGTCAGCAACTCCCACGTCGCGCGGAGCGTATCCGTGATTATTGGCATCCAGTCCTGTTGGGCGAACATCTCTCCAAGGCGGTGGAAATCGAAACTCTCTCGCAGAAGATGCTGAACCTCATCCGGCAGGAACTTGACCGACATCTTCGACGACGCATAAGTCTTCATAATCGCCGACATCTCCTTAAGCTCCGATCCGATCATCGGAACAAGAAAATAAAGTATGATGCTTAAGAAAAACAGAGCCTCGAAAAGCGTGATGAAGACCGCGCTCGCCCGGCCCTTTAGCTTAAGCAGATGGCGGTTGTGCTGCACAAACGGCTCAAACATATAGGCAATGATACACGCCACCAGAAACGGAAGCAACACATCCTTCAGTATGTTGATCAGCCATATCATTCCGAATATGATTGCAAGAGTGATGACAAGCCTGACTACTCGGTCAAGCGTGAATGGTGTACGTTGTGGCATAGAATTCCTTGGTCTTTATACTTTTTTGCCTACAAATGTAGCAATTATTGAGCAGCGACACTATTTTTTTCGTAATTTTGTATCAAATTCAACAATTTGAAAATTATTTTCCAAGTAACAAACCTACATACATCCAATCAACCACATGACAACGACTAAAGCTGTTGCTTTGAACGACAAGGCATGGGCACGCTGGACCGCGCTCGCCCTTCTTGCGCTGGCGATGTTCTGCTCCTACATCTTCATGGACATCCTGTCGCCTATCAAGAATCTTCTTCAGGAAACAAGAGGATGGGACTCTCTGGCCTTCGGCACAATGCAAGGTTCCGAGACTTTCCTCAACGTGTTCATCTTCTTCCTCATCTTTGCAGGTATTATTCTCGACAAAATGGGAGTGCGGTTCACGGCTCTCCTCTCCGGTGCGGTGATGCTCGTCGGAGCGACTATCAACTGGTATGCGCTGACCGACACCTTCTGCAACCCCGCAAACTCGCTCTACCAGTGGTTCAACGACCACCTGAACTATATCCCCGTCTTCGATGAGCTCGGAGTCTCCCCTTTCTATAAAGGTATGCCCGCTTCGGCTAAATTCTCGGCCATCGGATTCATGATATTCGGTTGCGGCGTGGAAATGGCCGGTATCACAGTCAGCCGAGGCATCGTCAAATGGTTCAAGGGCCGCGAGATGGCCCTCGCTATGGGATCTGAAATGGCCCTCGCCCGTCTCGGGGTGGCGACATGTATGATCTTCTCCCCCCTGTTCGCAAACCTCGGCGGAGACATCAGCGTTTCCCGCTCCGTTGCCTTCGGTGTCGTGCTCCTGATGATCGCTCTGATCATGTTCGTCGTCTACTTCTTCATGGACCGCACTCTCGACCGTCAGACAGGTGCTGAAGAAGAAAAAGACGACCCGTTCAAGATCAGCGACCTCGGAAAAATCCTTTCGAGCAGCGGTTTCTGGCTCGTCGCCCTTCTTTGCGTCCTCTACTACTCGGCAATCTTCCCATTCCAGAAATATGCCGTCAACATGCTCCAGTGCAACATCCATTTCACCTCTCCCGACAATGGATTCTGGGCAAGCGACTCCGCAACGGTTATCCAGTACGTGATCATGCTCATTGTCGCTGCGGCTGCTTTTGCAAGCAACTTCCAGAAAAACAAGACCGCTAAAATTGGACTAATGGCTCTCGCCATCGTCGCACTCGTAGTCTACTGCTACATGGGATATATGTGTCAGTCCGCTGCCGCGATGTTTGCCGTCTTCCCCCTCCTTGCCGTTGGTATAACTCCAATTCTCGGCCACTATGTCGACTACAAAGGAAAGGCTGCATCAATGCTCGTGTTCGGTTCGCTGCTCCTCATCCTATGCCATCTGACTTTCGCATTCGTCCTTCCGCAGTTCAAAGACTCTCCCGCTGTTTCGGTGACTATCGCCTACATCACGATTCTCGTGCTCGGAGCTTCGTTCTCGCTCGTTCCGGCTTCGCTTTGGCCAAGCGTTCCAAAACTCGTCGACTCTAAAATCATCGGTTCTGCCTACGCTCTGATCTTCTGGATTCAGAACATCGGACTCTGGCTCTTCCCCCTCCTGATCGGTAAAGTGCTCGACAACACCAACCCCGAAGTGGCTCAGGGTCTCGCCGACGGTACGCTTTCGGCCGAAGAAGCCGCTGTCAGCTACAACTACACAGCACCCCTCGTAATGCTCGCCGGACTCGGAGTCGCCGCTCTCGTCCTCGGACTCGTTCTGAAAGTCGTGGACCGCAAGAAAGGACTCGGACTCGAAATGCCCAACATCTCCGAACCCGCCTCTGTCGGTGAAGCCGAAATGGCAGCTGCCGAAGATTAAAACAGGACCCCACCGTCCATCCCCCCGCTACAGGGGGAAAAAACAGCGGAGTGCCAGAATCCATTTTTCTGGCACTCCGCACTCTATTATATAAAGACAAAAGCTGTCGGATCACTGATCCTGCCCACTGACGACTTCCCGCAGAAAATCACGGAGACTGATGCGGTACGAGCGGCTGCTCCTCGCCGCCACAATCCCTGCGCCGGTCGAGACATTGCTGTAGCCCGGCAGCGGATCTCCGAAGCCGATTTCGCTCATGTCACCGAGCAGTCCGTTGTCAATCTGCCAGTCGTAGAGACCCCATTTGTAGTAGCTCTGCGAAATCGAACTTAGCTCAATGACAATCTCGCAGTCAAGAAGAGACTCATCGTAGTCCATGCTCGAGACATTATAGGTCATGTCGGTGAATCGCAGATGTAGCGGATAGGATCCACCCTGAAACGTCCGGTCCGTAAAAAACGAAAAACCATAGGCCGTCGTACCCGAAACCGACTCCAGCAGATCGATATGCTCCGAAAAGATCGGCTCATAATCGCAGTCAAGACTCCCCGGATAGAAATAGACCGGGCCCTCAGGCTGGTCGAACCATCCTCCGCCCGAGACGACCTCCCCGTCAAGAGTCCCGTAGAAATCCACCTTATAGAAATTCTCCGTGCCAGCCGGATCGGCTACCGTAAGCTCCGCATTGACATCAAACGTGATCTGGGCAACCATTTCCCAGCCCGGAAGCGTTTGCGTCCAGACCGAGTTGGGAGCCGCGCACCACTGCAGCTTCTCAGCAGGCAGACAGACCGGGACCGTCACTTCTGCCACAGCCGTCCCATAGGTGCGGCTCTCGACAAGAATCCTGATACGGTCACCCTCCGCGGGAAGATAGGAAGCTTCGACTGCCGATCCGTTGGCATAGATCGTGACAACGGCATCATCGACCTTACTGCCCGCATCCGAAAATGTATCGGTATAGAGCCGGCTGCGGCTCACACTGACAGTTATCGGCTCGCCGGCCGTGATCATCGAATTGACACACAGAACCGGACTCACGTCAATATCCGGAACAAAATCCGTATAACAGGATGTCATGACAGGCACGAGCACGGCTGCGACAGCCGGTAAACCCGTCAGCCGCCTTAAAAGACCTGAGTTATACTTTGAATTCATAGTCATCGTAATTAGAATTGCCATGTATAGGAAACCGATGGAATCATTGGAAGGACTGCTACCTTCTGAAACACCGGATCATACGGATACGCCTTCTTATTCCCGCGCCGGATCGAAACTGTGTTGAGATGATTATAGGCATTATAAAGACCGAACGTCCAGTAACCGCGACTGTTTCTGACCGTCAGCGACAGATCGAGACGATGATAGAACGGCAGACGGTAGTTATTGAGCGGAGCACGCAGAGCGACATCCCCGCCATAATAATTGTTATCGCCGAAATCAGGCGCATCCCAGACCTGAGGCATCAGGGTGAAGCGGCTGCCGGAATGTCCCGTCCACGCCGCATTAAGTCCGACCTTATCCGAAATCTTCCAGTTGACAAGAATATTGATAGTATGTCGGTTGTCGAAACGGGCCGGATAAGTAACCCCGCCGTTCTTCTCCGCAAACGTCCGGTCGGCCCATGCAAGCGAATAAGAGACATGGCCCGTCACCCTCCCGAACGTCCGCTCAGCCTTGACATCGATCCCCTTGGCCGAACCCCGTCCCGAAGTCAGCCGAGCATTCCAGTTTTCCGAAGTGGGTAAAAGGTAATATTCGTCACAATAGTCGATCAGATTATGCATCCACTTCCAGTAGGCCTCGACCGAAACACTGAGCCCGAGTTGGGGAAACTGACGGTAGACCCCGACAGCGACCTTGTCCGCCGTCTGCGGACGGAAATCGCCCATGACCGGAATCCACTGGTCCGTAGGGAGCGAAAGATAGCTCTGCGACAGCAGGTGGACAAACTGGGTTGTGTGCGAATAGGCACACTTGAATGCCCAGTTTTCTTCAGGATGATAACTGAACGAAAGACGCGGCGACACTCCCGTGCGGATCTTCCCTCCGATGTTGAAAAGCGTCAGATGCACCCCGCCGTTGAGACGAATCTTATCGGAAACAGACATATCGTTCTCGCCATACACACTGAACTCGTCCGCCCCGTAGCGCGAAGTCGAATCGCGGTCAAGATAGCGGTCTGAGCCGATTGTACTTTCCCGGCGCACACTCTGAGGGAGAAAAGAGTGGCGCGTGTATGACGTCCCGAACCTGACATTCGACCAATCGGCAGGGCGCCAGTGGGCATCCCCGCGGAAAATCCAGTCGTTGATGCTGTTCCGGGTCAGCGACTGCTCATGCGTCTGCAGCGTATCATCGTTGTTGATATAGACATTTCTGTCGCTGTACGACATTCTGGAAAAAAATCTCGTGTGAGCCGCCGTGAACTCAGCGGTCAGATTGGGCGAAAACCGGTGGGAAAGACCGGCCTGCGCCACAAAGTTGCCCCAATGGAAACCGATCTTCTCATCCTCGCTGTGCCACGTTCCTGAATAGACTCCCTTAGAACCCGATTTCAGAAGGTCATTGCCGAAATAGACACTGAAAAACAGCTTTGTCCCCGTAGGCAGGCGGTGGATCACCTTCGCATTGAGGTCCATGAACGAATAGTGCGCACGGATCTTCTCATCCTGCGATGAATTGGCTATCGCAACAAGTGGTAGCATCAGCAGATCGGCCCACGATCGCCTCAGCCCGACCACATAACCCGTACGACTGCCGATCGGACCTGTAATTGCCAGCCCTCCCGACGTCAGACCCAGTTTTGCTGTACCCCGGACCGAATCGGGAATATTGTCAGGAAGCCGCACATCGAGAAACGACGACAGACGTCCGTCATACTTCGCCGGGACCGACGACTTGAAAAAGTCAATATAGCGGATCACATCCGGATTGAACGACGAGAAAAATCCTGCAAAATGATTGACCTGATAGAGCGGAACATTATCAAGCATACAGAGATTCTCGTCACTGTTGCCCCCGTGGACATGCATTGCTGCCATACCCTCGCCGGCACTCGCGACTCCCGGCTGCATGCTGACTGCCTTGAGAACATCCGCCTCCCCGAACAACGTCGGTGTCGAATTGATCTCATCGGCCGTCAGCTTCTTGGCCCCGACCTCGACACTCTCCGTCGCAGGACTCTCCAGGCGCGAAACGACAACGACCTCCTCAAGCTCAGGCATCGGACTCTGTGCAGGACGACGGCGAGGGACGACACCCGAAGAGACTGCCTTCGGAGTCTTTTTCACCGGTTTCCTCCTGCGGCGCCGGAGAATGACATCCGAACCCTTGACACGATATTCGATACCGGTGTCCCGGAACATTTCGTCGAGCACCTTCTCAAGCGGCTGATTGCGCGCATTGACCGTAACATAGACTCCCTCAAGAATATCCGACGAATAGACGAAATTCATACCCGTCTGAACGATCAGAGTGCGGAAAACACTCGCCGCCGGGCGGTTCACAGCGGCAACAGTGACATTGCGTGCCACCGTTGCAATGCTGCAGCCGACCATCATTATAATGACAATCAACAACTTCTTCATTCCAAAATCTTCAGTTCGATAGCAAGCAGTTCATTGATCGTCTCAACAAGATCTCGGGCATTCCCCTCGTAATGGAGCGACAGATGGTAGTCGCGCGCATCGGCCGGCACTTCGGATATGCTCACACCATAGACCTCACTGATCTTTTCGACAACCTCCGGCAACGGAGCATTCTCAAAATCGATAACCCTCACCTGACACTCCGGAGCAACCACTGTCTGCTGCACAGTATCAGCCGGCACCGTTTCCGACTGAGGTGCCTCAGCCGCATAATTGCGCCATACGATAGCAGCCGTTGCCGAAAGCACAGCGACTCCGGCTACCGAAGCGGCAACGCGGACAAATATCCGGCGAATCGGCGAAACAATTCCGAGACGTTTCCAGCCCTCTTTCTCCGAAAAACGCCCCTCCTCATAATGACGGGCAATGAAATCAACATTATCTTCCTTCATAAGCTCTTAAAAATCAATCCCGACCCGAAACGTAAACAACAATTTAGTGCGCATATCCTGACCGGCATATGCAAGCATCCAGTAGCCTGTCGATTCGTCAAGAACGACATTGAACACCTCCACTTTGTGAAAATCGATTGTGGCTCCTACTCCGATGTTCAGCCCGACCTTCCTTCCCCAGTCGAAACGATAGCCTATCGTCGGCGAAAGATTCCAGCACTCGCCGTCGGTAAGCGTATATCCGCCGCGCAGATCGGCAAACGGAGTGAACCGGCCGAAACGCAAGTCTGTGCGTGCCTGCAGAAACAAAGGAATCTCAATGCTCTCATCGCGCGGACAATAGTCGATTGCCAGACCGGCTCCCACAAAAACATGCGGATTGATCTGATAGCCGTGAGAGGTGGACAGACCGGTATAGTAATAAGTGACCTTGTTTCCGGGAAGCCACTCGTCGTATTGTGTCAGACGATTGTCCCATTCGAAAAATCCGCGGTAGCCACTCTTCAGCTCCTTCGCGCCGACAGACGTTGCAAGAAACGTAATAACAAAAAAAGAAATCAGGTAGCGTTTCATATGTGATATGATTAGTATATTTCGACATTGGCGGCAACCGGCTTCCGACCGGCCCTGCATACTATTGACGCAGACTTCCCGGAAATGTCCCATGCCTGATTGAAAAAAATCCCCACAACGCCCCCGAAGTTTCTAAAGAAACGGCAGGAAAAACGGTTTGTGGCCATCCGAGAGAACCTCACGCAGACGGGAATAGGCCTTGGTCATCTGATTCCTGACCGTCTTCTCCGAAAGCCCGAGCTCTTCAGCGATCTCACTGTTTGAAAGTCCGTCGCGCTTACTCATCAGAAACACCTCGCGGCATCGCTCCGGCAACGCATCGACCGCGCGCCATATACGTGCGTCGCGCTCCGACGTATCGATTGCCGGCTCATCAGCCTCCGGCACCTCATCAAGGCCTACTGTCGGACGGTTCCTACGCATAAAATCAAGAGCCTCGTTGCGCACTATCCTGTACATGAACCCGGTGAAATTCCCCACTGCACTTCCCCCGTCAACGGCCTGCCACGCTTTGATAAAAGAATTCTGCACCACATCCTCAGCGTCGCCCGCATCCCCGACGATACGCAACGCGTACATTCCGAGCGCAAGATAAAGCCGTCTGAACTCCTTTTCAAATTCTGTGACCTTCATAGTCTGCAAAATTACGAAGAAAATTCCTGATTTATTCCACTTCTCCCGCAAAATAAGTTCAGCCCGAGGCTTAATGCCCCGGGCCGAACCGTCTTACTTATCACCGGATTCGAAAATCCGGCTCCTTAATACTAAAACTTATTTTACTTGACAACAACTTTTGCAGAGCGAAGAACAGGACCATTCTTCATCTTCACAACGTAGACACCTGCTGCAAGGTCAGAAACGCTTGCAGGTACAGTTGCGTCACCGACGAACTTAACCGTACGTCCGTTAACATCATAGAACCATGCCTTTTCTGCGTTGGTGAAGTAGGCGGTACCGTCAACTACGCTGACAGCTGCAACGCCGTTTTCTGCGCTGACATTGTCGATAGAAGAAAGGATAGGATCATCGGCCTCACCTGCATCGCGGTAGTCGTTGTAACCGGGAGCCACTTCACGCGGGGGGTTACCTGCGCTGACAACGTCAACGGGGATGTCGAGAGCATAACCCTTGTTGAAGGCGCCTGTTGCGTTAAGACCACCGGCAAACCATGCGTCGCAGGCAACGATACGGAAGCGTGTGCGGCCCGGTTTTGCATCGGCAGGTACATTGAGGGTGAACGTACGTCCTTCAGTCACGAACTTGCTGCGGTCCCATGCATCCACACCTGTCTGAATTCCGGCTCCGTAGTTTACTGAACCGAAGTTCCATACGAGCTCATCGTTTTCACCATTGAACTCATAGTCGATGTCCCAGTCGATGAAACCTTTGAACATACAATACATGATATTATCTTCGCCATTGTGTCCGCGAACTGTTACCTGAACAGTCTCGCCCTGCTTAACAGTCAGGACATCCTCGGCCATAACATAGTTGGTGTTGCCTTCTGCGGGGCACTTATTCACAGCATCCCAGGCTCCGGCGGGTTCATTACGGAAATAATTGATGTTGCCGGTAGCACCAGTTGTCTTGACCTCTTCGATCCAGCGGTACTTATAGGCATTCTCAATACCATTGGAAGTGGGATCCATATAAGCAGGCATGTAAAGGTCAGCATAAACGGGGGGAAGAGCGGAAGGATCTGAATAACGCTCGATCTTGATCCATTCTACATCAGAAGCGGTGGTGAGGTCAGTTGAAACCGAACGCACGCCGATGTAAGGATCGGTGTATTTTTCCAGATCGATAGTTCCGATGAAAGCGTGCCAGCCGGCGGGACGGCTTACTTCCACAGCCTTACCATCCTGACCGTTCTTGATGAACACCTCGAAGTGGTCGATGTTGACCTCGTCATTGAACACAAAGCCGCGGTCGCGGTATTCAACATCATAACCGGCATCCTTCACGCTCCATGCGAGCTTGACAGAGAGCGATTTTGCGGTTTCTTCCTTAACTTCGGCAACAAGTGCGTCGCCGTCGATGGCAGCCGGAGTCTTGGCTTCAGAACCGTCGAAGAGAGCGATCTCGCCAAGATAGAGTTTATAGTCGGCCGACGAGCCGGCGATTCTCACACCGATGTGCTTGATCACGTCGCCGGCAGAAAGGCCATTGACAGTGAGCGATTTTTCTTCCCATGCACGATCGGAAGTATCGCCGTAAGGCACGCTGATCCATGAACCGTCGCCCTTCTGGATGATGAGCGAGAGGTTGGAGGCATTCTTGCCTGTTGCCATGTTCTTGACAGCAACCTTAGCGGTAACTGGGCCGTTGACTGCAAGTTCAGACTTGTAGATAACTAAGTCAGTGCCTTCTGCCTTACCCGAAATACGGATTGAAGAGCCACCGATGTAAGCCTCTTCGTGGCTGTAGCGCACATCAAGACCGGTGTCAGTTGTGACAGTCTTCATTTCACCCGGCTTAGAGAGAAGCCAGCGGTAGGTAGGCACGTAGTCCTGCTGAGACATATTGTACCACGAGCCGTGGGTCTTCTTTCCTTTGTAGAAATAGATCTCACCGTTACCGAGCGAGAAGAATGATCTGAAAGGAAGATTACCTTTGACAGCAGAACGTTCGGGAGCCATCGATGAGAAACCTGCGAAGGTTGCCATCTGGAGGTGCTGCTCAGTAGGCATTACCTGGAAGTGGTGGCCGGTTGAAGCGATAGTCGGACGGTTGAGCACGTTACGGTTACCACCGCCGGTTGTGCGGTCCTGAAGAATCTGATAGTTCTCCTGAGCTTTCATAACAGACGAACCGACATTGAACTGCCAGAAACGAGATTCCGAATGCTCGCCCCAGAGACACATGTTCATCTCCTTATTGGCTGCGGTGTTCATAGCTGTCCACGCACGGTCCATTGTTACGATCCACACGCCCTGATAAACATTTTCAGCCGTACCCATTGCAGTCTTCGCAGCATTCAGAGACATCGAACAGTTGGTATAGAAGTTACCGCCTGAATAGTTGAGGAACGCATCGTGAACCTGACCGAGAACCTGATCGTCGCTTGGATTCTCGCCATCGAGTTCGCCTACTCTCTTTCTGTTGTCGCCAAGCATCTTGTAGGCATTAGCAGCGGTCATCGACGAATTGTTGGTGTAGGCACCGATATGGAAGTTGTCGAAACCGATTTCCTTTGCGCGGCGATAGAGAGCCGAGTGGAAAGCGACGAGTTTGTCGTTGGGAAGTCCCTGCTCGAAGTTGTAGTTGATACCGTCCTGACCAAGGAAGAGAAGACAGTTCAGAACTGCGTCGAGATACTTGTAGCTTCCATCTTCTTTCTTTTCAGCGATGAAATTACTGTAAGCAGTCTGGTTTCCGGAAGCATAGTCGAAGAACTCGATACCGGAATAGATGTAAGTTCCATTCTTGTGAGCAGCGTCAACCCACGCACCGGGAGCCTGCATGAAACCGTGGTTCCACGAACCGAAAATGTGGGTGAAGTTCCACATTGTGTAAACATCGCTGCTGAACTCACCGGTCGGGTAACCGCCGATGGCCTTGCCGGCACCTGTCGGAAGGTTCATCCAGATTCGACGCGTAGGATACACACTCGAAATCAAGTTGTTTTCAGCATTCTGTTCGATGATCGGCTGATAGCGCGTGTGTGAACGGGCGAACTCAAGGTCGATGTTGATACCGGCAGCCTCGAAATCAGCTTTTGACGGATACTTCTGACCTTTGTCGGCCGCGGCGGCGAAAAGCTTAAGCATATTGCGGCCGTCCCACCCTGAGAAATCATAGAGAGTGGTCGATGCCGACGGAATAGCCTGAGCCTTAGCCTGAGGAACGCCTACAATTGCAGTTGCCGCAAAAAACGCAGCTGCGAAAAGAGTAGATTTTTTCATGTTAAGGTTTGGATTAAAAAGATTAGTAATGGTAATATTTTTGATTGGATGAAACGGACAGAAGCCGGCGGAGAGCCGCAGCTCCTGTCCGTGTTTACTTGCAATTAGAAATTAGAACGATCGACATCCCAGAAGATACGGCTGTACTGATAGTCGCCGAAACCACCGTCGGCCTGAAGAGCCGGAATACCGGATTTCACAATGTCAGCGTCACCTTCGGAAGAACCGCTGCCGGGCAACG
The DNA here is from genome assembly GCA_910586475.1 of uncultured Muribaculaceae bacterium. Taxonomy (GTDB): domain Bacteria; phylum Bacteroidota; class Bacteroidia; order Bacteroidales; family Muribaculaceae; genus Paramuribaculum. The sequence goes on along the minus strand of CAJUHM010000021.1, from coordinate 26,404 downwards.
GAATGCGACGGATGATCTCTTCGGGATAAGAGTAGGTGCCGTCAGAGTAGTCTTCAGCGTTGAGCACGGGGAACATCTTCGGATAGCCGGTGCGGCGCGCTTCAGTCCACGCTTCGTTACCATAGGGATAGAGAGCAATATATTTCTGAGTGATGATCTTTTCGAGCTTGATTTCAAGAGGATCGGAATCGTTCCATTTCACACCGATCTTCGTCACGCTCGGATGGTTGTTGCGGCTGTCCATCGGGTCAACATAAACGTAGTCGATGGGCTCGGTTACGTTCATGTAATCATCAAGATACTGGAGATAGTAGTGTTTGTAGTCCTGCATGCGGCATTCGAGCTGAGCGGTTTCGAGACCCTTGCGGTAGAAGTCAGCTGCGGATCCACCCATGTCCCATCCGCGGATCGCACCCTCGGCACGGAGGAAGTGAAGTTCCGACACCTTGAAATAGTAGCAGGGAGCATCGTTCATTGCCGAATAGATAATCGGATCTGCATCATAGTCATCAAGCTGGAAACCGGAATAGGCCACACGGGGGTTGACGATCACTGTCTGGCCGGGGGTCATGATCAGACCGGCTCGCAGACCGACCACTCTTGAATTGGCAGGAAGTACTTCACCGGTAGCTGAG
>CAJUHM010000021.1:0-25759 GCA_910586475.1 uncultured Muribaculaceae bacterium | reverse complement strand
GATTTCACAGTGACTGGAGTTCAGACGTGTGCTCTTCCGATCTGTGATGTCCGCACTGTTTTTCGCAAAGACATACTTCATATAGGGGTGGTCAAGCGATGCGAGCAGACTCTCGAACGAAGCGTTCAGACGTGAGTCACACCAGCTGTTGGTAATGAATGTCAGAGGATTGGAAACGAGACCACTGTTGACATCAAGCACGATTTCTTCGTCAGTAGTCGTCACTACACCCTCGCGGACAGCCTCTTCAGCCCATTTTTTAGCCTGATCGCTGTCATATTTGACATAGTGCATGGCCATGCGGAGCTTGAGAGAGTTTGCGAAGCGACGCCATGAAGAGACCTCTTTGTCATGGGTGATTCCGTCGGCCGGATAAGCGAGAATTCCACTGATAACGCTTTTATACCAGTCGGGCTTTGTCTCGAAATTTTTCAGACAGGCATTGATCGTGTCAAGATTGTTGACGATCTTCTTGTAGATCTCGCTACCCGGTTCAAAGGTGAAGGGAGCGTCCTGACGGTTGTTTTTGAAATCGGTGTAGGGAACCGCGCCATAGACGTCGACCATTTCCTGTGAAGTGTAGCTGAAAAGGGCCAGCGCGATAGCCTTGATTTCGGGAAGGCGGTCGACCATCGGATGGTTGAGCGTATTGCAGAGAAGGTTGCGGATTTCTTTGTATGCACCGTAAGGGCCGTCGCAGAAATCCTGGTAGTAGGAATAGGTTGTCACCATACGTCCGTCGAAATTCTGATCGGCCACGCAATAGCCGGCATAGTTATCGATGTGGAGGTTGAAGACATACTGATACTGGTGTTCCTGGGGAAGGCTACCACCTTTTCCGCCCTTCATATAATACTCTGCATTGAGCATCTGGGAGAAGTTCTGGCGGAGAACCGTTTTGGCCTCATTGACCGAATCCTTATCGGCAATAATCATGTATGGAATGCTGTCGGGATGGCCCTGATAGACCTGCTCATCAAGGTTTTCCTGACCGGCGGTGAACTCGTCGGACGGAGCGTCGAAATCCATACATGCCGTCATTCCGAGAAGAGGAAGCATGAATGCCGCATATTTGAGTTTATCAAGTTTCATTATAGTTTTGATCTTTACAGTAGTTAGAATTCAAGTTTCAGATTGATACCGTAGGAACGGGTTGAGGGAAGGTTGAACACATCGACAGCGCCCATACCGTTCTTTGTCGAGAGCGAAATCTCGGGATCAACCGGGCTCTTCTTGTAGATGAAGAAGAGGTTGCGGCCGACGAACGAAAGGTTGAGGCTGCGGATTCCGCCTTTGAGAAGGTTGCGGAATGTGTAGCCAAGCGAAAGCTCGCCAAGGCGGAAGTTGGTTGCGTCATAAACATACTCAGACGCAAAGATCTGACCGCCAACAGTCTTGTAGTACTCGTCGATAGGCACGATTGTCTCGCCTACATACATACCGGGCTTCTGAACGCCATCGGGGCTTACCCAATATATATTGTTCTTCTCGGCATTCAGACGGGCCTGTCCGGAACGTTCCGACATACCGGCATTGTCAAGATAGGCTTCGGTCAGAGAGATTGTCTTGCCGCCGATACGTCCGGAGATGAGGAAGTAGAGCGAAAGATCCTTCCAGGTCACGGTATTGGACCATCCGAGCTGCCATTTCGAGTTCATGTTGCCGAGGCAGACATAGTTGCGGGGCGAAAGCTGAGGAGTACCGGTGTTTTTAGACAGCCAGATCGAACCGTCTTCGTTGCGACGGAAGTCACGTGTGTACATATCACCGTAGGAACCGCCCTCTTCATAACGCACGAGAATCTTGCCGTTGGCGATGCTCTGCTCCATGCGTGCGGCCTGACCCTGCGAGTTCTTGAAGGTCTTGACGATCTTGTTGTCGTTGTAAGAGAGGTTCACACCTGTTTTCCAGATCCAGTCGTGACCGGCCAGAATGTTATAGCTCAACGTTGTTTCGATACCCTGGTTGCGGATAAGACCGGTGTTGACCGGAGTCGACTTACCGGATGCGGAGGGAGCTACGAAATAAGAGTTGGTGAGGTCAGTGTGGTAATAGGTGAGATCCCACATGAGGTTGTTGTTGAAGAAGGCGATGTCGAAACCTGCTTCGATCGACTTCGATTTCTCAGGACGCGGGTTGGCGAAGTAACCGTAGCCGGAACCGGACATTGCACCGGTCGCGAGGTTAAGAGTGCCGAGCGAATAGAATACGTTGGGGATCGAGTTACCTACTTCTGAATATGATGCGCGAACCTTCAGATAGTTGATGAAGGAGGGCATGGTAAGATAACGGTGCACGAGGGTGTTACCGCCGAGCGACCAGTAACCGTAGTTGTCGGGAGTACCGCGGTCAACGAACTGACGGAAAGCGCGATACCAGTCCTGACGGTAGCTACCTTCGATGTAGACGAGGTCACGCCATCCGAACTGACCGGTGAAGAAGAGACCTTTATCCCAGTTTGAATCCTGTCCGTGGGTAACGGGGGATCCTGCCCACTGTACAGACGGCTCAAAGAGGTTCACCATTGTCGGAAGGTTGTCCATCGAATGGGTATAATAGGTAGCGTCTGCCCAGATCTTCTGCCATGAGCTCTTGACAGAGTGGCCCGACCATCCTGCGGTTGCCGAAACGTTGAAGTCTTTGATCTCCTTATTATAGCTGAGCAATACGTCAACATAAACGTCGTTGCTCGTCGAGCGGTCCTGCGAGAACTTACCGTAGTCTTCCATCGCAGAGACAGACTGGGTTGTCGCATAGCGGTGGCTTTCGCCGGAGAGCTTCGCACGGTCAAGGTTAAGACGAGCCTGAGCGGATAGTCCGTCCCAGATGTCATAAGAAACCGTCGCATAACCATAGGCGCGCTCCTCAACGGTGTTGCCGTTGTTTACGCCGGTCAGCCAGTAGGGGTTGTTGTGCTTGGCTGTCGGATAGGCCCAGATCTGCTGCGGACCGGTCAGAGTTGTGGTTCCGGTTGCACGCTGTCCGCCGATAAAGTAGGTATGGGGGTTAGACGTCCATGTCCCTTTGGATTGAATGAAATTATTGCGATAATAATTCATATCGATGTTGGGAGCAGTCAGATAGAGGTCGTAGAGTGGATTGAGCACTGTACCACCACCGGCGCGGTTGCGGGTCTTGGCATATACGTAGTTCAACGCAACGTCGATATGGAGTTTGTTGTTGAACAGGTTGTAGTTCTGACGGAACGAGAATGTGTTACGGTTATAGTTGTTGCTGCGGATAATACCGTTGGCATTCGAGTTTGAATAAGAAAAGTAGGTTCTCATCAGATCGTTACCGCCGGAGATCGAAACAGAGTTGTTCCATGTTGTTCCGGTGCGGAAGAAGTCGCTGACATTATCGTTATAGACATTGGTCAGTTTAGCTCCCGCGAAAGCGAGGTCTTCGGCTGTCATGTCAGAAAGCTTCTTGCCCCATGCGTCGACTGCGATCGTTCCTGCCGAGAGGTCGATTGCAGAGCCATAGGTCTTCTGAAGTTTGGGAGTCATGAGGGCGCGTTCGAAAGTGACACCCGAATTGACAGTGACCGAGATTCTACCCTCTTTACCTTTTTTGGTTGTGATCATGAGCACACCGTTGGCAGCTGCCGAGCCATAGAGAGCGGCAGCGTTCGCGCCTTTCAGCACATTGATGCTCTCGATGTCGTCAGGGTTGATAAGCGCAAGCGCGTCACCACCCTCACCCGAAGAAGAATAAGTGGGGTCCCAGCTTGCCGAGTAGCTCGAAGAGGCGTCGCCGACCTGGTTGGTCATAGGAATACCGTCAACAACGATCAGCGGAGAGTTGTTACCCATAACTGACTTGTTGCCTCGGAGAAGGATCTTCGACGTACCGCCGGCACCACCGGCCGACTGAGAAATCGAAACACCGGAAACTTTACCGGTCAGCGAGTTAACGAAGTTGCTACCCTGCACCTTCATCAGCTCGTCGTTCTTGAGTTCCTGAGTCGCATAGGTCAGTGAGGATTCTTTTCGTCTGATACCCATTGCTGTCACAACGACTTCATCAAGTACCTGCGAATCGGGAGCCAGCTTGACATCAAGTTTCTGACCGTTCCACACTACTTCCAGCGGTTTGTAGCCGACTGCAATGATTTTTAGCTTTGTTCCGGGCTTGACGTTGGTAATGCTGAATTCTCCGTCAATGTTGGTAGCACCACCCTGAGCAGGATTGTTTGCCACCTGTACCGTTGCACCTATCATTGGTTCGTCGTTTTCATCAAGAACTACACCAGTCGCTGTCGACGCTGATGTTGCCTGCGCTACTGCAATCGGAGCCGGAGCCGCAACTGCCATAGCAGGGACAAACGCGAAACCTGTCAGCGCAGCCATGAAGAGGACTTTGCCGACTGTACGGGTTGGTTTTAGCATAAGGTTTGTAATTTGCTGATAATGATTGATATGATAATAATTACTATTTCAGATTTAAGATTCTGTCGAAATACTCAGGCAGTCCATATCTCTTAATAAGAGATAATCAGATAAGGGCAAATTTACTTAAAACATTAGAACTACAATAATTATCGACGCCTATTTAACATTTTTTATTATAGTTTACCGTTCGGCCTCTTAATAATTCATAAATAAAAATTCCATCGTCGGTACACTCCGACACTGACGTTAGGCAATTCAGCCGCCCCTTCCCATTTAAAACACTGACTCACACCACACTAATTCAAATCCATATCTCTTATTAAGAGATCCTTTGTTTTAATCTTTCTTAATTGCCCTCAGAAGCTCGTTGAGCAGACGATCAGGGAGAGTCTGATCTACTAATCTGTCACGTATATATAATATAATGTGTCTCGCGACACTTCATGAGTAAGCCCCCCTTCGGCAAACAAGAAAAACAGGAGGCTTCAGAAATGAACAGGAGGGGGAATCAATCGTGGTGATAGGGTTCGCCACGCATTATCGTCATGGCCCTGTAGACCTGCTCGACAAAAAAGAGGCGCACCATCTCATGGGAAAAGGTCATGCGCGAGAGCGACATCATCGAATCCGCACGCCGATAGACTTCCTCTGAAAACCCATAAGGGCCACCGACGATATAGACGACGCGCTTGAGTCCGCTGTTCATCCGGCGTTCGATCTCGGCAGAAAACTGTCGGGAAGTCAGATCGTTGCCACGTTCGTCGAGCAGAACAACGTGGTCGCCCGGCTGAAGTGAGCCGAGAATCATGGTCCCCTCGCGTTCCTTCTGCTGAGCTTCGCTCAATCGGGCCGTCGATTTCAGATCCGGAAGGGCCTGAATCGAAAATCCGACATAATGCGTCAGCCGGTCGACATAGCGCTGGATCGCCTTTTCGAGTAACTGATCGCGAGTGCGTCCGATGTACAGGAGGGTAATTTTCATAGGAAATCGATTTGTGGAGTTGCTGACAAATAATTAATTTTGTGCAAATTTAATCAAAACCCAAATGAAATCAAAAGAAGAACTCATAGATGACCTGCTCACTCTGGCATTTGCAGAGGATGTAGGCGACGGCGACCACACTACACTTTCGACCATTCCGGCCGAAGAAACAGGACGCCAGCAACTGATTGTCAAAGAAGAAGGAATCCTTGCAGGAGTCGAAATCGCAAAAAAGGTTTTTGAGAAATTCGATCCGTCTCTGAAAATGACCGTCATGATCGGCGACGGGGCCCACGTCAGACCCGGCGACATCGCTTTCGTTGTCGAAGGACCGGTGCGCTCACTCCTCCAGACCGAACGGATCATGCTCAACATCATGCAGCGCATGAGCGGCATCGCCACAATGACGGCCCGCTATCAGAATGAACTGAAAGGATTGAAGACAAAAGTGCTCGACACCCGAAAGACGACTCCGGGAATGCGCCTGCTTGAAAAAGAAGCCGTAAAGATCGGCGGCGGAGAAAACCATCGCATCGGTCTGTTCGACATGATCCTCATCAAGGACAACCATGTCGACTTCGCCGGCGGCATTCCTCAGGCTGTCAAGGCTGCCAAAGACTACTGCAAGGCCAACGGCAAAAATCTGAAAATCGAACTTGAAGTGCGCAACAGCGACGAGATCGACCAGGCTCTCGAAGCTGGAGTTGACCGCATTATGCTCGACAACTTCACTCCCGAGCGCACGCGCGAAGCCGTGAAGCAGATCAACGGACGCTGCGAAATCGAATCATCAGGAGGCATCACTCTCGAAACACTCCGCCAGTATGGCGAATGTGGCGTCGATTTCATCTCTGTCGGCGCGCTGACCCACTCCGTCAAAGGCCTCGACATGAGTTTCAAAGCCTGCTGAGCGAGTTTTTCAGACTGATAAGATCACCTAACTCAACGCCTCCCAGACCGTCAATGACCTTGTCGGCGAGGGGGGCGATTTTTTGCGCCGGATAGGTTGTGGCGAGCCCGACAACCATAGCACCTGCGGCACGTCCCGCCTTAAGCCCCTGGAGTGAATCCTCGAATACGAAACAGCGCTCGGGAGCGACTCCGATCTTCTCAGCCCCAAGAAGATAGCCTTGCGGATCAGGCTTCGAACGGGTCACCATCGAAGCATCGATTATCGCGTCGAACAGTTTCTGGAACCCGGGATGCTGACGGAACAGATGAGCCATCTTCCGGTCGTCGCTGCTCGTGACGATCGCCATCGGGACGGAGCTATCGCGAAGCATCGAGAGAAAATCAATGACTCCGGGATAGAGCTCATAGGTCATAGACTCCTGAAATTCAGTGATGCGGCGCAGAATGTCGGCTCTGACGCGGCTGTCGTCATAGTGCTTCATTATCTCGGGCAGCGTTGTGCCCTTGATAGCGAGGGCATAGTTCTCGATGCCGGTCGGATAGATGCGGTCTATTTCGGTCCAGAAATGCGTATAGGTCGTCTCACTGTCAATCAGCACGCCGTCAAGATCAAAAAGCGCACCAAACGGAACTGTAGTCTTCATTTTTTCGGGTCTCTTCTGTGATAAAATTTCACAAAATTAGCATCACCGAAAGAAAAACCGCGACTAAAAACGTTAAAAAATAAAAACCGTTTTCCGAATCCCCTCAGTAATCAATGAACCAACCTCAAGACACATCGCAAATCCAGCTCGGCAGCAAATCGATCCCGAAACTGCTTCTCGACTATTCCGTCCCGGCAATCATAGCAAGTCTGGCAACGTCGCTTTACAATATCATCGACAGCATCTTCATCGGACGCGGGGTCGGCGCAATGGCCATTGCAGGACTGGCGATCACGTTTCCGCTCATGAATCTTGTGGCGGCGTTCTGTATGCTGATCGCGACCGGAGGTGCGACAATCTCATCGATTTTTCTCGGACAGCGCAACTCCGAACGCGCAACTGATACGGTCAACAACGTCTTCTCGCTCTGCCTCATCCACGCCGTTGTTTTCGGAGGGCTGACTCTGATGTTTCTCGACGAGATCCTCGTCTTTTTCGGCGCGACCCCCGAAACCCTCCCCTACGCCCGCGAATTCATGCGGATAATCCTCTATGGGACTCCGGCCTCATTCGTGCTGATCGGCCTCAACAACGTCATGAGAGCCACAGGCTATCCCGCCAAAGCGATGATCACCGCGCTGATCTCCGTGGTTGTCAACATCGCCTTATGCCCCATTCTGATCTTCTCGCTCGGAATGGGAATCAAGGGAGCGGCACTGGCCACAATCTGCGGACAGAGCATCGGCGCAATCTGGGTGCTCCGGCATTTCCTCTCACACAGAACGCCCATCCGCTTCAGCAGCCACGGAAAATGGCTGAGCCGGTCGATCGTCAGGCGCATCTATGCCATCGGGCTGTCGCCGTTTCTGATGAATGTCTGCGCCTGCATTGTCGTCGTCTTCATCAACAAAGCCCTGCTCGACTATGGCGCGGAAGCGGGCAACATTGCCATCGGCGCCTACGGAATCATCAACCGCGCCTCGATGTTCTTCGTCATGATTGTCTTCGGTGTGACCCAAGGGATGCAGCCGATCCTCGGATTCAACTATGGCGCAGGCCAATGGAACCGCGTGCGCCGCACACTCTTCACGGGTATCTGGATCGGCGTCGCAATCAACACAGCCGGATGGATCACCGCCGAATTCTTCCCCTCGCTTGTCAGCAACCTGTTCACCGTCGACGAAGCGCTGATTGCGATAGCCGACCGCGGGCTGAGGATTTTCTTCATTTTCTATCCGCTGGTCGGATGTCAGATCGTCATCCAGAACTTCTTTCAGTCGATCGGCAAGCCGAAAATCTCGATATTCCTGTCGCTGACTCGACAGCTGATCTTTCTTCTGCCGCTGCTCCTCTTTCTGCCGCGCCACTGGGGCATTGACGGAGTGTGGGCCAGCATGTCGGCCTCCGACTTCATCGCTTTCGTCATAGCCATCGTGACCGCCTGGATAACCCTCCGCCGCGAAAACCGCCGTTTTTCGACGGTTGCGGAAAATAAAAACCGGCCGACAAACGTTAAATAGGCATGATCGAAGAAGTCAACCTGCGGGTCGATCCCGCAACAGCCACGAACAGCCTCCGGCTCACCGCCGAGGCAAGCACGCGTCTTGGAATCGACGCAAACCGCATTCATGATCTGAAAATAACGCGCCGGTCGATCGACGCGCGCCAGCGCAGAGTGATGGTGCAGCTGACCCTGAAGGTGTTCGTCGACGAAGACGCTCCGCCTCTGACCTACACCCCGATCGACTACCGTCCGGTCGACCCCGACGCCCCCTCGGCCATCATCGTCGGCGCGGGCCCTGCAGGACTTTTCGCAGCCCTCGGACTGATCGAGGAAGGTGTGCGGCCGATCGTTCTCGAACGCGGCAAGGATGTTGACTCGCGACGCCTTGATCTGGCCCGCATCGCACGGGAAAACATCGTCGACCCCGACTCGAACTACTGTTTCGGCGAAGGCGGAGCGGGAGCCTATTCCGACGGAAAGCTCTTCACCCGCAGCAAAAAGCGAGGCCCGGTCGAGAAGATACTCCAGATCTTCCACCAGCATGGAGCGCAGGACGCCATTATGGTCGATGCCCATCCACACATCGGATCCGACCGCCTGCCGGAGGTCATCAAAGCGATGCGAAAGACGATCGAACGCTGCGGCGGTGAAGTCCGTTTCGGCGAAAGAGTCACGTCTGTCATCATCGACAACGGAATTGCTGCCGGCGTCGGAACAGAATCGGGAAAAACCTACCGCGGACCTGTCATTCTTGCGACCGGCCATTCGGCCCGCGACGTCTACGCCATGCTCGCTGACATGAAGATCGACATCGAACCGAAAGGAATCGCTGTCGGCGTCCGCCTCGAACATTCCCAGGAGGTCATCGACCGCATACGCTACCACTCCCCCGACGGACGCGGAAAGTATCTTCCGGCAGCGGAATACACGATGCTGACGCGAGTCGACGGAAGAGCCGTCTATTCATTCTGCATGTGTCCCGGAGGGGTGATCGTGCCGGCGGCCTCAGCGCCCGGAGAGCTGGTTGTCAACGGGATGTCGTCGTCAGGACGATGCGGACGATGGGCCAACTCGGGAATGGTCGTCGAAGTGTTGCCCGAAGACATCGAGGGCGACGATCCTCTGAAAATGATGCACTACCAGCAATCAATCGAACAGCGTTTCTATGCCGACGGAGGGGGGCGCTCGCAATCCGCACCCGCCCAGCGCATGACCGACTTTGTTGCAGGACAGCCTTCGAAAAATCTTCCAAAGACATCCTATGCCCCCGGCATCCATGCCGCACGCATAGACAGACTGCTTCCGAAACCTATCGCAAGCCGTCTGCAGAAAGGATTTCAGGAATTCGGACGTAAAAACCGCGGATTCCTCACCCGGGAAGCCACCCTCATCGGCGACGAGACACGCACCTCAGCTCCTGTCCGCGTGCCGCGCAACGACGAGACAATGGCCCATGTCACGCTCAACGGTCTCTACCCCTGCGGAGAAGGCGCCGGCTATGCCGGAGGAATCGTCTCGGCTGCCATCGACGGAATCCGTTCGGCCCGGGCAGTCGCTAAATATCTGCGAGGGTCTTAATGCCCGTCGCAGCAGTCGTAGTGAAGGAAATGGCTTCCGAAATGACACGCCTCGATCGTCCGGTCGACGATCAGATGACGGTTGGCCATCGAGGCGATCGTCGTCATGTCATGTGACACGAGGATGATCGTTGTCGATTTCGACAGACTTTCAACAATTTCATAGATCCGGCGCTCAAAGCGACGGTCGACATAGCTCAGCGGCTCGTCGAGCACAAGAACCGACGGACGGCTGATGATCGCACGGGCCATCAGCGCACGCTGCAGCTGACCGCCCGACAGGCTGCCAAGACTCGCCCCGGCCTTATCGGCCAGCCCGACGAGATCAATCATTTCGCCGACAAGATCGCGCCGTTCTGCCTTAGACAGCCTGGATTCTCCGGCAATTCCAAGCTCCACGACCTCTCTGACCGTGATCGGGAAGCGCGCGTCAATCATGTTTTTCTGCGGCAGGTATCCGACCGAAAGCCGGTCGGTCAGCCGTCCCTCCTCATCAAAATAACTGACCGTGCCGCTTGTCGGCTTCAGCAGTTTCAGCATTATCCTTAGAAGAGTGGTCTTTCCGCCGCCGTTCGGCCCGGTGACAGCGATAAAATCACCGCGGCCGACTGTAAGACTGACGTCGGTGAGCACCTGTTTTTTCTCGCGGACCATATTCACACCCGTGAGCGCTATGACTGGTTGTTCGATTTTCATTTCCGATAGTTTTGACGAGACGCTGAAGAAGATATTATTTCCGCGATTCTGACGAGTTCCGATGGAATGTCGTAAGCGAGTGTATTGATCATGACACTTCTGACTCCGGCCTCATCGGCGATCGCGACAGACCGGCCGGCATCGAAATCGGGCTGCACAAGAAAGACCGACGCACCCTCGTCGCGGGCCAGATCAATGTTGTTTCTGAAAGCTTTGGCCGACATCTCCTTATTGTCTAATCCGATGGCAAGCTGCACAAGTCCGTTTTCGGCTGCAAAATAGCTCAGCGACGGATGCCAGACCATGAACGCGCCGCCCCGAGCGCCTTCAAGATGCGCGTCAACCGCTGCGCGGCAGCTATCGAGCCGCCCCTCCAGTTTTTCGTAGTTGGCGCGATAGATTGCCGAATCAGCCGGATCGAGCTTGATCATTGCCTCAAGCATATTGCGGGCCATCACCCGGCTGTTGTCAATCGAAGTCCAGATATGCGGATCGGCCTCATCACCATGATCGTGATCGTGATCATGATGGTGGTGATGGCAATGGCTGTGGGTTCCGTGGAGAAGTCCGATTCCACGGCCGGTGTCGAAAAGCCTCACATCGGTCCGGTCACCTTCAAGAAGCCCGCGTTCGAAACCGAGAGTACCGACAATGAAACAAGCCCTGCTGTCGTAGAGATTCCTGAGCGCGGCCACCGACGGATCAAAACTCTCGGGATCCTCGCCGCGGTCGAGCAACGTCGTGACAGTCCACTTCGGGCCGGCAATCCGCTCAAGCAGATAGCGTTGAGGCTCAATACTGACCATCAGGCGATTGTCTGATTCTTTTTCGCGACCGCATCCTGCAATGGCAGCAGCCGTGAAAAGAACTATGATCGGATTACGGATAGCGTTTAGCATAATTAACAGCAAATTTAAGAAAAACGACTCGGTTTTCATCAAAAAAAACGTAATTTTGTAACCTATGGTGAATCTCGCGACAAGAAGGCATATTGTTTCATTTCTGGCAATGTCCGTTTTCGTTCTTGGAGCCAGCGCGCAACAGGAAACCCCGGACCGGTTGCCGGCAAATGCGTCGCCTCGGGATTCGCTCCCATCCTATCTGCAGCCCGTCGGAACTCCCGCCATGCAGGACCAGCCCGATTCGCTGAAGGCAGACCGCACAGGCCTCAACCCCGACCACATTGCCTCGATTGAATCGACGCTCGCTCTCCCGTCGATATTCGCCCCGTCGCGCCGCACATTCCGGCCGTCGGTCATCGTCACTCCCGGAACCGCGGCGTTCCGTCTCTGGGACGGAAGTGTCATCGCGGCATCCGGTTCACGAAGTTCAATGCCCGGACTGATGGGAATCGAACAGGGCAGGCTCTCATTCGTGCAGGAATTCGGAAATCTGACTCTCACTGCCTACGCCTCGGCCACACACTACGGCTATTTCCGCGGGCTCCAAACCGCCTATGGATTCGGAGGCAGCCTGCGCTACCGCTTCAACGACAAATGGTCAATGACTCTTTTCGGATCATATTCAACCGGCGCATCTCCCCTTACTCCGGCAATGGCCGGCTACATGAAAGCCCCTTGTTTCGGAGGCTATGCAAGCTATGAGATCAACGAACACTGGGGCATAAATGTCGGAGCGAAGGCCACCCGATCGCTCGTAACCAACCGGTGGGAAGCACAGCCCATCGTGGAACCCTACTATAAAATCAACGGCAATGCCGCCATCGGCGTGGATGTCGGAGGCATTCTCTACAACGTCATCCAAAACGCCGTTGAACGCCAGAACAACAGCAGGCCCAACCCCACGATCGGGCCCCCGGTCGGAGGTCCGCCACCGGTAGCGCCCCGGCCCGACAAATACTGAAGAATCAAACGACTCAAATGACTAATTCATCACCCGATATAAAAGTTTTCAGCCTCCCCGACGGACTCCGTCTGGTCCATCGCCACGAACCGACCGAAACAGAATATTTCGGCGCGGCGGTCAATGCCGGAAGCCGCGACGATCCTCAGGGCTGCGAAGGCCTGGCCCATTTCGTGGAGCACGTCCTGTTTAAAGGAACTGAACGCCGCAAATCGTGGCACATCATCAACCGGATGGAATCTTGCGGCGGCGAACTGAACGCCTACACAACGAAAGAGACCACCGTCGTCTACACCGTCTATCCGTCAGGCAACTTCATGCGTGCCGCCGACATGCTCGGTGACCTTCTCTGTCACTCGGTTTTCCCTGAAAAAGAGCTCGACCGGGAGCGCGAGGTGGTCGGTGACGAGATCAGCCAGTACCGCGACATTCCCTCCGAAGCCATATTCGATGACTTCGACGACCTCATTTTCAAAGGATCTGACCTCGGCCACAACATTCTCGGCAGCAGGGAGTCACTCGACCGCTTCGACACCGAAACGTGCCGGCGCTACGTCAGAGAGAATTTCACACGCAGACGAACCGTCCTCTTCTATGCAGGCCCGCTGCCGCCGGACAAAGTCTGCCGTGCGGCCGAACGATTCTTCTCAGACCTTCCGTCGGCCGGCATCACTCCGACACGCACCACTCCCCCGCCCGTCGGCCAGTTCGACACGACAGTCTGCCTCTCCAATCATCAGGCCAACACACTGACCGGAGCAAGAATCCCGTCAATGTACTCCGACCGACGGTGGAGCTTCTCAATGCTCTCCAACATAATTGGTGGCCCGGGGATGAACTCGCTCCTAAACGTCGAACTGCGCGAGCGGCGCGGTCTGGTCTATGCCGTCGACTCAACGACCGCCATGATGACCGACACCGGACTGATGACGATCTATTTCGGATGTGACCACTCCGACACAATCAGATGCCGCCGCATTGTTGAACGCGTACTTAACAAGCTCTCGGACAACACCATGAGCGAACGATTCATGACTGCCGCCCGACGACAGTATCTCGGACAGCTCACTCTGGCCTCCGACGTGCGCGACAACGCGGTCATGTCGATGGCACGCGCCGTGCTCTACTTCGGCTCGGTGCTCCCGCGCGAAGAGGTGATCGCGCGAATCAGCGACGTCTCGGCCCAGTCTCTCCGCGAAGCTGCCGGAACTCTTCTCGAATCCGGACTATCCTCTCTGACCCTCACATGACGATCCAAACACCCATCCAAACACCCCATACTGAAGAATGAAAATAGGCAATATCGACTTAGGAAACCGCCCGGTCATGCTTGCTCCTATGGAGGATGTGACCGATCTCTCGTTCCGCCTTATCTGCAAAGAACAAGGGGCCGATATGGTTTACACCGAATTTGTTTCGGCCGATGCCCTCATACGCAACATAGCTGCCACAACTCGAAAACTCCACATCAGCCCCGGCGAACGCCCGACAGCAATCCAGATCTACGGACGCGAGCCGGACACTATGGCCGAAGCCGCACGCATTGTCGCTGACGCCCGACCGGACATTATCGACATCAACTTCGGCTGTCCGGTCAAGAAAGTCGCCGGGAAGGGAGCTGGAGCCGGACTGCTCCGCGATGTCCCGAAAATGCTTGAGATCACCAGGGCTGTCGTCAACGCCGTCGACCTGCCCGTAACAGCAAAGACACGTCTCGGCTGGGACCACGAAAACAAAATAATCGTCGACCTCGCCGAACAGCTGCAGGACTGTGGCATCAAGGCTCTTACCGTCCACGGCCGCACCCGCTCACAGATGTACACCGGATCGGCCGACTGGGAAATGATTGCCCGCGTCCGAAACAACCCGCGTCTGACCATTCCCCTTATTGGAAACGGAGACATCTGCACTCCCGAACAGGTCGCAGAAGCTTTTGACCGCTATGGAGTTGACGGCGTCATGGTCGGCCGCGCCTCGATCGGTGCTCCCTGGATATTCCGCCAGATGAAAGCGATGGCCATGACCGGACAGCTGACAACAGAGCTCTCGGTTGCCGAAAAATTCGCCCTGCTGCGACGCCAGATCCGCGAAAGCATAGACCGCATCGACGACTATCGCGGAATCCTGCACATCCGCCGCCATCTTGCAGCATCACCGCTCTTCAAGGGCATCCCGCATTTCCGCGAGACAAGAATCGAAATGCTCCGTGCAGACACCCCTGAAAAACTCGACGCGATCCTGACACATATCGAAAACGACATTATTCCAAACTCAACCAGTCTCCTATGAAACGAACTCTCATCACTGCCCTACTCCTCTCTATCATAACTATCGCATTCGCCGGAACGAAACGCCATTATGACATTCGGTTTTCAGAATTCAACGAACTGAAAGTCACCGACGGAATCAACGTCGACTACTGCTACGATCCCGAACGGGCCGGACTGGTCGAATTCGACGCCGACGAGACAGTTGCCTCGGCTGTCATTTTCACACCCGACAAAAACAAACTCAAAATCAGCCTTGCAAGCCGCGATCTGGTCTACCACAACCTGCCGACAATAAAGGTCTACTCATCGTTTATCTCCTCGGTCAGAAATGAAGGAGACTCGACAATCAGAATAATCTCGCCTGCCCCGTGTCCGGAAATAAAAGCACGTCTGATCGGCAACGGACGAATCGTCATCCGCGACTGCAAAGCAACCCGCATCAATCTTGAAATAATTTCAGGCAACGGCACAATCATGGCCACAGGAACTTCCTCATCGGCAAAATACACCGTTGCCGGTGCAGGCGACATCCAGGCCGACGACCTGAAAGCCGAGGATGTTTCGGCGGTCATCACCGGAACTGGCACAATTGCCTGCTTTGCAACAAAAGAACTGTCGGTCGGAGGTCTCGGATCAGGAAAAATCAACTACCGCGGCACACCCGCAATCAAAACAAAATTATTATCGAAAGTCAAACTGATCTCAATCGACGCGACCGCCGACTGACAATCCGACTGATCACCAGCGATGACCGACAGCAACGGACAGATGAAACATCGCGTCGCGCGCACCCTGAAATGGAATGCGCTCGACAAGCTGGCGACACAGGTGCTCTATGGAGTCACAGGTGTCATCCTGGCCCGCATACTCGACGAAGTCGCATTCGGGCTGGTCGGCGCACTGCTGATTTTCCAGTCGTTTGCCTCACTATTCATCGACAGCGGATTCTCATACGCTCTTCTCCAGCGAAAACGTCCGACAGATGAAGACTACAGCACTATCCTATGGTTCAATCTACTGATAGCGGTCGTGGTCTATGCCGTCCTCAGTGCCGGCGCGCCGGTGATTGCCACTTTCTTCAAAAACGACCTCAGACTCATTCCTCTTTCGAGAGTGATGTTTCTGACTTTCATATTCAATGCTGCTGCTATTGTCCAGACAAACCGAAGAATCAAGCGAATGGATGTCAGAATGATAGCCATCAGCAACACCGCCGGACTGCTTGTCGGGTCTATTGCCGGAATCTATCTCGCGTTCATGGGCTACGGACCGTGGGCACTTGTCTGGCAATCGGTACTCAACTCAGCTGTCAAAACCGGAATTCTATGGCTGACAGACGACTGGCGTCCTAAACTGACAATGCCGCTGTCCGTTCTCAGATCATTTTTCAAAGTCGGCAGCGGTGTCATAGGCACATCGTTCCTCAACATTCTTTTCCAGAACATCTACGCCTTCATTATCGGCAACCGGCTCGGACTTCTGCCGCTCGGCTACTACACTCAGGCCGACAAATGGAGCAAAATGGGCGTTGCTTCGCTCTCCGCGGTTTTCACTCAGTCATTTCTTCCGCTCCTGTCGGAATATCAGGATGATCCGAAAAAATATGCCGCAACGACATCACGAATAAACCGGTTCGCATCCTATCTCGTATTCCCGTCGTTTGCCCTGCTTATCGTCATGGCGAAACCGATATTCCACATTCTGTTCGGCGAGAAATGGGACCCGTCAATCCTGCTGTTCCAGCTGCTCCTTGTGAGAGGAATCTTCGTCATCCTCGTGACTCTCTACCACAACTACGTGCTCTCGCTCGGCAAATCGAAACTAATGGTCTACAGTGAGATCATACGCGACGGCACAGCCCTCATCGCCATTTTCATAACGATTCCGTATCTGATCGCAACGCGCCCCGACGACATAACCTATGGTGTCGCCATATTCCTGTGGGGGCAGGTCATCGCGGCAGTCATCGCCTGGGCAGTCATGCTTGTGATCGCAGCCAGAGTCTCCTGGAGCTCGCCGCTGCGCTACATCTACGACTCCCTCCCATATGCCGCTCTCTCTCTTCTGATTGCGACGGGACTCAGCTATCTGGAGTCGCTGATCGCAAATCCCTGGACAGCAGTAGCAGCCATGACTCTGACCGGTACCGGCATCTACCTTCTTGTCAACAGATTATTAGGATCACAGATCCAGAAAGAGGCCATCGGATACTTCGCCAGCCGCTTCCGTAGCTGAGAAACCGGTCTGACTCACGGTCAGAAACGCGGGAGAATCATTGCGGCAACATCTGTGTCGCCGGCAAGATCGGCCATTGTAAGCCACAAAATCAATAGAACAATCAGTATCACGGCTCCGACTGCAATCCAGAAATTGGAGCGGTTCACCTGACGCCGCCGTCTTCTCATCTTATTATCCATAACTGTTGTGTTTATTTTAGAGAATCGTTTGGGCATAACTTTTATTCGCCAACGAAGGATTTTCGAGGAAAACTTCGTAAAGCTCCGAAAAGAGACTTTGAGAGGACAAAAAGGACTTTATTCCTCTTATTCATACGTGTTAAGTCAAACCATTCTCTTAGTTGTTCAACGTTTTTCGTGTGAATTTCTGTTTTCAACTATAACACCGGCCCCCGACGCTTTGTTCCGGCCATAGGAAAAAATCAGAGTGTGCGTCATCAACGGCCCTTTCGCCGCAATGACACACACTCTGCTGCTTTCTTATCTGAAATCGGTCAGCGGTCAGATCTTCGACAGAATCTGAGTCGCATGCTCTTTCGTCTTAATCTGCTTCGGAGTGAAAACATCTGTAATAACCCCGTTTTCATCGATCAGGAAAGTCGTGCGCAAAGTGCCCATATATTTTCGGCCACACATCGACTTCTCTCCCCAGACACCCATTTCTTCCGTAAGGCGGTGGTCGGTATCAGCGATAAGATGAAACGGCAGCTGCTGCTTCTCGATGAACTTACGGTGAGAATCTGCCGTATTGATGCTCACGCCGAGAACCTCGTAGCCCTTCGCGGAAAGCTCTCCGATATTGTCGCGGAAAGAACAAGCCTCCGCAGTGCAGCCTGACGTATTGTCCTTGGGATAGAAATAGAGCACAAGTTTCTTTCCGGCAAAATCACTTGCCTTCACTTCACGGCCTGTTTCGTCGAGACCGAGGACTTCGGGAATTTTATCACCAATATTCATTTCAGTAGGTATTTTTTTGATTATTTCTTATTATCGAGCTTGTCCAGAAGATGTCTGACAGCACCTTCGAGCTGAGCGTCGCGACCGTCAACGACATCCTGAGGTGTGTTGTAGATTAAAACGTCCGGATTGAGCTGAAGGTTTTCAAGAACATTTCCGTTCATGTCAACCGACGTCACCTGAGGAATTCCGAAAACGATCGACGGATCGATCTGGGTTTCCCACCAGACAGCAGTCATCGTTCCGGGCACGGGTGCTCCGACAACGTCACCGATGCCGAGTGTCTGATAGACGAACGGTGTTCCATGGGCATCGCTGTAATTGCTTTCATTGACAAGCATCACTGACGGCTTTGTCCACTGTGAGAATGGCTCAGAACCGATATAGCGGCCGCGAGGAGTGAAGCGCACATATTTCTTTCCGGAAAGGAGCTGGGCAATGTCGTTGTGGAGCCATCCGCCGCCGTTCCAGCGGGTATCGACAATCGCTGCCTCGGCGTTACGGTAGTGGCCGAGCAGACGGTCATAGACAGTGCGGAAGCTCGGCGAATCCATTCCGCGGACATGGACATAGGCCAAACGGCCACCCGAAAGGCTGTCGACAAGATGCTCGTTATGTTCAACCCAGCGGTCATAGAGAAGCGAGCCGTCGCCGGAGATCGGTCTGACCGTAACGCTTCGCTTGTTGCCCTTGCTGTCGGCTACAGTCAGACGGACTTTCTTGCCGCTCTTACCCTCGAGTAGCGGGAAATAGTCAGCGCCGGCTTTGATCGGCTGACCATCGATTTCGAGAATGATGTCGCCGGCCTTGACGTCGACAGACTTCTTGTCAAGCGGACCGCGGCGCAACACTTCCGCAACCTTAAGACCGTCGCCTTCGAAGGCCGGATCGTAGAATGCGCCTAATGTTGCGGTCGTCATGAACGGAACGCTGGCATACGACGAAGTGCTTGCGCCTGTATGCGACGCATTAAGTTCTCCGAGCACCTCGCTCATCAGTATTGCGAAGTCGCGGTTGTTATTGATATACGGCAGGAACTGACGATAGCGTTCGCCGATTGCCGACCAGTCAAGACCGTGAATGTCGGCATCATAGAATTTATTCCTGACCTGATTGAGCATGTGGTCATAGATATATTCTCTTTCGAGCGAAGGATGACGGTTGTAGGGCGCTTCAAACTCGATCGGAGTCACTTTGCCATCGGACAGCTGGATCTTGCTCAGTCCGCGGCCGGAGATCATGAACAGGTTCTCACCCTTCGAATCAGGGGCAAACGAACCTGACACGCCACGGGCAAGCACCTTCGTGTCACCCTTCTTCAGATCGCGGCAATAGAGATTATAGCCCGTCTCGGTCGCTCCGGCGACATAATAGAACTTGTCGCCCTTCTTCGAAACATAATAGTTGCCGATGAATCCCGACTGGGGAGTCAGACGGGCTGTTCTGTAGCGGCGGTTGTCAAGATCGAGCTTTCTTGCTTTGTCAGAATCCTTGTTTTCGTCTGCCTTCGATTTCTTCTTAGAGTCCTTCTTAGAGTCCTTCTTAGAGTCTTTTTTGCCTTTTTTCTTTCCTTTTGAATCGTCAGCGGATTTCTCTTTCTCCTTCTTTTCCTTTTCGGCCTGTTCCTTAAGAGCGGCTTCCTCCTCGGTCATGCGGAATTCATCCCATGCATCCGGGTCGAGAGCCATTAACATTATGTCAGACTGGTTGCCCCAGCTGCCGTGGCTCTTCATTCCGTAGCGGCCGGTCGAATATGTGATCGCACGGCCGTCGAGGGCCCACTGAGGCTGAGCATCGGAATAGCCGCTTTCCGTCAGATCGACAACCTGCGATCCGTCGGCCGCAACGAGTGCGATGTCGGAATTGTTCCAGCCACCCTCTCCGATATAGTCGATCAGGAGCCATTTGCTGTCTGGACTCCATTCGAAGCTGATGTCGCCGTCCGTATATGAGTAATTGTATTTTCCGTCAAGCGCCGTGGTGACCTCTTTGGTCGCTACGTCGATCACACGCAGCGTAGTGCGGTCCTCAAGAAACGCAACCTTCTTGCCGTCGGGGCTGAATGCAGGCTGCTGCGCGGAAGTCCCGCACTTGTAGAGAGGCTCTTCGACAAATTCCGTAGCATAGGCAAGCTGCTTCTCCTCCGGATTCTTGATCTTGGAAATGAACAGCTGCCAGATTCCGTTGCGCTCAGAGTCGTAGACAACCGAACGGCCATCGGGAGCCACGTCGACAACACGCTCCTGATCGGGAGTATTGGTAATGCGGACTGTCGTCGGATACTTGACCGATGTCGCATAGACATCGCCGCGGATCACGAAAGCGACCTCGTCGCCCTTCTTGTTGGGAGCGATAGTCGTCGCACCGGAACTCCTGAACTGCTTGATGACGTCAGCATCGTAATCGTCCGTCACGATCGAGACATTGATCTTCTCAGGTTGCCCGGCGGGCATCATCGTATAAAGTTCGCCGCCATAGCTGAACGCCAGCCGGCCGTTTTCGGCAACCGAAAGAGATCTGACAGGAAAGTCAGTGAACGTAGTCAGAGGCTTTGCCGTTTTCCCGGGAGCGGCCTCCTGTACGAAAACATTAAGATTGTCATTGCCCGCCTCCGAAAGATAGTAGAAACGGTTGTTGTCCCCCCAGACCGGATTCAGATCATGGCCATTGAAGGTTGTCAGCTGAGTGAAACGGCCTTCGGGACTGACAAGCCATATATCGCCTGTAGCCGACGAACGCTCATGCTTACGCCACATGTTCTCATAACCCTTCTTGTCCTGATAGAGCACCTGACCCGATTTGTTAGCGCTTGCAGCTGCCATCGGAACGGAGAAGAACATCTCCGGACGTGCCGACGGAGTCTCGATGTCGAGAACATATGTCTGCGCACCAAACGGAGCCTGTGCCGAACCGCGGGCCGGCATGATGGCTGTCGAGAAGAGCAGACGTCCGTCGGGAAGGAATGTCAGAGGAAGCTCCGTGCCTGAATAGGTCGTCAGACGACGCGCTGTCCCGCCGGTTGCCGGCATGATGAAAATGTCGTCACTGCCCAGACGGTTGCTGGTAAACACAAGCTGCTTCCCGTCCGGAGTCCAGACAGGGTTCGAATCATAATGAGGCGAAGTTGTCAGCTGGACAGCCGTTCCGCCAGTGACAGGCACTGTGAAAATATCGCCCTTGAAAGTGAATGCCACTGTCGATCCGTCGGGCGAGATCACTGCATTTCGCAACCACTTGGGTGCTTCCGCAGCCTGAGCGGAAGCAATAGCGGACAATGCCGCCGCAAGTACTACGCTTTTTACTTTTTTCATTGGTGAGATTTTATAATTGTTTAGATCGAATTCCGAGATCTGACATATCGGTTAGACTCCATGACAGCCCGATTTGTTACATCGCGGCGTCAGATAAATGAATCCTTGAACCCGAGGAAATAGAGAAGTCCGTCGAGACCGATCGTTGAAAGCGACTGATCGGAAGCTGCCTTGACTTTCGGTTTGGCATGGAACGCGATTCCAAGACCGGCCGTCGAAAGCATCGGCAGGTCGTTGGCTCCGTCGCCGACGGCGATTGTCTGCTTGATATTGATATTCTCGACCTGCGCGATCAGACGCAGCAGCTCCGCCTTGCGGCGCCCGTCGACGACATCGCCCAGATAGCGTCCGGTAAGCTTTCCGTCGACGATCTCGAGATCGTTGGCATAGACATAGTCGAAACCGAACCGCTGTTTGAGATAATTGCCGAAATAAGTAAAGCCGCCCGAAAGGATCGCCGTCTTGTAGCCCGCACGTTTAAGCACCGTCATCATGCGATCGACACCCTCGGTGATCGGCAGATTCTCCGCAATCTCCTTCATGACACTCTCGTCAAGCCCCTCGAGCAGAGCGACGCGCTCGGTAAAGCTCTCGATAAAATCGATCTCGCCGCGCATCGCACGCTCTGTGATCGCCCTAACCTTGTCGCCGACTCCGGCTCGCTCGGCAAGCTCATCGATTACTTCAGTGCGTATCAGCGTCGAATCCATATCGAAGCAGACCAGACGGCGACATCGGCGATACATCGTGTCTTCCTGTAGCGAAATGTCGACCTCTCCCTCCGAAGCGATCTGCATGAAACGACACTGCATCTCATTCGTGTCGCGCGGAGTCCCGCGGACCGAAAATTCGACACACGACTTCCTGAGCTGAGGCTCATGGCCGTCAAGCGGCATGCGCCCCGTCAGACGCTGGATACTGTCTATATTCAGATTCTGTTCAGCCACGACACCGCTCACCAGAGCAATATGGCGCGCCGACAGACTGCGGCCGAGAATCGTGATGATCCAGCGATTCTTGCCCTGCATCCCGACCCACCGCTCGTAGTCCTCGGGCGTAACCGGCGAAAAACGCACCTTCACATCAAGCTCATAGCCCTTGAACAGAAGATCCTTCATGATATCGCCCGACACATCGCTGCTCGTCTTTATAAGCAGCCCCAGAGTCAGATTGTGGTGGATGTCGGCCTGACCGATATCCAGAATCTGGGCATTGTATTTTGCAAGAATATCCGACAGCGCCGCGGTCACACCCGGACGGTCATGGCCGGAAATATTGATCATGATCAGCTCCACATCGGAAGCTCCTGATAATTTATGATTTGTCATTATTTCTGACAGTTTCGGTCTGTTTTTATATAATTCTGAAGATGATATGCCGCAAGCAACGGCAACGGTCTGCCGACAATCGTGCCGACCGTCAGCGAATGGCGCGAAGCCGCTGAAAGAAGCTGCGCACGGAACACCTCCGCAATCGAACCGACAAAGTGGATCACAGGAACATCGCCGTAGGCCCGCGTCACATTGTTGGTAAAAAAACGCGAGAACTCATCCGTCACAAGCGCATCCACCTCCGGACGCTCGATCTTGTCGGCAAGGAATCGGGTCAGCGAAGCAAGAAAACGGTTGGCTGCCGGCTCACGATAGACCCGACGGATGATCTCATCCTTGTCAAGCCCCGTCGAAGCGAGGAAATCCCGCTGAAGATCCTCCGGAAGATACCCCTTGAGAATACCATTGACCAGACAGATCCCAAGACGCGCGCCCGAGCCCTCGTCACCAAGTATATATCCCAGCGGAGGAGTATTCGCAACAATCATGCGGCCATCGTAGCGGCATGAATTCGAACCCGTGCCGAGAATCCCGACAACACCCTCCGAATCGCCACACAGCGCACGCGCAGCACCGAGCATATCCGAACCAGCCTCGACCCTATCGCAACCGGTCAGACCCGACAGAATCTCAGCGACCCTGCCGGACCGAGACGCAGTACATCCCGCTCCATAGAAATAGACCGCATCAAGCCCCCGCAGATCGCCCCCCGAAAGAGCCTCCCGCAGCGACGCCTCGATCTCGTCGTCAGACATCAGCGACGGATTTAGCCCCGGACTCTGGAATTCGACAATCGGATTCCCCGCGCCGGCAACAGCCCACTGGGTCTTTGTACTACCGCTGTCCGCTATCAACAACATACCTTTCTGATTGACTATTTAATTTGCAAACTTACCGAAAAAAACTCATATTCCGAACATTATAAGCCAAAAAAATTGGAACTTCTGCGGAATGTCGCTAACTTTGCCTCGCCTCTGCCCTCCCCCAGTAAAGAACCCCCAAACCCATAACCGCATGGAAAAAAACGAAATTAAAGAATATCTGCTCGCATGCCGCGAACGATACGTCAACGATCTGACAAACAATATCCTCCCCTTCTGGCTAAAGCACGGCCGCGATCTTGAAAACGGAGGTGTATTCACCTGTCTCGACCGGGAAGGCCGACTGATGGACTCGACAAAATCAGTCTGGTTCCAGGGACGTTGCGCATTTGTTTTCGCATTCGCCTACAACAATATCGAACCACGTCAGGAATACCTCGACTTCGCAAAAAGCTGCATTGACTTCAGCGATCAACATTGCTACGACAAAGACGGCCGAATGTACTTCGAAGTGACCGCCGACGGAAAGCCTCTCAGAATGCGGCGCTACGTATTCTCAGAAAGCTTCGCATGCATCGCACTCGCCGAATATGCAATCGCCACCGGCGACAAAAACTACGCCGCACGAGCCCTCGACCTGTTCGAACGCATGGTCTATTTCCTCGACACTCCGGGCATCCTCCAGCCGAAATACGAAGAAACCCTTCAGGCACGCGGACACTCCATCACAATGATCCTCATTAACACAGGATCACGCGTCCGAGCGGCCTGCGGCGACAGCCCCGAACTCAAAGCACGGATCGACCGCTCCCTCGAAGAGATCGAACGCTACTTCATGCACCCCGAATTCAAAGCCGTGCTCGAAATTGTTGGCCCCGAAGGCGAACTGATCGACACACTCAACGGACGCGTGATCAATCCCGGCCACTGCATCGAAACATCCTGGTTCATACTCGAGGAAGCACGCCACCGCAACTGGGACAAAAAACTGACCCAAATGGCCCTGACAATCTTCGACTGGAGCTGGGACTGGGGATGGGACGAAGAATTCGGCGGAATAATCAACTTCCGCGACTGCCGCAACTTCCCCCCGCAGGACTACTCTCAGGACATGAAATTCTGGTGGCCCCAAACCGAAGCCGTAATAGCAACACTCTACTGCTATCTCGCGTCAGGCGACACTAAATACCTCGACCTCCACCGCAAGGCCAACGATTGGATGTACACCCACCTGCCCGATCCCGAATTCGGCGAATGGTACGGCTACCTCCACCGCGACGGAACAGTCGCCCAACCCGCTAAAGGCAACATCTTCAAAGGCCCGTTCCACATTCCGAGAATGCTCGTCAAATCAGTCATGCTCATCGACGACATCCTCGAAACACTCTGACAACACATCCGCTAATTCCCCCGCTCCCCAACCCTGGAGAAAGCGGTCGAAAAAACCTTCAAGGCCTCCCGGATCCACTGCCGGGAGGCCTTGTCACACAATAACATCACACCGTCTTCGTTTTAACTAAAAAGAAAACACTTAACAAAACCCGATCATGAAACGAATAGCAATTCCATTCGTTGCCGCCGCGCTCGCCCTCGGAGCAAACGCACAAGAGTTCAACGGATGGGGTATGAGAGCCGCCCTCGACGTAAACCTGCCCGGAAAATGGAAAACAGCAAACGGCGAATCAATCAAAATGTTCGACAAAGGAGCCGGAGGCTCAATTGGCGTCGTCTACAACAAGCCAATCGCCGGAGACTTCTACTTCGAACCCGGCCTCGCCCTCTTCTACGACACATACTCCTACAGTGATCTCAACATATGGTCCGGCGACGAAACAGTAGCAATCGACCCAAAAGTCAAAAAATTCGGGCTACGTATGCCGCTGAACTTCGGCTATCGCGTCTACCTCCCCTCCGGTTTCAATTTCGCCGTCTACACAGGTCCTGAACTCAATCTTGGCGTAAAAGGAACCATAGGGATCGACAAAGAACTTGCAGAAGAAGCCGAGATTCCCGATGACCTATACAAATACGGCTACCGACGCTTCGACTGCGCATGGAAAATCGGACTCGGATTTCCCATCGGCCGCTGGGTTGTAAACATAGAAGGTGCGTTCGGACTCCTCGACCTACACAAAAACGACATCCAATTCCACGAAAACCGCCTCTCGCTCTCCCTCGGCTACGACTTCTGATCAATCACACTCCCGACCACAAGATAAACAAAACTCAGACGCGCCCGCAGCAGCTTCGCAAGCTACTG
>CAJUHM010000020.1 GCA_910586475.1 uncultured Muribaculaceae bacterium | reverse complement strand
ACGGCGACGCCTTCCCCCTTCGCGGCCGCTACCTCGAGCAGCACTGGCGCTCCCTACTCCCCGCAATCGACATAGGCCCGCAATCCCTCCTCATCCTCTGCGGCACCTACCGACCCCGCACCCGCGTCAACTACTTCACCCGCCTCGTCCGCCAGACCCGGCTCCCCATCCTAGACCTCAGCGCCCCGCCCGACGAAGAAACCGCCGCGCCGCCACAGGAAACCGCAATCATTATCCCCGCAGCCCAACAATATATATTGCCACCCGTCGGCCATCCGCCCCTACTTCCCCTCTTCGCGCCACCCCGACGCGCCATTCTCTCCTGAGCGCCGCCGTATGCGCAAAAAGGTCCGGCCGAAACCGACCGGACCAAAATACGGCAAAGAGCCCTTTGACATACTGTTTTCTCTATTTTCTATAGACACAAATGCCTGCATCAAAGGCAATGTGCCAAAATCCGAGGATTTTGGCACACTGCCTTCTTCACGTTAGTTACATAATCGAATCGTTTACTTCACATAGACTTTAGTAACGTGTCCGTTCTGACGACGGATATAGATTCCGGGAGTTAGATTTTCAGCAGAAACTTTGACTCCCTGAAGATTGAAATACTCAACAGGCATATTGCTTTCGTCTGCGTTCAGATCACCGATTCCGGCCGTTGTATCAACGAGTGTCACGAGGAACGTTGAGCCTGCACCGGCGCCACCGACCCAGTAAGCAAGACGGCTGTCACGCGAATTCATGCGGTTGACCGTGTAGCCGAGCTGGTGAAGATAGAAGCCGTCTTTTCCGACAGAAGCAGTTCCGACCGTCGGCATCCAGTATGTATTGTGAGTAGCAGGCACCGGAACTGAAGTCATGATCGGATAGACTCTTCCGTCTGTCGTAGAGCTTATGGTCTGGCTCGAGGAAAGAATCTTGCCCTCGCCCGCACCGCGGTTGATGATCATGAAACCATTGATCACATCACCTACGAACGCCCACTGTGAGTTGTGGTCATTGGCTGCGGGAATGGTCGATGTGCTTGTGGCAAGGCTGATGTAGCTCAGCGAGGGATTATGCGTCAGATAGCACTTGTCTGAAGTGATCGACATGTTATACCAGTATGCATTCTCAAAATTCTGGCTGACCTGGAACGGAAGAGTCTGCTCAAGCGTGAGCGTGATGACTTCATCCTCATCCGTTGTCAGACCTTCGGGGTAACCGACAAGCGTGTAGTATGAATCGGAAGCTTCGCTTGTGATAGTAGCCTCGGGATATTCCTGACCGGAAGTCACATTAAACTCCTGAGTGGCGATAGTCTGGCCATTGAAGACAATGTTGTAGGTCACCTTCTTTCCGACAATACCGCTGCCGATTTCGACAAAGAGACCTTCGATCAGGACATCACCGTCAAACATATCGCCGGGGATAGTAAACGTTCCGTCGCTGCCGAACTGGTCAACGTAGAAGAAATCGTCGCGATACTGCGGATTGCTCTTCACGAGAGAATCGCCCGCAAGATTATAGCCATGACGAACGCGGATTCCGTTGTAGGTAAATCCGTTCGACGGATTCATCTTGACCTTGAGCGACTGGCCGAACGGCTGCTTGTTGCCGCTGACAGGTTCGCCTGTCGATGCGATAAGAACCTCTCCGTTTCGGTTGTCCTGGTTGACAGTCACTTCATCTTCGTGGATATTGAGAAGCACATCGACAATACCGCCGCCGTTTTCGAGAATCGTATTGCCCGCAGCGATTGATCCGCCCGGATCGACATTGTTCCAGTCGACCTTGTAGCGCATGCGGTAGATACCTGGCTTGAGATCCGACGGTATGGTAAAGGCGGGCGCGGTAATGCAGTCCATATTGGTGATCAGCTGACCGGCCGAGTTTCTGCCGTAGCCGTTTTCGCCCTTGCGGTACACCGAATATGCCATCAGGTCTGTGCTCGCGTCAAGGTAGTTGTTGTCATCGACGCCATAGCTGAATGTACCGTCGTTGTCACGGTCGAGATACACAAATGTATGCATCCATGAACCTTTATAATCAACGTTGGCTGTAACCGTATTGCCCGCTTTCGCTTTAAGCACCTTTTCAAAACGCTCATTGTATCCCTTAAGCTCCGATACAGGAATAGTGATCGACTGTGAGCCGTCTGAGCCGCCGGTAAACCTCACACCGTTGATCTGTCGGTCTTCACGTCCCCATCCCGCATCATAAGAGAAATTGATCGGATAGTCGCCAAGTCCTACACGAGGCTGGTTGCTGTCATTGATCTCGATCTCATCGACGTAAGCGATGAAATCCTCCGTAAGCGAGAGTGGCTCTTCGCAATGAGGCACGATCACCAGTGAGTGGATCTCTACTCCCGCATTTCCCTTAACCTGAAAAACGGCGTCGAACCATTCGCCTTCCTTGGTGTCGTTGATCGGATATGACCAGAACTGCTCAACCTGATTCGACTGTTCGGGACGGTCCGCACGCTTGCCAAGACCGATAAGCATCACGCGGCCCGCTACAGGCTTGTGGATCATGACATGGGCAAACTTCGGAGTCGACGAGATCTCAAAGGTCTCTTTCAGATCTATTTTCACTCCGAATGTATTGCTGCCGAATCGCGAACGCTGAATGCCGAGTATCTTCTGGCTTTCATTGACATCAGCCTCTGAAAGATGATTGTCGACTACAGCCACGTTGGGGGCCAGCGCACCGGTGCGGAATGGAGACTGTTCCCAGGTGTCATACGCACCGAGTGATGCATAGTCCTGCGTCTCGAATGAAATGGTCTGGGCCGCCAGAACGGAGGGAAGCACAGTTGCCGCACACAGACCGAGATATTTCTTTATGTTGTTCATTTTAGAAGGATCAATAATGATTAGTAAACGGAAATTGTGTGAAGCAACGGACATGCGCGGCTATCGGTGATAGTGACTCTGAGAGATTTGGCGGTATAACCCGTGCCGTAGCTCGAAGAGGTGCTGCCGTTCAGAGGAATGATACGTTTGTAGCCGATTGTCGACTGAGTGATGCCCGGGGCCATTGTGGTCCAGGTCGACCCGTCGGCGCTGACTTCGATTCTGAAGCCGCGCACGCGCTGACCCTTGGCGATATACTCCATCAGTGAGACATAACGGATAGTCTGTGGCTGATCCCAGGTCAGTGTGATGGTTGCCGAAAGATCGTTGTCGTTGGGTGCCCAGTAAGTATCCTTGTCGCCGTCGATAAGATTGGAGGCATTGTAGTTGCGGTTTGCGCCTGACGCGCGGGTAACCGATGCCACTACGCTGCTTGCGTTAAGTGCGAGGTCGGTGCCGAAACGGTTTTGGAGAAGCTCGCCGAGGCTCTTGAGGGTATTGACCGAACTTGCAGGCAGAGAACCTGACTTATCCGGCGGAACATTAAGAATGAGGTTGGAGTTACGGCCTACAGTCTCAAGATACATCTGGAACAGACGCTCTGCGCTGAGATCTGTCTGACCGCTGTGCCAGAACCAGCCTGCCGAGGTGGCCTTCGCGTCACTTTCGCCGGGAAGCCATACCCAGCCTTCTTCCTGACCGGTATTGCGGTTGGCCGACTCCGATGCGGTGCCGCGTTCCTGCATTGACCAGTTGGTTTCGCCGGCATAGCCGGATTCGTTGCCGATCCAGCGGGCTTCTTCGCCGACACCCCACATCACACAGTCAGGGGCAAGCTGATGGATATAATCGCGCAGGTTCGGAACGTCATAATAGGTGCTCGCATCAACGCTGCGGGTGTCATTGGCGCCGCCATAGTAGCCGCTGCCGCCGTTAGCTCCGTCAAACCACATTTCAAACTGGTCTGAACCATAATTCGCAAGCTCCTCACACTGTTTCATGAACACTTCCTTGACATAACGGTCTGTCCCGTAGAGCGCGCTGTTTCGGTCCCAAGGCGACACATAGAAACCATACTTCATGTCAAGATCTTTCGCTGCCTGAGCGAAATCGCGGGGTATGTTTGTTGCAGCTCCATTCGCATTGCTGGAATTGGTGCATCGGTGGTCGGTTGTCTCGGTGGGCCACAGACAGAATCCGTCATGGTGCTTTACTACCGCGATACCGCCACGCATTCCCGCCGCTTTCACGGCTTCAAGCCACTGCCGGGGATTGGGCGCTGCTGTAGGTGCGAAACGATTGACATTCTCATTACCGTTTCCCCATTCAAGTCCTGTGTAGGTATTCATGCCGTAATGGAAAAACGCATAGAATTCAAGTTCCTGCCACTTAAGCTGGCGGGGGGTTGGCAACGGATGGCACGGGGCCGGTTCATTGTCGGGATAGACGAACGATTGCTGAACGAGCTGAAGGCCCTCGGCCGATGCCGAAAGCACTGCGGCACTCGCCGCCATCGCCAACAATGGTTTAAGAGAAATTCTCATGGTTATTTAATTGATTGGTTTAGAATGATCTGCCTCTGTGAGAATGGCTGGCTTCAGACTTGGACTTTGCAAACGGGAAAATTTCTAAAGTGAAATTTCTAAAGAATCGCTTTTCTGTCTACTGGCTTTTCTATACGGTCGGATTCAACCATTCTACGAATGAAGCAAACATCAGAATCTGATAAAATTATGCTTACTTCGCGCAAAGATAATTAAAAATATAAAAATTACCCCCTCCGATTAGTTAATAATCATTAAAAGATCCACATCCCTGACCGATCCTTCGCAGCGCCCATACGCACAGTTCCGCCAATTCATTACCTCTCTGAAGACAACGTAGACGGCGACCGAGATTCCCCGAAATAGCGCCTGGACTCCTCCCTGACCCGTCCGCGAAGCAAAACAAGCGTCAGCATTGTCGGAAATGCCATGAAGGCATAGAACAGATCGCAGAGTCCGACTGCCGCGTCAAGCGAGATAACCGCGAAGACAACAAGCGTCACAATAAAAAACCGGATATAGACCCGCTCTCCCTTCGGTCCGAAGAGATAGTGCGCGCAGCGGCGTCCGTAGAACGAATAGCTGAACATCGACGACAGCGCGAAACATGTGACGATAAGCATCAGCATATAGCGGCCACCAGGAATCGCACTGTCGAAAGCATCCATCGCAACCGACAGACCCTTGACTCCTTCAACCGCCGTCAGGTCGCCGCAGAGCAATATGGCCAGAGCCGTCAGCGTACAGACAAACCCCGAGTCGATCGCCGGTCCGAGCATTGCGACAAGACCCTCGCGCACCGGTTCGCGGCAGGCTGAAGTCCCATGCATGATCGACGCTGTCCCGACTCCCGCATCGTTGACAAGAGCTGCGCGACGCGCTCCGATAATAGCGACCCCGGCCAAAGCTCCCCAGCCTGCCCTCAGGCTGAAGGCCTCACGGAAAATAGACGCGAATGCCGCGGGAACGCCATCGATATGCGTAACAATTATGTAGAGGACCATCAGAAAATACGCCCCGACCATAAACGGCACAATCACCGAGGCAACTGACGCGATGCGCTTCACCCCACCGACAACGACAAGCGTCACCAATGCCGCGATCGAGAGTCCTATAATGAATTTGACCGTCAGCGGGCTCTCGATCTCCGCAAACGAACCGATCGTCGAAACAGCGGCTTCGGTCAGCTGATTGGCATTCATGATGCAAAGCGTCCCGAACATCCCGGCAACGGCAAAAAAGGAAGCCATCGGACGCCAGGCTGGAGAAAGACCGTTGCGGATAATGTGCATCGTGCCTCCGAACGGACGCCCGCTCCTGTCGAATGTGCGGTATTTTATCGCGAGGACACCCTCATGAAATTTGGTCGACATACCGACCAGTGCGCTGACCCACATCCAGAATATCGCTCCCGGACCACCCATGACCAACGCGATCGCAACTCCGGCGATATTGCCCATTCCGACCGTAGCCGCGACAACCGAGACCAGGGCCTGCGCCGAAGAGATCTCCCCCGCGCCGGCCGACTGTTTCGCCCTGAGTGCGCTCAGCGCCTGCGGAAGCCGTCGGACAGAAACCATCCCGCTGTAAAAAAACAGGAAAAGACCGCCTCCGATAAGCGTAAAAAAAAGAGGATAGCCGCACAGTGCGTCGGCTATCCCCGTTAGAAAATGTCCTAATGTTTCAATCATTGACAATGAGGAAAAGAGGTTTGCAGTGTATCAGACGAGATCGCGGATCAGCTGTTCGCGGTCGCCCGGAAGAAGGTCTATGACCGGAATCTCGATCATCGTATAGGCTCCCGGAGTCTGCTTCATCGACGCACGTGCCACATCGACCAGAATCTGCGCCGTAAGCGCCGGATTATTGATCTTCATGTCAAACTCGAATAGCTGATTCTGGGTCTTTCCGCTGACTCCCTTGCGGGTCATGTTGACCCCGTGGCCCATATCCTTGACCATATCGACCGACTCAACTGCCATGACATGAGTCTCGTCTGACGCAAAATAGGGATCGGCCTTGACGGCTGCTGCTACATCTTCGAGACGCGCACCCTCCTCAAGTTCGACATAGACCATGCGGCGATGGATTCCCGTTCCGAGAGGAATAGTCATCGACAGAGCGTTCTTAACACCCGGCTTCGACTTGACGCAGACAGTGTGGCCCATGCTCATACCAGGCCCGAAGTTTGTGTAGGTCAAGCCCTTCGGAGCGGCTGCCTGCATAAGCGCACGCACAACAGAGTCGCTTCCCGGATCCCATCCGGCCGAGATAACGGCGACAGAACCATGCTCCTTTGCCACCTTGTCGAGACTCGCACGCAGGTCAACGATTTTCGAATGGATGTCGAACGAATCGACCGTGTTGATGCCGGCCGCAAGATATTCAACGGCATATTTCTCAACCTCGCGGGTCGGAGTGCAGAGAATCGCGACATCGACCTTGCCGAGCTCAGCGATGTCGGTGACTACAGGATAGGAAGCAAGCTCGGCAGGCTTTTCACCGAGCGAACGGCGTACAATTCCGGCGATTTCGAAATCGACCGAGGCTTCGAGAGCCTCGACGACAAACCGTCCGATATTTCCATAGCCGACAACTGCGGCTTTGATCTTATTCATAGATTTCTTATTTGAGAGATGAAACAATGTCTTTTGTGTCGCGGGCGATCATGAGCTCCTCATCGGTCGGGATAACGACAACTTTCACTTTCGATCCGGGAAGAGAGATAAGAGCCTCCTCGCCACGGATCTTCGAATTGAGTTCGCGGTCAATCTCGACACCCATGAATCCGAGAGGCGCGCAGACATTCTCGCGGACTCCGGTCTGGTTCTCGCCGACACCGCCGGTGAAGACAATCACGTCAAGACCGCCCATCTCGGCAGCATACGCGCCGATATATTTAGTAATGCGCAGTTCGTACATATCGAGAGCGAGTTTCGCACGTTCGTCGCCGGCATTGACAGCGGCTTCGATCTCGCGCATGTCACTGCTGATCCCTGAAACACCGGCCACACCGCTCTTCTTATTGATCAGATTCTGGATGTCGGCAGCGTCCATGCCATGTTTTGTCATCAGATATGTGATCGCACCCGGATCGATGTCGCCGCAGCGGGTTCCCATCATGAGACCCTCGGTCGGGGTGAGACCCATTGAGGTGTCGACGCTCTTTCCGCCGTCGACCGCGGTGATCGAACCGCCGTTGCCGACATGACACGTAACCATCTTCAGATCCTTGAGGTCGAGTCCGAGGAATTCTGCAGCTCGGCTGCTCACATAACGGTGGCTTGTGCCGTGGAATCCGTAGCGTCTCACGCCGTCTTCCTTGTAGAATTCATAGGGAATCGCATACATGAAGCTCTTTGCCGGCATTGTCTGATGGAATGCAGTGTCGAACACTCCGACCTGAGGAACGTCGGGCATCAGTGCGGTAATAGCCTCGATTCCGGTGATGTTGGCGGGATTGTGGAGCGGTGCGAGATCGTAGCAGTCCTTGACCTGACGGATGACCTCGTCGGTGATCAGCACACTCGAAGCGAACTTTTCGCCGCCGTGAACCACGCGGTGGCCTACTGCGCCGATTTCGCTGTAAGACTTGATGCAGCCGACTTCAGGATCTGTGAGGTTCTGAAGAATTGCTTCAACGGCCTGTTTGTGGTCGATATGGCCGAGCTCCTTGATCTCTTTCGAGCCGTCGGATTTTTTGAATTTGAGGAAACCGTCCTCCAGACCGATTTTTTCGACTCCGCCTTCGGCCATTGTCGCATCGGTGTCGGTGTCGATAAGTTTATATTTTACTGAGCTGCTGCCGCAGTTTAAAACCAGAATTTTCATTTGTCTATGTTTTTTCATTTCGGGAAGAAAACTCCCTGATTAAGCATTTTCTTTAAGTCCGATCGCCTGGTTGCAGGTCATGATGATCGTTTTGTAGATATCTTCGGGGAAGCATCCGCGCGAGAGGTCGTTGACCGGAGCGGCAAGACCCTGCAGAACCGGCCCTACTGCCTGGACGTTTCCGAGGCGCTGCACAAGCTTATAGGCTATATTGCCGACTTCAAGCGACGGGAACACGAGCACGTTGGCACGCCCGCTGAGAGGACTGTCAGGGCTTTTGGTGTGGGCCACCCCTGGCACGATAGCGGCGTCTGCCTGCAGTTCGCCGTCGACGATAAGATTCGGAGCCATCTCGCGCGCTATGCGGGTCGCTTCGATGACTTTGTCGACACGATCATGGCTGGCGCTGCCCTTTGTCGAGAAGCTCAGCATTGCGACACGCGGTTCGATTCCGGCGATGTCGCGTGCTGTCTGGGCTGCGGAAACAGCGATCTGTGCAAGCTCTTTGGCTGAGGGGTCAGGCACAACCGCACAGTCGGCAAACACCATGATGCCGCCGGTTCCAAAAGGCAGATCCTTCGGCAGGAGCATCAGGAAGGCTCCTGAGACTACGTCGATACCGGGCTGGGTCTTGATCACCTGAAAAGCGGCACGCAGCACATTGCCTGTCGTGTTCATCGCACCGGCAACCTGACCGTCGGCATCGCCGGCCTTAACCATCAGACAGCCGAGATAAAGGGGATTCGCTGTCGTCAGACGGGCCTGTTCCATTGTGATACCCTTCTTTTTGCGGAGCTCGAAAAAGAGCGGAGCGTAACGGTCAATCACCTCTTCGTCGGCCGGATCCACGATATGAGCGCGATGGATGTTGGTGAGTTTCAACTCACTTGCCATCGACATGATGTCGTCTTTGTTTCCGATAAGAATGATTTCAGCAAGGCCGTCAGACAGGATTCGGTTGGCGGCAGTCAGAGTACGGGGTTCGGTACCCTCGGGGAGCACAATCCGCTGGGGATTAGCTTTAGCTTTAAGCGTAAGCTTTTCAAAGAGTGTCATAAGGGATAAATTGACAGTAATTTGTGTTGGAGTTGATTCTTTCGAATTGCGCATGTTGGCCTCTGACGGCGCGTGCGTCACTGCAAAATTAACAAAACTCCGACGCTTTTTCAACTTTTTCAAAAGTTTTTTAGCGAAGGCGTCCGACAATCCCGACACAAAGCGACTCCCTCACGCGCAAGGCTATGGGGAGTCGCTGGTTATCAGTCGTAAAAAAAACGGTTGCGTCAGATCACGCCCTGACCCATCATGGCGTTGGCAACTTTCATGAAGCCGGCTATGTTGGCACCCTTCATGTAGTTGATGTATCCGTCAGGTTCTGTTCCGTATTTAAGACACTGTTCGTGGATCTCACGCATGATGCCGTGGAGTTTTTCGTCAACCTCTTCAGCCGACCACTGGAGATGCATCGCGTTCTGGCTCATTTCGAGGCCCGAAGTGGCAACGCCGCCGGCATTGACTGCCTTACCGGGCGCGTAGGTGACTTTTGCCTTGATCAGGGCATCGATAGCTTCAGGTGTGCAACCCATGTTGGACACTTCAGCAACCATCATGACTCCGTTTTCAATCAGCTTGAGGGCGTCGGCTTCGTCAAGCTCGTTCTGAGTCGCACAGGGAAGCGCAATGTCGACTTTCTGTTCCCACGGCTTCTTTCCTGCAAAGAATTTCGCTTCGGGGAACTGCTCGACATAGGGAGCTACGATGTCATCGCCGGTCGCACGCAGATAGAGCATGTGGCTGATCTTATCGCCGGCA
The DNA here is from genome assembly GCA_910586475.1 of uncultured Muribaculaceae bacterium. Classification (GTDB taxonomy): domain Bacteria; phylum Bacteroidota; class Bacteroidia; order Bacteroidales; family Muribaculaceae; genus Paramuribaculum. The sequence continues at coordinate 29,405 of CAJUHM010000020.1, read as the reverse complement.
ATTCCTTCGGGATCATAGACATATCCGTCAGGACCGGAAATCGTCACGACTTTCGCGCCGAGTTCTGTGGCCTTGAGTGCCGCACCCCACGCAACATTGCCGAATCCGGAAATGGCAACGGTCTTGCCTTTGATATCCTCGCCCTTGGCTGCGAGCATGCTCTGAACGAAATAGAGCGCGCCAAAACCGGTTGCTTCCGGACGGATGCGCGAACCGCCGAATTCCATTGCCTTTCCGGTCATCGAACCGTCGCACTCGTTGCGGAGCTTTTTGTACATTCCATACATATATCCGACCTCTCGGCCTCCGACTCCGATATCTCCTGCGGGGACATCGCGGTCTATGCCGATGTTTTTCCAGAGTTCAAGCATGAAAGCCTGGCAGAAGCGCATGATTTCAGCGTCGCTCTTGCCACGGGGAGAAAAGTCGGAACCACCTTTCGCACCTCCCATCGGAAGGGTTGTCAGTGCATTCTTGAAAGTCTGCTCGAAGCCGAGGAATTTGAGAATCGAAAGATTGACCGATGCATGGAAACGGATACCGCCTTTGTAGGGGCCGATGGCGTTATTGAACTGAACGCGATAGCCGATATTGGTCTGCACCTCGCCGCGATCGTCGGTCCACGTCACTCGGAATGTAAAAATACGGTCCGGTTCAACCATTCGTTCGATAATCTTGGCTTTCTCAAATTCGGGGTGCTGATTATAGACATCCTCCACACACATCAACACCTCTTTGACAGCCTGCAGGTACTCCTTTTCTCCCGGATGTTTCATCTCGAGAGAGGTCATTATTTTATTAATATCCATAATATATTGGGTTATGATATTGTTTTTGAGTTTCGCTGCAAATATAACGAATAAAACAATAGAGTTTCACAAAACAAGCACCTTAAATTTAGTTAAATCCAAGGTACTTGTTGGCAATTTGCTACAAAAGTATGTTTTACGACATGTTTTACATCTACTCAGCTGTCATTTTTTCTTTTTAGAACCTTTCTTTGATTTTGAATTAGCTGCCTTCGAACTTTTCGATGAAGTCTGCTTCGTGTTCTTTGATTTTTTTACAGTCTTCTTTTCGGCGGCCTTCTTCGGAATCTTCAGTTTCTGACCGGGCTGAAGCATAGTTGCATTTTTCTTCATGCCGTTGGCCTTGCGGAGAGCATCGACGGTCGTTCCGTTGCGCTTGGCGATCTTCTCGAGACTCTCGCCACTTCTGACTGTATGTTCGACCGGCTCCTGGGGCCTCCTGGTTTTTTTGGTGGTTGTCTGCTTCTTGTTCTTATACTTCTCAGAGTTTCGCTGAGGAACATTGGAGCGCGAGGCGGTCTTGCGGGTGGTGTTGCGTTCCGGTACGGCCTGATAATTATTGGTCGCTGTCGTGGTGCGCGCTTTTGTCTGGCGGGCTGGAACTTCAGTCTGGGCCGTCGCTGAAGATGTCTTCTGGCGGGTGTTGACAGCAGCGACCGTATTGCGCTGACGCAACTCGATCACAAGCTGATCTCCTTCTCTGACCTTTCCGCGGCGGAGGTTGTTCCAGTGTTTTATGTCGGTCGCGCTGACTCCATAGTGTTTGGCAATCGATCCGAGATCTTCGCCACGTCCGACTGTGTGGGTCGTGCGTGTGACCTGATCGGCGAGCATGGTGTTATTATCCGGCTCAACAGGTTTTGCGGGCACTTCCTCAGCAGGCTGCTTCTGCTCGGGAGTCTCATCGGGTTCTTCTTTCTTCTTGTTCGGACCGATGGAGACTGTCGAACGGGGGGTGTATTTGTCCGATTCGTATGCCAGGATGTCGTCACGCGAGGAAATGTAGCTCAATACCTGCTGAGATGGAAGAGTCAGCAGATAGGGACGCGTCAGACTGCCGGGAATGACATCTTTTCTATACTGCGGATTGAGCATTCGGATTTCATCGACCGGAATATTGAGCACGTTTGCGATCTGATTGAAATGGACACGCTCGCGCACTTCCACGGTGTCGGTGATGAGCGGACGTTTGATGACGGGGCGGTGGATGCCGTAGTCATCGTGGTAGTTCATGACGAAGTTTGCGGCAATGAAGGCCGGAACATATCCGCGTGTTTCCGACGGCAGGAAATTATAGATTTCCCAGAAATCGGAATTGGCATCTCCGGCGCGACGGCGTGCCTTGTTGACATTTCCCGGACCACAGTTATATGCTGCGATAGCCAGCGACCAGTCGCCATATATATTATAGAGCTGCTTGAGATAGCGGGCTGCATTGCGCGACGATTCGCGAGCATCGCGACGCTCATCAACAAGCGAGCTCACTTCCATTCCGAGTCCCTTGGCCGTGGCGGGCATGAATTGCCAGAGTCCTGTAGCACCAGCACGCGAGACCGCATTTGGATTGATCGCACTTTCAATGACTGGCAGGTACTGAAGTTCGAGCGGCATGCCTTCTTTCTCCAGTTCCTCGACAAAAATATCCCCATAATAATCATGGAGTCCGAGCATGTTGGAGACCAGATTCCGGCGTTTGCCGAGATACATGTCGATCATTTTACCGACAACCGGATTATACGGCATCTCGATCTCGCTGTTGAGTTCGGCGAGTTTGCGGGTATATTCCTCAGGAGTACCCAGACGGGGCTCACTGGTTGTCTGACGCGAATCGGTGTAGTTACGAAGGAAGAAATTCTCTTCAAGAACCCTTGACTGGGTCTCGAAGCTTTCGGGAGGCCGGACATTGTCGTCGCGCAGAGAGTGCTTTATGTCAAGCACCGACGGCGCCGGGGCGGCTGATAGTGTCGCGGCAGAGAGTGCGAGAAGAGCTGATGTGAAAAAATGTCTCATGGTCATACGATGACTTTTTATTTTATAGGCATGCCGTAAACGGCACATTCCGGTTGTAGTGGCCTGCAGTTTTAGAATCGGCATGCGTCAGGAAGCTTCATTATTAAAAGTTAAACGCCATCTGCACACCCAGGGCCGGCAAGCGGTTCTGCGGATCCTGGATAAGCGCTGGCGAGACTTGCATTGACAGATCGGGAGAGATGTCAAAATTCGAGAGCGACGCGTCGACATAGGCGTCGACCATAGCGACCAGATAGACTCCGACCATACAGATTATACAGAGATCACGATTGCGTCTGTAATAATCCTTACGGCTCTTGAGTGTACGTTCAAGCCAACTGCGGTTGAGAGTCGACTCGTCGGTGTTTGGCGGGAAGAAATCCATGTAGGACTTAGTCGAAGGATCGTTGTCCATCAGGTCTGTATAGGCACGCGTGTAATCGGCAAGCATTCCGTTGTTCCATGACGATCCGTAGCCAAGCCCCATGAATCCGCCGATAACAATCGGCAGTTTCCAATAGCGCCGGTTATAGATCTGCCCTAACCCGGGACACAAAGCCGACATCCACACTGCCCGGACCGGATCCGGAGTGAAAATCTTCACCGCGTTTGGATTGACATCTCTGACAACAGTGCTGTCATCGAACAGCGCCATTGCCGGAGAGCTGACAATCGCCACAGTGTCGACGGGAGTCAGAGTGACTTTGTCACCGTTGACGGTGATATACTCCTCTTCAACTTCCGACGGAGCCGTCAGAGGCTCGGAGAGAGGAATCGTGTCCGGAAGCGTCCGGAGCGGACCGGAAGGGACCTCGGGTGAGGCACTGCCGGGCAACGTCAAATTTGCTGAAAAAATGTTAAACGGTATCAACAGCGCGAAAAACAACGCGCTGAATGCCAGTTTTTTTCTTGCGGACATTATTGATCCGATTCCTTGCACTGTTTCGATCATCCAAATCTAACCATCTGGAATCTATGCGGTTGCCCTGCCCTTTAGGCCTGATTCCCGATGGATAATTTAATTTTCGCGGGGCTTTAGATTGTCAAAGATAGTAATTAATCTTTCAAGTTCACTCTCGTTGCTGAACGAGAAGGTGATTTTTCCCTTTCCTGATTTGGAGCAGGCAAAGGTCACAGGGGTTGAAAAGCGCTGTGAAAGATGCTCGCCGAGAATATCAAACTCTCCTCCGGCGGAGCTTTTTCCCTCTTTCGCATTTCCGTTTTCGGGAGCAGCCTCTCTGAGAGCTTTGACCAGTTCCTCGACTTTTCTGACCGACAGTCCCTCTTTGACGATGCGGTTATAGAGTTTCAGCTGAAGAGTCGGATCGTCGACCGAGAGAAGCGCACGGGCATGCCCCATGTCAACAAGCTTGTTACGAAGACCGAGCTGCACCTCTGCAGGCAACCGGAGCAGACGAAGGAAGTTTGCGATTGTGGCGCGTTTCTTTCCGATTCGTTCGCTGAGACGCTCCTGTGTCAGCTGATACTGATCGATGAGTTTTTTGAATGTCAGGGCGATTTCAATTGCATTGAGGTCTTCGCGCTGTATATTCTCGATGAGCGCCATCTCGGTCAGTTCGGCGTCGTTGGCGGTACGTATATATGCGGGTACGGTTTCCAGTCCGGCACGTGAGGCCGCCCGATAGCGGCGTTCACCAGCGATGATCTGATAAGAGTCCGGACCGACCTTTCTGAGCGAGAGGGGCTGGATTATCCCAAGTTCGCGAATAGAGACTGCAAGTTCGTCGAGGGCGTCTTCATCGAAGTTGATTCGTGGCTGGTCGGGATTAGGTTTGATCTGCGACAGCGGGATTTCATTGATTGCCGATGAACCGCGTGCGGGCACATCGTCCATCGAAATCAGCGAGTCAAGCCCTCGGCCGAGAGCATTTCGTCGTGGTGCCATATGTTGGGAGATAGAAATTGGTTAATAATAACAGAGGTAGGATGCTGCTGGATCATCAGCGATTTTTGCGGGCTGACTTTCTGTGGCGGGAGATAATCTCGCGGGCCAGGGCGATGTGGGAAGTAGCGCCGCGGCTGTCCGGATCATAGAGAAGCGCCGGCAACCCGTGGGATGGAGCTTCCGAGAGACGGATGTTACGGGGAATGACAGTCGTGAAGACCATATCGCCGAAATGGCTTTTCAATTCCTCATAGATCTGATTGGCCAGACGCAGGCGGGCGTCATACATTGTCAGCAGGAAGCCCTCGATCTCGAGGCCGGGATTGAGCTTAGGCTTGATTATGCGGATCGTGTTGATCAGCTTCGTGATCCCCTCAAGTGCGAAATACTCAGCCTGAACCGGAATTATCACGGAGTCAGCGGCCGTCAGGGCGTTGACTGTGATCAGTCCGAGCGACGGAGAGCAGTCAATCAGAATATAGTCATACTGATCGCGTACCGGCGCCAGCGCACGTGCCATTACGCTCTCGCGGTTCTGGCGGCTGATGAGCTCAAGCTCGGCGCCGGCAAGATCAATCCGAGAGCCGATCAGGTCGAGACCTTTCATGCAGGTCGCAACCTGAGATCCGGCAAGAGGGTATTCGTCGACAAGACATTCATAGATCGATGAAGACATATCCTCGGGTTTGATACCGTAGCCGGAAGTTGCGTTGGCCTGCGGGTCAGCATCGACAATGAGCACTTTCTTTCCTTCAGACGCCAGCGATGCGCCGAGATTGATTGTCGTGGTGGTCTTTCCGACCCCTCCTTTCTGATTAGCTATTGCGATTATTTTACCCATACGAAGATAAAAGTTTGCGGTAATTCGAATGCAAAGTAATGGTTTTTCAATGTAATAGAAAAGGGCAAACCTCGCAAAAGTGACATTTGTGTTTATAAATCGGACATAATGTCAATAACTCGTGGAACATTTAACATATATTGTTCCACACACACTGCCATACCTCACTTGAGAAGCAGCTGTGCGTCGCCGTAGCTCAGAAAACGGAAGCCGCTGTCGAGCGCATAGTCATACATTCTGCGCCAGTCGCCCCCGGTAAATGCAGAGACAAGCAACAGGAGTGTCGACTGCGGCTGATGGAAGTTGGTGACCATCCCGTCGACCACCTTATAATCGTAACCCGGAGCTATGATAATACGTGTTGATGCTGTCAGCCTATCCATCGAATTCTTTTCCAGCCAGTCGGCAAGAGCTCCGAGAGCTTCCGCAGTCGGAAGCGCCGGATGAGACTCAGAATAGGGATACCACTGTTCGACCATGTCAGGTTCGCCTCCCTGGGCCACGACACACCCGAGATGATAGAGACTCTCAAGAGTGCGCACAGAAGTTGTTCCGACAGCAATCACACGACGCTGACCACGCGACAGTTCACGGATCAGAGCCGTCTCCACGGATATGAACTCACTGTGCATTCCATGCTCTCCGATAGTTGCCGTTTTTACGGGCTGGAAAGTGCCGGCGCCAACATGGAGCGTAAGCTCGCGGCGCACAATACCGCATGCATCGACCTGTTCAAGCACCTCGGGAGTGAAATGAAGTCCGGCTGTAGGCGCCGCAACAGACCCTTCCACACGTGAAAAAACCGTCTGATAATCCTCTGCATCGGTCTCCTCTGTGTCGCGGTTGAGATAGGGCGGAATCGGGATCTCACCGGCAGCCTCGATTATCTGCGAAAATGAGACACCTCCGGTCCACGAAAACCCGACAATCGATCCGGCATCGGACTTCTCCAGCCGCTCGGCACAGAGAATGATCTCCTCTCCGCCAACTGTCAGAGGCATCTCCAGTATCCCGTTCTTCCAGCGTTTCGAATTGCCGACGAAACAGCTCCACGAACAGCATCGGCCGGCAGCGAATGACTGCTGGTAGTCGCGCGGCTCAACCGGCTCAAGACAAAATATCTCAATGCGCGCTCCTCCGGGCTTGCGGAAGCGCAGACGGGCGTTTATTACTTTCGTATTATTGTAGACAAGCATCGACTCGGGGGGTAGCAGAGAGGGAATTTCGTCGAAACGATGCTCCGACAGGTTTCCGTCATGGTCTCTGACAAGAAGCCTGCATGATGCCCTCTCGGACAACGGATGGCGTGCGATGCGTTCGTCGGGCAGAGGATAATTAAACTCCTCTATGTCTATATCTTTAACATTCATGGCTGTTTCTTTTTACATATTCATCCCGCTGAGAGCTATCAAATCCCGTCACAAGAAATAATCGTTGGAGCGCGGAGTCTTCAGCGGACTGCAAAATTAGCGATTTTTTTCGCAATAATGACTTAGTTTAGGCGTCTGAATGTTTGTTAATCGAATTAAAATTCGTAAATTTGCAGCCGAATTCGTAATCTCTGGCAGGAAATGTGTGGCCTGCGTATATTGCGAGTATTGTTAACTTTTTAATCTTTAAAGAATAAAATGGACTTAATCAAAGTTGCCGAAGAAGCGTTTCCCGCAGGCAAAAACCAGATTGAATTCAACCCCGGCGATACAATCACTGTCGCTTATCGAATCAAAGAAGGTAACAAGGAACGTATCCAGCAGTACCGCGGTGTAGTTATCCGCATCTCCGGCGAAGGAAACAAAAAACGCTTCACTGTCCGCAAAATGAGCGACAACATCGGCGTTGAACGTATCTTCCCCATCGAATCTCCGTTTATCGACTCAATCACCGTCAACAAATACGGTAAAGTGCGTCGCGCTAAACTTTATTATCTTCGTGGCCTTACCGGCAAAAAAGCCCGTATCAAAGAGCGCCGCATGCCGAAGAAACAAGCTTAATTGCAATTTCAGATTGCATCCAAAACACGCGGACGACCGAAAGGCCGTCCGCGTTGCTTATACCCCCCATCCCAACATCTGTCAATTACTGGGGCGATGGTATTTTATGTCACGGCTAAATATGAGGGTGATGAATTCCGGCTGAAGCTGAATCATACGAACCGCAACATAAACATTCCACGCGCTTCCTCACCCCACATGCTTCCACCATCGGATTCATTCCGACAGCGCCATCACCGTCCGGCAAAAACATCAGGCGCCGGTCAAAATTCAAAATTCTGACCGACGCCTTTCGGTGAAAATGAGCGGTAAACGAGGCTCGAACTCGCGACCCTCAGCTTGGGAAGCTGATGCTCTACCTACTGAGCTATTACCGCGTTATTTCAATACCGGAAACTCTTTCACACAGAAAAGGCTTCCGGTAATATTTCTCAGATTTCCTTACTGCACTCCGGCAAGTTCAGGATCAATCATGATACGTCCGCAATATTCACAGACAATGATCTTTTTGTGCATCTTGATTTCCATCTGCTTCTGAGGCGGGATGCGATTGAAGCAACCACCGCAGGCGTTGCGCTGGATGTAGACGATTCCGAGACCGTTGCGTGTGTTCTTGCGAATTCGCTTGAATGCGGTCAGTGTGCGGGGGTCTACTTTCGGTTCAAGAGCTTTCGCCTGTTCGCGAAGACGCTCTTCATCCTGCTTTGTTTCAGAGACGATTTCTTCAAGTTCGTTTTTCTTCTCAGCGAGAATGTGCTGCTGATCAGAAAGGTTCTCTTCCGTAGCGGCGATATCGGCTGTTTTGTTGTCGATCACTCGCTGATATTCATTGATATGCTTTTCAGAAAGCTCGATTTCGAGAGTCTGAAACTCGATTTCTTTTGAAAGGAGGTCGAATTCGCGGTTGTTGCGCACATTGTCGAGCTGAGTCTTGTATGTTGCGATTTTCGACTGCGATTCGTTGATCTTTTCTTTCTCTACGAGAGTCTTTTTGCGGAGATCCTCAATTTCCTGACGGAAGTTGGCTATACGGGTGTTAAGGCCTTCAATGCTGTCTTCCAGGTCGCTGACTTCAAGAGGAAGCTCGCCGCGCACTGTTCGGATGCGGTCGATCTGCGAGAGAATGGTCTGGAGTTCGTAGAGCGATTTCAGGCGTGATTCAACTGAAAGCGTCTGTTCGTTTTTGTTTTTATCTGATGTAGCCATATGGTCTGCTTACATGTATTTAATCGGATTAACGTCGGATTGAGAGTTCCGGACTGCAAAGTTAGGAAATTTTTCTGAAATAATATCAAAAATAATGCTTTTGCTGCAATTTTCACTTTCGTGATGACCGATGTCGATTATCAGAATATCATTGGCGTAGTCAACGAAATCGTGGTATTTGACATCTGACGTTATCATCACTGCCGCACCGGCTCTTATTGCCCGCCCTATCAGCGAACTTCCCGATCCGCCGCACAAAGCCACGCGGCGAATGCGGGCATCGGCCGGATAGTCACTGCACCGTGCCACAGGAGAATCGAACACCTCTTTGACCAGTCCGACGATTTCCGCCGGAGCAAGGGTCTCGGAAAGGTTTCCTACGGCACCGAGTCCGGCATGAGGAAGAGCGTTGCAGATGCTTACAAAGTCATAGGCGGGCTCCTCGTAGGGATGAACCTGAAGCAAGGCTGCCTCTACAGCACGGCGTCGCCAGACTGGAAGGACGACCTGAATACATTCCTCGTTCTCGAAATGGAGTTCGCCGGGCTTTCCGACAAATGGATCCGAACCGGGCAGAGCGCGGAATGATCCACGTCCGGAAAGAGTGTAACTGCAGGAGTCATAATTGCCTATCTCACCTGCACCTGCATCGAACAGCGCCATCCTGACGTCATCGGCATGAGCTACCGGAACGAAGACCTGAAGTCGGAGCATCCTGCCGTCGGCCGGCTCGAGGGGCATGACGGAGTCAAGTCCGAGCATCGATGCCATCCGCTGAGATACGCCGCCGGGAGCGGAATCAAGCGAAGTGTGGCAGGCATAGACTGCGATGTCGTTCTTTATGGCAGCGAGAATCGCGCGCTGCTGCGGCGTCGAGCCATTGAGACGTCGGATTCCCTTGAAGATTATCGGATGGTGAGCCACTATCATGTTGCACCCTTCGCTGACAGCTTCGGCCACGACGGCCTCTGTCATGTCGACGGTGACCATGACTCCGGTGCACTCATTCGAGGAATTTCCAAGAATGAGGCCCGTGTTGTCATAGTCCTCCTGCAAGGCCGGGGGAGCGAAGTTCTCTAAAGCCGAAACTATATGGGAAATCAGCATCGCTCAGTCAATTGCAGATTATTTTTCGTCAATATCGACTTTAATGCAAAGTTCATCAAGCTGAGAATCGTCGATTTCAGCCGGAGCGTCGATCATCATGTCGCGGCCGGCGTTGTTTTTGGGGAAGGCGATCACATCGCGGATCGAGTCGAGACCGGCGAGAATCGAGACAAAACGGTCGAAACCAAACGCAAGACCGCCGTGAGGAGGCGCACCGTATTTGAAAGCGTTCATCAGGAAGCCGAACTTATACTGAGCATCCTCTTCGGAGAGTCCGAGCAGGCGGAACATCTTGTCCTGAAGTTCCGAGTCGTGGATTCGGATCGAACCGCCGCCGAGCTCATTGCCGTTGACAATCATATCATAGGCAGTCGCACGAACTTCGCCTGTATTGCTGTCGAGCATATCGACATCTTCGGGATTTGGTGCGGTAAACGGATGATGCATCGCATAGTAGCGCTGAGTTTCCTCGTCCCATTCGAACAGCGGGAAGTCGACAACCCAAAGACAAGAGAATTCCTGCGGGTTGCGGAGGCCGAGCTGTGAACCCATTTCGAGACGCAGTTCACAGAGCTGTTTGCGGGTCTTCATTGTCTCGCCGGCGAGGATGAGCATGAGGTCGCCGGGGCGGGCATTTCCGCGCTCAAGCCATCCCTTGAGCTGATCGTCGGTGAAGAATTTTCCGACCGAGCTCTTGACAGAACCGTCGGTTTCGAGCTTGACCCACATCATCCCCTTTGCTCCGATCTGCGGACGCTTTACGAAATCGGTCAGTTTGTCGAGCTGCTTGCGAGTGTAGGCCGCGCAGCCGGGAGCCACGATCGCGCCAACATAGGGAGCATCGTCCATGACGGCAAATCCGCTGTTCTCGGTCAGGTCCTTAAGCTCGACAAATTCCATACCGAAACGGGTGTCGGGCTTGTCACTGCCATATAGACGCATTGCGTCGGCCCATGTCATTCTGGGGAACGGTTCGGTGAAGTCGATATTCTTCACGTATTTGAAAATGTGCTTGACAAGCCCCTCGAACATCTGGAGAACATCTTCCTGATCAACAAACGACATCTCGCAGTCGATCTGAGTGAACTCGGGCTGACGGTCGGCGCGGAGGTCTTCGTCGCGGAAACATTTCACGATCTGGAAATAGCGGTCGAATCCGCTGACCATCAAGAGCTGCTTGAATGTCTGAGGAGACTGCGGCAAAGCGTAGAACTGGCCCGGATTCATTCGGGACGGAACGACAAAGTCGCGTGCACCTTCGGGAGTAGACTTGATCAGGACCGGGGTCTCGACTTCGAGGAAACCCTTCGAGTCGAGGTAGCGACGGATCTCGAATGCCATTCTGTGACGGAGTTCAAGATTTTTTCTAACGGCCGGACGTCGCAGGTCGAGATAGCGGTATTTCATTCGCAGATCATCGCCGCCGTCAGTCTCGTCTTCGATAGTGAACGGAGGCACATCGCTCTTGTTCAGAATCTTGAGACCGGTAGCGATAATCTCGATGTCGCCGGTCGGGATATTTGAATTCTTATTTGAACGTTCGGCAACCACACCGGTGACCTGAATGACATATTCACGTCCGAGCTTGTTAGCCGCTTCAAACAACGACTGGTCATTTTCAGAATTGAAAACCAATTGTGTGATCCCATAACGGTCACGAAGGTCAACAAACGTCATACCGCCCATTTTGCGGCTACGCTGAACCCAGCCGGCAAGCGTCACTGTGCGCCCGGCATCACTGATACGGAGTTCTCCGCAGGTATTCGATCTATGCATATATAAATGCTGTTGAAACGTTGTTTTTTAAGAAATTTTGCGGTAAAGTTACACATTTTTCCGCAGACTGCACCCTCTACTCCCTATAATATTTTCTCCAGCCCAATCCTGAAGATATCTTTTTCAGACAGAAGACTGCATAATCATTCGCCTCATTTGCAGATATGAATAAAATAAACTAATTTTGTTACATAATATAATTCTGCGAAATCCAACCATTCAAGAATCACAAACACGTATGAAGAAATTTCTCCCGATAGTTCTTGCATCCGTAGCGTTGGGCTCAGCCGCTGCAGAAGCTCCGCTGTGGATGCGCGATGTCAAGATATCTCCTGACGGTCAGAAAATCGCCTTTACCTACAAAGGAGACATCTACACTGTCAGCACCCGCGGAGGCTCGGCCAACCGCCTGACGACTCAAAGCTCAGTTGAAAGTTCACCCGTGTGGTCGCCCGACGGCAAAAAGATTGCCTTCGCAAGCGATCGTAACGGAGGCAAAGACATCTACATCATGCCTTCGACCGGCGGATCAGCGACCCGGCTGACCTTCAACTCCGCCAATGAAACGCCCGAGGCGTTTACCCCCGACGGAAAATTCGTTCTTTTCTCTGCCGCGATCCAGGATCCGGCATCAAGTGTGATGTTCCCCTCGGGACGTCTTGTTGAACTCTATCGAGTGCCCGCCGAAGGAGGCCGCACAAACCAGGTGCTGGCCACGCCCGCGCTGACACCGAGCTATCTTCCGGGCGGAGAGTCGTTTCTCTACGAAGATGTCAAGGGAATGGAAGACCAGTTCAGAAAACACCACACTTCGTCAGTGACCCGCGACATATGGCACTTTGATGCAGCGTCCGGACGCCACACCAACCTGACATCCCGCGAGGGAGAGGACCGCAATCCTGTGGTCAGCACCGACGGTTCGATTGTCTATTTTCTCTCGGAGCGCAACGGAGGCTCTCAAAACGTCTACTCATTCGCTCTTGACAATCCGAAAACGGTCCGACAGCTGACAGACTTCCCGACTCATCCGGTCCGCTTCCTCTCCCAGAGCACCGACGGGACACTTGCCTTCGGCTATAACGGCGAAATCTACACCATGCGTCCCGGGGCGAAGCCTGAAAAAGTCAGTGTCGAGATCCTTCATGACGGGGAAAACACCCCGACACGCCTCCGCGTGACCTCGGCCAATGAAGTGGCAGTGTCGCCCGACGGAAAACAGATCGCATTTGTCTATCGCGGCGAAGTGTTCGTGACCGATGCCGAATATTCATCGACCAAACAGATCACCCATTCTCCCGAAACGGAATCAGACGTCATCTGGGGAAAAAACTCGCGTGAGCTCTACTACACTTCCGCACGCGACGGAAAATACAATATCTACAAAGCCACCATCGGCCGCAAAGAGGATCCCAACTTCTCAAACGCAACGCTTGTCAACGAGACCCCACTTTTCAAAGCCGACGGAATTGACCACACATGTCCGTCGATCTCGCCCGACGGCAAGCAGCTCGCCTTCATCCTCGACCGCAACAAACTCGCTGTCATGGATCTCGCGACAAAAACAGTGCGCCACCTGACCGACGGTGAAACCGATCCGTCGCGCTCAAAAGGCTTTAAAGCCCTCTGGTCGCCCGACAGCCGCTGGATAGCCATAACCTATCAGAATCCCCTCCACTACCCCTACGGAGATATTGCAATCATCAATGCCGAGACCGGCAAGATGACAAAAGTGACCGAGACCGGCTACTTCGACGAAAATCCCCGCTGGGCACTCAACGGCAACGCACTCATTTTCCTATCTGAACGCTACGGAATGAGAAATCACGCCTCATGGGGTTCGAACTATGATGTCATGATGGCCTTCACGAATCAGGACGCCTATGACCGCTACCGCCTGAGCGAGGAAGACTATGCTCTCCTCAAGGAGGTCGAGAAGAATCAGGGAAAGAAACTATCCAACGTGACCGTCACTCCTGACTCCAAAGGAAAGAAAGGAAAGAAAGGAAAGAAAGACTCTAAAAAATCCGAACCGAAAGAAGAGAAGACTCCGGCAATTGAAATTGAGACAGAAGGCTTCGAAGACCGTACAGTCCGCCTGACCCCCAACTCCTCGCTCATCAGCGACGCGATTGTGACAAAAGACGGAGAGAGTCTCTATTACCTCTCGGAATTCGAAAATGGCTATGATCTCTGGAAACTCAATCTCCGCAAACGCGAACCGAAAATCGTCAGCAAACTCGGATCATCGATGGCGGGACTCGAAATGGACTCGGACGGCAATATCTATCTGATCAGTCCGTCGGGCGTGAAAAAGCTGACAGTGGCCAACGACAAGATAAAACCGATCTCCATAAGCACGACCGTCGACATTGACCGCGCAGCAGAACGCTCCTATATGCTCGACTATGTCTTCAACGAAGAGCGTGAACGTTTCTACACTCCCGACATGAACGGAGTCGAATGGGACAGCCTCTATCAGAACTATAAACGATTCCTCCCCCACATCAACAACAATACCGACTACGCTCTGATGCTCAGCGAACTTCTCGGCGAGCTCAACGTGTCGCACACCGGTGGCCGCTACCGTGCACCCGGCGCCCAGGCTCCGACAGCATCTCTCGGTCTGCTCTTCGACATGGCCTATGAAGGTCCGGGCCTCAAAGTGAGTGAGGTTGTCAAAAACGGACCGTTCGACAAAGCGTCGTCCGACATGGTTGCCGGTTCGGTTATCCGCAAAATAAACGGGACCGAGCTATCGGCCGACAGCGATCCGATGTCGCTGCTCAACAATCTTCGCGGCAAGAAGACCCTCGTCAGCTTCACGACTCCCGGCGGAGCCGAAACAGAAGAAGTGGTTCTCCCGATCAGCTCCGGGGCAATGAGCGACCTGCTCTACCGTCGCTGGGTGCGCCAGCGCGAGCATGAGGTCGACAGTCTGTCGGGCGGACGTCTCGGTTATGTCCATATCGAATCGATGAGCGATGACTCATTCCGCGAGATCTATGCACGCCTGCTCGGCAAGTATATCGGCAAAGAAGGTGTTGTCATCGACACACGCTGGAACGGCGGTGGCCGACTCCACGAAGACATAGAAGTCCTCTTCAGCGGCAAAGCCTACATCACTCAGGATGTGCATGGAGTTCCGACGACCGAGATGCCTTCGCGCCGATGGAACAAACCGAGCATCATGCTTGTCTGCGAAGCCAACTACAGCAATGCCCACGGAACACCCTGGGTCTACAAGCGTCTCGGCCTCGGCAAGCTCGTCGGAATGCCAGTGCCCGGCACGATGACTTCTGTCAACTGGGTGACGATGCAGGATCCGACGCTCGTATTCGGAATTCCGGTGGTCGGCATGCGCACACCTGAAGGACACTATCTTGAAAACTTCCAGCTCGAACCCGACGTCAAGGTCGCCAACAATCCCGCAGATGCCGTCAACGGTGTCGACGCTCAGTTGCGCGCCGCAGTCAAAGAGCTTCTTAAAGAAATCGACAGCAAAAAATAATGGTAAAACTCGGTGATATTGTCCGCTTCCTCAATTCAGTAGGAGGCGGACGCGTAACAAAAATAAAAGACAACCTCGCTTATGTCGAGGATGAGGACGGTTTCGAAACACCGGTTCTGCTGCGCGAGTGTGTGGTTGTCGGATCGGCTACCGCAAAACCGGCTGTCCCCCCACAGGAACACACTGCTGTGGCTCCACGCGTGCATAAGGATCCGCTTCCTCAGACTGCCGCTGAAGTCCGTCACACAATTGCTGAGGAGGAAATTCAGCCCATTGAGACTCCAGAAGGCGAGAAAATCAATCTGACGCTCGCCTACGAACCGGCCGACATCAAAAATCTGTCATCAACAACATTCGACACCTATCTGGTCAACGACTCGAACTATTACCTCTATTTCTCATATCTCACACGCTCGCGCGAAAACGACAGCTGGACCACACGCTATGCGGGCATCGTCGAACCGAACATCCAGGTTTTTCTCGGCGAGACGCTACGCGAGGATCTTCCGGAAATGGACCGCGTCGCCCTACAGTACATTGCCTTCAAACGTGACAAGGCGTTCGCTGCCAAACAGCCGCAGTTCGTCGAAATGCCGCTTGACACCACAAAATTCACACGGCTTCACTGCTTTGTGCCCAACGTCTATTTCGACGGCAATGTCATAGCCCTCGAGGCGGTCTGCAATGATGTGCCCCGCCGGGAGACTGTGATTGACGGCAATCGTCTCCGCGAAGCGATGAAAGAGAAGAAAACGGCAGACAATCCACGCCGCCGCGTTGTCAGAAAACGCACCAGAGCCGAACGCCGAGCCGACGGAATAATCGTGGTCGATCTCCATATCACTGAACTCGTCGACAACACCCGCGGCCTATCGAACGCCGACATGCTCAACCTACAGATCGACAAGTTCAGCCAGATCATGGATGAAAACCTAAAGAACAAAGGTCAGAAAATTGTGTTTATCCACGGAAAAGGCGAAGGCGTGCTCCGCAACGCTATCCTCAAGGAGCTAAACCACCGCTACAAAGGCCATGACGTTCAGGACGCGTCATTCCGCGAATACGGCTTCGGAGCCACTCAAGTGACAATCTGATGATTCTATGTTTCTCAGCCTGCGGCAATACCGCACTGGTCGCCTCGCGACTTAGCGAACGACTGACCGAATCTCTCGAAACCATCACATCGAACACGCCCAAAGTGTTCGATGTGACTGTTCATAAACGTATTATCTGGGCGTTCCCGATCTATTCGTGGGGGCTTCCACTTGAGGTCATCGAGTTTATGAAAACTGTTGAACTTCAAGGCGGAGAGCAACTCCCCCACTTCATGGTGGCCACATGCGGCGATGACGCCGGACTGGCTCACATCATGTGGCGTAGAATAATGAAGGAACGCGGATGGCGACCGATCAGCGCCCACACCGTAATCATGCCCAACACATATGTTTCTCTTCCGGGATTCGACGTTGATCCGGCGGATGTCGCCGCGGCTAAACTTGCCGCAGCACTCGGAAGAACCGACCGGATCGCGCATGCGATCAAATGCAATTCGCCTATCGACGATATCGTCAAGGGAAAGTTCGCATGGTTAAAAACACGTGTCATCTATCCCCTCTTCATGCGGTTTCTTGTTTCACCGAAGCCGTTTGCCGTCTCCGACAAATGCAACGGCTGCGGACTCTGTTCCAGAGTCTGTCCGGCAGCCAATATTGACATCGTCAACATGCACCCACACTGGAACAACCGCTGCACGATGTGTCTGGCCTGCTATCATCATTGCCCGCGGAAAGCGATCAATTACGGAAAAGCCACCAAAAGCAAAGGGCACTATGTCGCGCCCGAATCATTCCCAGAAAGCACTTCAGAAACAACTCCCTCAAAGGTATAACACGTCTATCTCCTTTCCGGCAATACCAACGATGACCGATCTGTCGACCGAAGGAGCTGCAATGATAAAGTCGACAGTGCCCCAGCGCTCGCTGACAATTTTTATTGCAAATGCAAGCGCGTCGGCGTCATAGCCTTTAACCGGAATGAAAAGAGATCCGGACCGCTGAGCGAATTCGCTTCCGCGACGGCGCTCCACTTCCATGAATGCCACCCGGCAACCTCCTTTCTGAAGCTTCTCAACAGCCGCTTCCACTCTCTCGTCGAGAGCAGCCACCATCAGGAAACGAACGCCGGACTGAGGCCGACGGACGACTGCCCGCCCGCCTCCGCGGCGATAATCTTCCATTCTTTTTTCGAGATAGTTGTCGGCCATGTCTGACTCAGCTTATGCCGGGACATCAGTCCCTTTCATCACTTTTTCTTCGCGGGACTTGTTTGCAACTTTCAGTTTGATCGCATCAAAACCCTGTCCATAGACTCCGTTGACATTAGCCTGCGAGATAAACGCATTCTCATCAATGTTCTTGATAATACGGAAAATCGTCACTGATTCGATCTTACGGCACATGACCAGAAGCACCTTAACATCCTGCTTAGAATACCATCCCATGCCGTTGAGCACTGTGCATCCTCGCTTTGCTTCGTTGTTGATAGCTGTTGCGATCTCGTTCCATTTCGGAGAAAAAATGATAAACTGGACTGCCTGACGGTTAGTGTTGATGATCAGGTCGGCCATGAACGAAGCAATCGCAAGCACGATGAAACCGAAAACGACCTTGTCGATCTGATGGGTAAGCAAATATGAGGAGGAGATGATTATCATATCGGTGTAGAGCATCGTGCGCCCGACAGTGACGTTCGATTTTTTTGCGACCATAGCGGCTACGATATCCGTGCCACCTGTGCTACCGTTGTGAGTAAACGAGATCCCGACACCGATGCCACACATCAAACCGCCAATTATCACATTCATAAAAGGCTGCCCCTCAACCAACGGTCCGTCGAAGAGCGGCGTCAGAATACCGATGAAAAATGAAACCAACACTGCTCCGAAAACTGTTCCGAGGACAAACTGCTTGCCGACAATCTTATAGGCGAATACCAGCAACACCAGATTGAGCACAAATGTGGAAACCGCAACAGGGACGCCGAGTCCAAAAAGTTTCTGAGAGATGAAGAAGACCATCGTTCCGATACCGGCGAGACCTCCGATCACTACCTTTTCCTGGAAAATGAACGCAGAGAAACCGAACGCATAAAGAAATATGCCCAAAGTTATAAAAATGTAATCGCGTGAGGTTCGCCAGATTGCTTCGCGGGAAAGTGTCATGATTGAATAAATAGCAAATGTGGTTAATGTCGTTGAAGTTGGTGAAAAGGCGCCACACCGCACACCGGTAATCTCCGGCCGAGATGCCCTGCAATTTCTCGGCAAAGTTAGTTCAACAATACAGCATTTCAAAATATTATTCCGGAATTTTTCACTAACTTTGGGGCTGATTTCATAACATTTTCTTCAATCAGATTTCCGGTCATGACAAGCCGCTCCCACATCTTCCTGATTATATTTCTGTTAGCATCAGCAATCATTCCACTGAAAGCTATGCCGACAGAAGACTTCGTCGACTGTTCTCCCGCACAAAAACTACTGACGGTCCAGATCCATGCCCTCGGCGGAGGATCGACAATCACCCAGAACTATAAAAAAGTCTTTCCGGTCATCACCAACCAGAACATCAACATGGGTAACTCGTGGGGCATCGGTGCTAAGGCAGTCTTCGGAATAAGGGAGTATCTCGGTTTCGGCACATCGGCCAACGTGACGATCAATAACTACAATATCGACATGGCGATTCTCGGCGATGACCGGCTGAGCATGAGCGCAGCATTTCTCAACAACCGCTTCGTCACGCTCAATATCCCCGTGTTTGTCAATTTCCATTTCAATGTGGCAAGAAGCGTAGCATGGAATGTTGAAACCGGCCTTTTCTTTTCTTACGGCTTTGCCGGCCACCAGAAGCAGAGAATCTACCGCGCAGAGATCAATTCAATGGACGAATTCATTCCGGAACTTGAATCAATCCGGACCGACTACTATAAATCTCCCCGGACTCTTTTCAATTCGTTCAGGCGCACAGATATCGGCTTCCATATCGGCACCTCGCTCGATTTCGGCCCTCATCTGACTGTAGGAGTCCAGTCGCAGTTCGGTTTCAAAAACGCCGCCATAACGACTGGTGTCGCCAATCCGTCGATCCACAACATCTCACTTCACGCACTGATCGGCTACCGTTTCTGATCAGGTGCGCCCAACCTCAATCTACAAATCAACAAGCAAAACAATCATAGATTTTAAAATGGAAAAGAAAGAAATCGTTCTCAGTGGAATCCGTGCCACAGGCAACCTCCATCTCGGCAATTACTTCGGCGCGCTTCGCAATTTCGTCAAGATGCAGAACGACTACGACTGCCGTTTCTTCATCGCTGACCTCCACGCACTGACAACCAACCCCGATCCCGCAGACCTCCATGTCAATGTCAAGAATATCGTGACGGAATATCTCGCTGCAGGCATCGATCCCGAAAAGGCAACTATTTTCGTGCAGTCCGACGTTCCGGAAATCTCCGAACTCTATCTGCTTCTTAACATGCATGTCGGAATCGGCGAACTGATGCGCACCGCATCATTCAAAGACAAAGCGCGCAAGGCTCTTGGCATAAAGACCGACTCGTCGACACCGACATCGCCCGAGGATGACAATATCGAGAAAGAAATTATCGGTTCTGACTCGAACAAACGCGTCAACGCCGGCCTTCTGACCTACCCGACCCTCATGGCTGTCGACATCCTCATCCAGAAAGCCAATAAAGTCCCTGTCGGAAAAGACCAGGAGCAGCATCTTGAACTTACACGCCGCTTTGCCCGCCGCTTCAATTCATTCTATAAAACCGATCTGTTTCCCGAACCGGAGAACTATACGTTCGGCGCGGCAGCGGTCAAAGTGCCCGGTCTTGACGGCTCCGGAAAAATGGGCAAGAGCGAAGGCAACTGCATCTATCTGATCGATGAAGACAAGGTGCTTCGCAAGAAAGTGATGCGCGCAATGACCGACGAAGGCCCCAAAGAACCGAATTCGCCCGTCTCACTTCCGGTTCAGAATCTCTTCTCGCTGATGGAACTGACTTCTGCACCCGAGGTCGTGGAACAGTTCAAGAATGCCTATGCCGACTGTTCGATCCGCTACGGCGATCTTAAAAAGCAGCTTGCCGAAGATATTCTGGCAATCACACGTCCGATCCGCGAACATATTATCGAATTGCGCAACAACGACGAATATATTGGCCGGGTGCTCCGCCAGGGTGCCGAACGGGCGCGATATTATGCTGCCGAAACGCTCCGCGAGGCTCGCGAAGTCATGGGCATCCGCAAATTTTATTGATCCGCCCTACTCTCCCTCCGTTTGCACGACAACAGCAGTGCGTCAGATCCGACGCACCGCTGATTCTTTTCCAGCTCCTGACAGCAGGGCTTCACGCGAGCGAAAACACAGCAAAACAGCATAGTGCCGGGAAAGTCGATCTCATTTTTCCGTTATGTTATTGGTATTGTTGTCGCCTTTTTGTACTTTTGCCAAGTAGTAATCCCACGGACCGCAATGAAACACCCGCTCCTCAATGAATTGAGACGTCATAGTCCCGAGTTGCTGGCTCTTCTGATGACAGCCGGAGCGCTGCTGCTGCCTGCAGAAGAAGGAGTGCTGCACATAATACTATGCGTAGCCGCCTACATAGTTCTTGCCTTCATGATCATCAGCCGTGCTGAATCGGGGTGGGCAACACGTATCGATGTGGTCAGGTCGACACTCGTCGTGATCGCCTCGATCGGAGCATTTTTTGCAAGGCAGCCGGCAGCAGCGGTCACTATGATTTTTTTCTACTGGCTATGCATCCGGATCGGAAGACATCTGGTTGATAAAGTGAAGCGCACGCTCGACGCATCACGCGAAATGTGTCCCGACGAACTAACGACAGAAGAAGAGGACGGGACAACACACCCGCTCGCAGCCGACCATATCCATACGGGCGACACCGTCATCGGTGTCCGCGAACGGCCACTTAGCATCAACGGCATTCTGATCACACCGTCCAAGGCCAGCTTTGACTTCCACAAACTGACCGGTGAACACAAACCGGTTGAAATTAAAGAGGGGGAATATGTCCCGGCCGGCGCCATTCCGTTTGATGACGAGGTTAGAGTCAAGGTCACAAAAGAATGGAATGAGAACTCAATTGCTGACATTTCCCATTTTGTCAGTGAAGCCGCCTCAAACCTGTCGCCATCACGCCTATGGATCAACCGGATCTCTACGTTCTTCTCTTATTTCTTCTTCGTCGGCGCGCTTCTGGCTTTTTTCCTTCCGCCCCTGCTTGCCATCCATTCCGGACTGAGCCCTGACTGGATTGTCTGGGCGAGACGCGCGCTGATTGTTTTTGTATGCGCCGGAACAGCGGCTCCGGTAATCAGTCTGCAGATTGCCCATCTACGCACAATCCGCAACGCACGCCAGATGGGAATCATTTTCCACGACACGACGGCAATCGAGACGCTCCTGATCTGCGACACTATTTTTTTCGACAAAACCGGAACACTGACCTCAGGGATTCTCGAGGTCATTAAAATCGCACCCACGCGGGGCCACGTCAAAGAAGAGGTTGTCGGACTGGCCGCACTCGCGACCGACTCCTCCCACCCGCTTGGCCGCGCTCTGACCCGCTACTCAACCATCAGACTGCCGCAGATATTCGTCACCGACAAGACGGTCACCCCCAAAGGAATCCTCTGCAAGACAAACAAGGGCGACATTCTCGCGGGGATGCGTTCGTTCCTTAACGATAACGGAATCGATATCTCCCGGCTCGCTCCTGCCGACGACACTGAGATCTGCATTGCTCTCAATAATGAGTTTTTCGGTCAGATTTTCTTCGCCGACATACTCAAGACCAATTCAGCTTCTGCAATCGCCAGACTGAGACGCCTCGGCATAAGATGTATCGGAATTCTGTCGGACGACAACGAGCGTTCAGTTGCCAGAATCTCTAAACTCGCCGGTGCCGACTATCATAAATCAACAATGCTGCCCGACGACAAAGCACGCCTGATCAAAAAGATCCTTTCGACCGGACGGAAAGTAGC
Source organism: uncultured Muribaculaceae bacterium (assembly GCA_910586475.1). Classification (GTDB taxonomy): domain Bacteria; phylum Bacteroidota; class Bacteroidia; order Bacteroidales; family Muribaculaceae; genus Paramuribaculum. The sequence continues at coordinate 7,167 of CAJUHM010000020.1, read as the reverse complement.
ATTTGTCAGCGACGGGATCACCAGCCCTCAGGCTAACGAAGCCGCAACAATTGCAATCGGGCTTGGGACAGCACGTTTCGATCTTCAGGAAATCATGAGCGACATCTCAATACTAAGCCACAATCCGGACCGTCTTGCTGACACCCTACAGCTTGCGCGCCGCCTGCGGCTGACCATACGCCTGTCGCTTTTCCTTGGGATTCTGGGCAAACTGGCAATCTCTGTGCTGGGCCTATTCGGCTTCATCAGCCTGCTGGGAGCCACCTGCGCCAACTTCCTGATTATTCTTCTGATGCTTTTATCAAACTATCTCGTATCGAACAAAGTTTCCGGAAGCTGACCCCTGAATCGTCTCTTATACGTATGTGTACAATACATAGATGCAGTTCCCACACTATTTGCAGACGCCGGATAGATACGATGATATGATAATTTCATGCATCGAGTGATGTCGCAAATGTCCCCCGCAAGGTCGGGAACGGGGTCATAGTATTTGTTTAGGGATAAAATAACGGCGGTGGGTCAAAGCACTGACTCACCGCCGTTTTTGATGTATGCCCATAGGGAGTCGAACCCTAATCGGCGGAACCGGAATCCGCTATTCTATCCATTGAACTATGGGCACATTTGGATTTGCAATCCCAAGAGTCTCTAATTCTTTCAGCTCTTTCGATGCAAAATTACGTCTTTTTTTGTAGTTTTGCAAAAAAAAGCGACGAAACAATGGAAGTCAGAATCGAACAGTCGTGGCGCGAAGCCCTCTCGGAGGAATGGGACAAACCTTATTTCGAAGATCTCGTGAGGTTTGTGAAGGCAGAATATGCCACCACAACGGTGTTTCCTCCGGCCGGGAAAATCTTTGCAGCATTCAACGCTTGTCCTTTCGACGACGTCAAGGTGGTCATTCTCGGACAGGACCCCTACCACGGACCCGGACAGGCCAACGGGCTCTGCTTCTCGGTCGCCGACAATATTCCGGTGCCCCGTTCGCTTGTCAATATCTTCCGCGAGATCAAGGAGGACACAGGCGCACCGGTGCCCGCCTCGGGCAATCTTGAACGATGGGCCCGCCAAGGAGTCCTTCTTCTCAATGCCACCCTGACTGTCAGAGCCCACTCGCCCGGTTCGCACCAGAAACGAGGCTGGGAGCAGCTGACCGACCGCGTTGTCAGTCTCCTGTCGGAACGTCGTGAAGGGCTTGTCTTTATTCTCTGGGGCAGTTTTGCGGCCCGCAAGGCAGAACTGATCGACAGATCGAAACATATGATTCTGACCTCAGCCCATCCGTCGCCACTCAGCGCTTCGCGCGGATTTTTCGGCAACCACCATTTCACACGGACCAACGACTATCTTCTGAAACAGGGAAAAACTCCGATTGAATGGTGAGACGGTTCAGAATATTACTTACAGCCGCGGCCGCTCTGCTCGGCACTGTCCATTCAGGCGCAGAAGTCAGAGACACACGTCCGGCAATATTTTCGCCAACGTTCAAGACGCTGCAGACCAAAGTCAACGGAAACGACCAGCTGCCACCCGTCATTACGATGGGGTCTGACGACGTGCTGACAGTCGGATTCGACGAACTTGCTTCCGACCGGCGATATATGCGCTACGAACTCCTTCACTGCAATGCGCTGTGGGCAGTCGACGGGCTGCTGCCGTCGGAATATGTCGACGGTTTCAACGAAGGTTATGTCGAGGACTACCGTTTTTCGGAAGCTACACTCACCCAGTATGTCCACTATGAAATCGTGATTCCCGACCCGGCACTGAAAATAAAACTGTCAGGCAACTATCTTCTGAGAGTCTACGATGAAAGCGATCCTGACGAGACACTGCTTCAGGTCAGATTCTCGGTCGTTGAGCCGATCATGAGTGCCACGGCTGAAGTCACATCGAGAACCGACATCGACTACAACAACTCCCACCAGCAGCTGACTGTCGGAGTCGACGCGAAAGGGACTTCGGTCAATAATATGATGAACGACCTGATTGTTGTTGTCGAACAGAACGGCCGACAGGACAACAGTGTAGCGCTGACAAATCCGACACGCATCGCAGGAAGTGTCGCATGGTGGGAGCATGTCCCTCAGCTGATTTTCGACGGAGGCAACGAATACCGCCGCATGGAGATCATATCGACAAACTATCCGGGAATGCGAGTGGCTGAAATCTCGTTTGCCGATCCGTTCTATCACCTCACGCTCCAGACCGATCAGCCGCGAGCCGGACTCGACTACGTCTACGACAGCACCCAGAAAGGACGATTCCGGATCCGGGAATACAATTCCGACGATTCCGATGTCGAGGCAGAATATGCGCTGACCCATTTCTCGCTCGAAATGCCGGAAAGAAACGATGTAGACATCTTCATCGACGGCGATCTGACACTGCGCCGCTTCTCCCCCGAAAGCCTGATGGTCTTCAACCGTGCGACGGGCCTCTACGAGACTACTCTGCAGCTCAAACAAGGGGCATACAACTATCAGTATCTTGCTGTTCCACGCGGCGCATCCACCCGTGGCGCGACCTCGGTCGTAGAGGGCGACTGCTATCAGACCACAAACGAATATATTGTCAAAGTCTATTTCCGGGAACCCGGCGCACGCTACGACCGTCTTGTGGCCGTCACGTCGGTGACTGCCGGAATCTAATGAATGTTTAATGGATAATACAACCGAAGAAATAATGCTCCAGATCAACGATACCTTAGTCACTCTCGACCTCGCAGAACAGTTTTTTCAGTGCGACATTGGAAAATGTCTGGGCGAATGCTGCATAGAAGGAGATGCGGGCGCACCGATCACCGAAGAAGAATATGAGGAACTTAAAAAGCTCAAGGACATCGTCTGGGACGATCTGCTGCCGGCCGCCCGACAGCGCATTGAAGAGGCGGGAGTCGGCTATGTTGACGAAGAGGGCGATCTCGTAACACAGATTGTTGACGGACGGAATTGCGTCTTCACCACCTATGCGACCGGCGGACTCTGTCTCTGCGCGATTGAAAAAGCCTACCGCGAGGGACGATGCGGGATGCGCAAGCCTATGTCGTGTTATCTCTATCCGCTGCGTCTCACTCAGTATCCGACATTTACGGCTGTCAACTACCACCGCTGGAAAATCTGCCGTTGCGCGGAAGCGCTTGGTAAGGCCAACGGCACACGCCTCTATCAGTTCATGCGCGAGCCCCTGACCGAACGGTTCGGAAAGGAATGGTATGATGAGCTGGCAATGGCCTGCGAAGCCTATCTTGCCGAGAACGGGAAGTAGATCAGATCTTTCTGATTTCAACCCCGAGAACTATGCCGCGCGATAACAGATAGGCCAGAAACGCGATCCAGAGACCGTGGTTGCCGATCCGCGGAAACAAAAACAGATACAGCAGGAAATAGACTGCTGCGCCGACAACCATCGACGCAAGCATTGCGCGTGTCCGTGTCATACCGATCATTACCCCGTCGCCGACAAAGGCCATGAAGCTGAGAAGAGGGATTGCCACGGCCCAGCCGAAAAACTCCTTCGAACTCTCCACAATCCCGCCCTCTGAACTGAGAAGAATCAGAAAGGCATCACCTCCGGCGAAATATACTATTGTGAAAATCAGCGATGCAACCGCACCGACAACTGTCAGCCCTCTGACTGTCTGCCGCAGCCGTGGCCGGTCGTCCGCACCCAGATAGCGTCCGCACAGAGCCTCGCCTGCAAAAGCGAGACCATCCATCATATAGGAGAATATCGTGAAAAACTGCATCAGCAGAGTGTTGACGGCGAGCATCACCGTTCCCTGCATCGCACCGACACGTGTGAACCAGAGAGTGACCGCGACCAGACAGAATGTACGCAGAAATATATCGGAATTGATCCGCAGAAAAATGCGCAAGTCATCCCACGCCAGCAATAGTTTCACACCTACCCTGGCCAAGCCGTATTTCCGCAGTCCGACAGCAAGTCCCAGCAGGAATCCTCCCCATTGGGCCGAGAGAGTCCCGACAGCGACACCACTGATTTTCAGCCCTACGCCGTAGACCAGCGTCAGCGACACAACGATATTGAAGACATTGATGAATATCGAAATCCACATCGGGATTCTTGAGTTCTGAAGCCCTATGAACCAGCCTGTCAGGGCAAACGTTCCGAGAACCGCCGGCGCTCCCCAGATGCAGATACTGAAATACTCCAGCGCCATTTCACGGGCAGCGGATTCGGCGTCGATAAAGTCAAGCAACAGCGTTGCGATCGGCCGTCGGAATATGATAAAGGCCATCGCGATAAAAAACGCGATGGCCATTGCACGTCTTACAATAGCATGGACCTGCAGCATATTTCCTGCACCGAAAGCCTGAGCGGTCGTTCCACTTGAACCCATGCGAAGGAATCCGCATAGCCAGTAGAGCATGTTGAACATTGTGCCGCCGACGGCGATAGCCGCTATGTAGACGGCCGATCCCATATGACCCACGATCGCCACATCGCAGAGTGCGAGCAAGGGAGTGGTGATGTTCGTCACCACGGCCGGCAGCGATAATGCGGCTATCGAACGCAGGAGCTGGCGATCCAAGCTATAGAAGAATGTCAGATTATAATTATTTTACAGTTTTTGCACGCAGACTGTCGACGATCAGATAGATGATCAGACCGACATAGACGATCAGACCGAGAAGCTGATTGATCCATGTCTCCATTTCGATGACACCGTCATAGCCGGCAAATCGCGTGAGGGCGGAGAAGACACCGAAGAGCGCACCGCCTGCAATCAGACCGGATGCGATAAGAGTTCCGCGGTCGAGACGGGCATTGTTGAGCGTTTCATCTTTGCTACGTGAGCCGACGAACCATGAGATCGCACCTCCGACGAGCATCGGAGTGTTGAGGGGAAGCGGAATAAACATTCCGAGGCAGAATGCGAGAGCGGGCACACCGAGCCAGTTGAGTAGCAATGCAAGAACAGCTCCGGTCATGTAGAGAATCCACGGGGTCTCGCCTCCCATCATGATCGGTTCGATCACACCGGCCATCGCATTGGCCTGCGGAGCCACGAGTGCATCCTTGCCCGTAAAACCGTAGACATCATTAAGCAGCAGAATGACACCGCCGACAGTCGCAGCCGAAACGAGAGTGCCGAGGAATTTCCAGCTTTCCTGTTTCCTTGGAGTCGATCCGACCCAATAGCCTATCTTGAGGTCTGTCACGAAACCGCCTGCCATCGAAAGAGCCGTGCAGACAACACCGCCGATGATCATTGCGGCAACCATTCCAGAAGTTCCGGTGATACCGATGGCAACGAAGATCGCCGAAGCAACGATGAGAGTCATGAGAGTCATTCCGGAAACAGGATTGGAACCGACAATCGCGATGGCGTTTGCAGCAACTGTCGTGAAGAGGAATGCGATGACAGTCACCACAATCCAAGCCACAATGGCCTGAAAGAGATTGTGGAGCACCCCGAGCCAGAAGAAGAGAAAGACAGCGACAAGCGCGATGACCATGAAGAATACGATATGTTTCATCGAGATATCGAGCTGCCAGCGCTGCGGTTTTGTTCCGGCCGCACCACCCTTGAACTCTCTGACAGCGAGCCCTGCCGCCTGGGCGATGATTCCACGCGATTTGACGATTCCGATGATTCCCGCCATAGCAATACCGCCGATGCCGATCAGTCGGGCGTAGGTCGAGAAGATCGTATCCGGTTGCATTGCTGTGATTTCACTCGCCCCATAGGTCCCAAACAACGGAATGAGCACCCACCAGACGAAGGCCGAACCGGCAAAGATAACGAACGCATACTTCAGACCGACGATGTAGCCTAGACCGAGCAGGGCTGCGCCGGTGTTGCAGCTGACAACCACTTTGGTCTTATCGGCGAGCGTCTGTCCCCACGATGTCATATAGGTCGACACGGTTTCGGCCCATAGTCCGAAGGTGGCCACTACGTAGTCATAGATACCGCCTATGAGCGCGGCGATGACAAGCAGTCTAGCCTGACCGCCGGACGCCTTTGCATTCTGACCGCTCATCAGCACCTGTGTCGTCGCTGTCGCTTCGGGGAAGGGATATTTCCCGTGCATGTCCTTGACAAAATATTTTCTGAAGGGGATGAAAAAGAGAATTCCGAGCACACCTCCGAAAAGCGAGCTGAGGAAAATCTCGAAAAAGTTGACCGTGATTTCAGGATGGGAGCTTTTGAGAATGTAGAGAGCCGGAAGAGTGAAGATCGCGCCGGCCACGATCACTCCCGAACATGCACCGATCGACTGGATGATCACGTTCTGGCCGAGAGCATTGTCTTTCTTCAGAGCGCCCGACAGTCCGACCGCGATTATCGAGATCGGGATTGCAGCCTCGAAAACCTGTCCGACCCTCAGACCGAGATATGCCGCTGCGGCACTGAAGATGACAGCGAGAATCAATCCCATCGTGACGGAATAGGGAGTGGCTTCAGGATAGTCATGGGCAGGATGCATCACCGGACGGTAATGTTCGCCCGCTCCGAGTTCACGGAAAGCGTTGTCGGGGAGTTCAGCCGGATCGGCGTCGCGATAGACTTCTTCCGGCAATTTTTCTTTTTCTTGCATTGGTGAATTGTGGAATATTTTGATTGATACTTATTGGTTTCCTTCAGTTGGACGGGAAAGCAGCTCCATCGAATCGACATAAATTTCGGTGACCGTATGTTTGATTGTGTTGCGGTCTTCCCATGTCCGGGTACGGAGCTTCCCCTCGACGTAGATTTTAGTGCCTTTTCTGACATAGCGCTCAGCAAGCGTTGCATTTCCGTCCCACATTACGAGGCGATGCCATTCGGTCCGGTCCGGGATCTGCTGTCCGTTTTCAAGAGTGCGCCCACGTTCGGTTGTGGCGAGAGTAAACTCTGCAACCGGTCTGTTGCCTACATATCTGATCTGAGGATCGCGACCGACATTTCCCAGAAGTATAACTTTATTGACTGACATTCGTGAATAATAATAGAAGTCTGAATTATCAAACTACAAAATTAGCAAAAATCACGAAAATAACCCCCTTTAAGTATCATTTATTAAACAGTTAGACCCCGTTTTTACAATATTTGTTAACGCTGGGGTGGCCCGGTATTAACAAATATTATGGAGAACGGGGTCTTAGTTTGTCACGAGTTTTAGTCCTATAATTGACGCAATAAGAGTAAAGATA
>CAJUHM010000019.1:37707-41949 GCA_910586475.1 uncultured Muribaculaceae bacterium | reverse complement strand
AGGAGAATGACTAATGCCCATCTCAAAGTTTTGCACTTCGATTTGGAATCTTCAGCTTTACAGTAACTGAGCTGCTGATCGTCTTTTGAAAACTGAACGTTGTGTCTTTGATTTTGTTTAATCAGCCCCGGGCTGATGACGTGCGGAATGAGTGACAGGCCGGTGAGTGTTTCGCCGGCCTGTCAGAATGAATGTCTTGCGTGTCAGTGATCAGCTTAAAGCTTCGATTGCTTTTGTCAGGTTGTCGATTTTGGCTTCGGCATCGCTAAGTTTGCGACGCTCGGCTGCGACGACAGCTTCAGGAGCATTGTTGACGAAACGTTCGTTTGAAAGTTTCTTGAGGACAGAGGCCTTAAAGCCTGTCATGTATTCGAGGTCTTTCCTGAGTTTTGCAATTTCAGCGTCTTTGTCAATGGAGCCTTCCAACGGAACGTTGACTTCGGTCACTCCGACAATAAACGACGCTGCAGCGGGATTTTTCTCGGCGTTGTGGTTGATGGTTTCGCAGTTGGCCAGCTTGCAAATGGCAGCGTCCTGAGCTTTGTCCCACGTGCCGATGACGTTGACGGTCAAGGTGTCTTTATTGGGGATGTTCTTGACGGCGCGAACGTTGCGAATTCCGTTGACAACTTCTTTTGCATGTTCCATCAGCGAGATTATATTGCTGTTGACTTCCGCAGCCTCCGGAGTGTGTGCATACATGATTGACTCTCCCGGGCGGCGTTCAGCCAGATGCTGCCATAGTTCCTCGGTTATAAACGGCATGAAGGGGTGAAGCAGACGGAGAAGCGAATCGAAATATCCTACTGTGGCGTCAAACGTATTGCGGTCAATGGGTGAGCCATATTGGGGTTTGACCATTTCGAGATACCATGAAGAGAAGTCGTCCCAGAAGAGGCGGTAGATCTCTTTCAGTGCTTCCGAGATGCGGAATTTAGCCATAAGGTCATTTATCTCCGCAACGGCAACGCTGAGTTTCGACTGCATCCATTCGATCGCGAATCTTGCAGATTCGGGCTGGTTAGCGGTTTCGCTCACTTCCCATCCCATGACAAGACGGAAGGCGTTCCATATCTTGTTGGAGAAGTTACGGCCGGTTTCACAGAGGCGGGTGTCGAAAAGAATGTCGTTTCCGGCAGGCGCGCTGAGCATGATGCCGACACGCACGCCGTCGGCACCGTAGTCGGCGATGAGCTGGAGCGGATCGGGGGAGTTTCCAAGCTGTTTCGACATTTTTCGGCCGATTTCGTCGCGGACAATTCCGGTAAAGTAAACATTGTTGAACGGCTGTTTGCCCATGAATTCATATCCGGCCATGATCATTCTTGCGACCCAGAAGAAAATGATGTCTGGACCGGTCACAAGCGTCGTTGTCGGATAATAATAGTCGATTTCCTTGTTGCCGGGTTCGAGTATGCCGTTGAAGAGAGAAATCGGCCAGAGCCACGATGAGAACCATGTGTCGAGACCATCCTCTTCCTGACGGAGATCCGAGAGCGAGAGGGCCGGGTCTTTTTCGCGGGCCAGCGAGAGGGCTTCATCTTCGGTTTCGGCGACAACGAAAGATCCGTCGGGCAGATACCAGGCAGGAATGCGGTGACCCCACCAGAGCTGGCGGGAGATACACCAGTCTCGGATGTCTGTCATCCAGTGGCGATAGGTGTTCTTGTATTTCTCGGGAATGAATCTGATGATGTCATCCTCGACTGATGACAGAGCGGGTTTGGCGAGAGATTCCATGTTCATGAACCATTGGTCGGAGAGGCGGGGTTCGGTAACGGTGTCGGAGTTGCGTTCCGAATAGCCCACTTTGTTTTCATAGGGCTCGATCTTCTCGATCAGTCCGGCAGCTTCGAGATCTTTGGCAATCTGCTCGCGAACGGCAAAGCGGTCCATGCCAACATACATTCCGGCGGCTTCTGAAATGGTTGCGTCGTCGTTGAAAATATCGATCGATTCGAGATCGTGTTTCTGCCCGAGCATATAGTCGTTCATGTCATGAGCGGGAGTGACCTTAAGACAGCCTGTTCCGAATTCGATGTCGACATAATCGTCTTCAATGACGGGGATCTCACGGTTGACAAGCGGCACAATCACTTTTTTGCCGCGAAGGTGCTGGTTCTTAGGGTCTGCCGGATTGATACACATGGCTGTATCGCCCATGATTGTTTCCGGGCGAGTTGTTGCGACAATCGCATATCCGTCTTCTCCGACGATCTTATAGCGCAGGTAGAAAAGACGGCTGTGTTCTTCTTTATAGATAACTTCGATGTCGCTCAGCGCGGTCTTTGCTTTAGGATCCCAGTTGACCATGCGTTTGCCACGGTATATGAGTCCTTTGCGGTAGAGATCGACAAAGACTTTGATCACACTCTTCGAGCGGATCTCATCCATTGTGAACGCTGTGCGCTCCCAGTCGCACGAGGCCCCGAGCTTCTTCAGCTGTTCGAGGATGATACCTCCATATTTGTCGGTCCAGTCCCATGCGTGGCGAAGGAATTCCTCGCGTGAAAGGTCTGATTTTTTGATGCCTTCCGAAGCCAGCTTACCGACAACTTTGGCCTCTGTCGCAATTGAGGCATGGTCTGTTCCGGGGACCCAGAGGGCATTGTAGCCGTCCATGCGTGCGCGTCGGATCAAGATGTCCTGGATCGTATTGTTGAGCATATGACCCATGTGGAGCACGCCTGTCACATTCGGCGGGGGAATGACGATGCAATAGGGCTGACGGGCGTCGGGTTCACTGTGGAATAGACGGTGTTCCATCCAATAGGCATACCATTTGTCTTCTACTTCGGCAGGATTATATTTCGTGGCTAATTCTTTCATGAATGAAAAAAGGAATTAAGTTATTGGGGTTAAATCTTTCCGCAAAATTACGGAAAAAATGGAAGTCAATCAAATATTTTGTCCCAGTCTTTCCAAACCGGTTCATAGCCGAGTCTTCGGATTTCGTCTGCAACCTGAAGCGGATTGCGGCTGTCTGTGACTTCAAACTGCTCGAGGGCGTCGGGCGATGACACATATCCGCCCGGCTCTGTCTTGCTTCCGGCGCTCATGGAAGTCACTCCGAGTTTCATCATATTCGCACGAAACTCGGGTGATTCACGTGTCGAATAAGAGATGTCGACGTCGTGGTCGAGAATCCGGAATGCGAATGTGAGCTGCGCGAGTTCTTTGTCGGTCATTATGACATTAGGCTGATAGCCGCCTTCCGCCGGACACATTCTGGGGAAGTTGACGCTATAGCGTGTGCGCCAATAGTTTTTTCTAAGATAGCGCAGATGACGGGCGAGCATTGTTACGTCGGTGCGCCAGTCTTCAAGGCCGATGAGAACACCCATACCGATCTTATGGACTCCTGCAGCACCCATTCTGTCGAAGCCATTGACACGCCATTCGAAAATCGACTTCATGCCTTTCGGGTGGTAGGTCTTATAGGCTTTTTCATTATAGGTTTCCTGAAAGCATACAACGCCGTTGAGACCGCTCTGAGTCAGCCGGAAATAATCTTTTTCCTTCATCGGCATTACTTCAATCGTCAGATTGCTGAAGTAGGGACGGGCAGTTTTCAGGACCTGCTCAAGATATTCAACACCATTGAGGCGCGGAAATTCACCGGATACGATCAGGAGATTTTCAAATGGTCCGAGTTTCTTGATTGCCTCGCACTCTGCTTTGACCTGCTCTTGCGAAAGGGTGACGCGGGTAAACGGATTGGAATGGTTGAAACCACAGTAGACACATGCATTCGTGCATGCGTTGGAAACATAGAGCGGAATGTACATCGAGATCGTTTTCCCGAACCTCTCGAGCGTGTAGTGGTGGGCTTTGCGGGCCATCTCTTCAAGGTAGGGTACAGCCGCAGGCGATATGAGAGCCATGAAGTCTTCAATTCCGATCTGGTCTTTGCTCAGCGCAATTTCGACGTGGCGCGACGTCCGACTTCGGATGAACTCGGTTGTTTCTTCCCACGAATACTTTTTTAGTTCTTCAGAAAACATTTGAATCTAATTGTTGATAACATATAATTACTGACATGCCGCCCCAGGCTTTTTAGGGACGGCATGTCTTTTATCAGAGTTGATTAAAAGCTGTAGGTCACACCCAGCGGCATCCTTCCGACGCCAATGAAATGGTGGCTGTTTCCTTCGCCTCCGTTGAGAAGCGGACGCCAGAAGGCCATTGTCGGAGTGAATGTCAGATGGAACATGTCGTTGAGTCTGTAGCGGAACTGCAGTC
>CAJUHM010000019.1:0-37697 GCA_910586475.1 uncultured Muribaculaceae bacterium | reverse complement strand
AGTTCAGACGTGTGCTCTTCCGATCTCGGCATCGTTGCTCCAGCCGAGCCCGAGTCCGACAAGTCCTGCGAGACTGAATTTCGAGCGGGTGTTACCCGTTACGAGTGTTGTCATGTTAAGAAGGTAGTCAAGATGGAGAGTTCCGACGTTAAGGTAGTCCGGCGACCAGTAGCGGTCGATAAAGTCATAACTGAGCCCGAACTGGACTCCCGAAACATTGGTGAACCAACGACCAACTGACGCGTCCACTGCCCAGGAGACTGTCTTGTGGCTTGTGACGAATGTCTCGCTGAAAAGCGAAGGACCGAACGATGCTGAAACAAAGTTTCGGTTGAAATCGTCCATAATGAGAACTGAGCCGTCATCGCCGCGTTTTTTATGCATCTGGCCGAACTTATAGCTTAGACCGGCCTGAGCGAAGAATGCCGGAGTGAAAGAGCGTGCGTAGCCAGGGATACGCATTGCCTGAAGACGCGGTTCGAGAACAATGTCGAGACTCTGCGAAAGACGGAATGCCGCACGCAAGCCGGCGCGTGGACCCCAGACGAATTTGTTGTTCACTGTCTGGTAGTGGGCTCCGCCTGCCGAGAGTCCGATGAAAGCGCTGAGGTCAAATATGCGTTCATCATCGAATCCTGCAGCGAGTGTGGTCAGATTTGCAAGATAGTCGGCGCCTATCGAGATCGACCGGTACTTATTGGTGCTCAAATAGTCATATTCGCCGGTCAGACGCCATCCGCTTTCCGGAAGGAACCATTTGCCGAGGCCGATCGCCACAGTGTGGTTTGAGCTCCAGATGCGGCTACGCATAAACACACCGCCGACTACTTCAAAAAACCATTTATTGGAATTCCGGAAGTCCTCTTCAATGAACTGTTCATTTATGTAGCGACGTTCCGATCCGGTCCCGTTGCGATAAGTCAGACCCAGATTCAAGGTTGTAAAAACATTTCGCTTCGCTCCTGAGGGCGAGAGATTGCCTCCGAAATAGCGCAGCGCAGGTTCGAGATAGATTGCGAAATGGCGGTTGATGTTCCAGATCCCCTGAAAACCTGCATGTACACCCGGGCTGAATTTTTTGCCTCTGCCAGATGCAAATGCTCCGGAAACACCGATGACAACATTGCCTTCGATTTTACGGTCAGGGTCAAATCCGTTGAGAGTCGAATTGAGATTCCAGAGATAGTCGATGTCGCCGATTGCCACGATGCGATTGTCATATCTCTTTTCTTTTACCTCTGTTCCGGATGCTGTCAGGCGGAGTCCAGAGCAGGGTGTAAACCATTTTCCGATAGAAAGAGCACCAAGTCCTCCGAATTTGTTTGAATAGTCATTGACATTCTTCATCAGGCGTGATAATCCTCCGGAAACACTGATGAACATATTGTCGCCGAACCGTTCGCTGTCAAAGAGAGAGTTGTCTCTGTGGAATCCCGGACGCGGATTGATCCGATAGCCGAGGCCGATAAGCAGAGATGCATTCCAGTCGAAACGATGCCATGTCGAGACTAAATCAAGATTGTCGGAGTAGAATCCGAATCTCGGCTCAAGAAACAGGTAGGTCGTATTCGACAGATAGAGTCGCGGCTGAAAGCCAATGTGGAGCCCTGCGGCCATTTTTGTTCCCGCTCCGGATTTGTGAAGTGCTTCAAGCTCAACGCCTCCAAGAGCCATGATTTCAAAACGGCGTGAAGGTTTTTCACCCCTTACGAGTGCCGAGAGATTCATCATGTAATCGATTGAGGCCCCGAGAAAGTAAGGTTTGGATCCATCGACGCCTGAATGCCGTCCGGCACCAAGCGTGAAGCGCCATCCGTGGACTGGAGTGATCCAGTCGCCGACGGATATTTCGGCGCGCATTCCGGTTTCCGAACCGATTCCGGTCGCACCGTCGTTGCTTCTCATCCAGTCAGGTCCAATCGATCCTGAAAGAAAAAGGTGATCGCCGAATTTCTTTGTTTCAAATCTTGGATTCGGATTGGGGCGCTGCAAAACATAGTCGAGAGCATTCATAGTCGAGTCTCGCTGTTCGCTTAGCGCGGAATTTTGGGTAGATGCCAGAATTGAAAGCGGACAAAAAAGAAGTGCCGCACAGACTGATTTTGTTATTTTAGCTGTAGTCATTCGTCAACCTCCTTTCCTTCAAGGTCTTCTAAAAGTTCGATAATGTCGCCGTCGATTTTGGCGATGTCGCGCAGTTCCGGTTTCAGTCGCAGCGCGTTTTCAAGATGGCTCATTGCGGCCATGTATTCGTCGACACGGTTTGCGGCAATGGCCTTCAGGTATTCTTCCTCGGGGCTGTTTCCCAGCTTCTGGGCCATTGACCACGCTCGGTCGTTGGCTTTGAGTGCAAGCAGGAGCACTACCTCATTTACCGGCGATTCTTCCGAGACTTCCTGAATAGCATTTTCGAAACGTCCATTCAGGACATCGACATAGAGTTTTGTCTTGTGGTACTCGGGTGTGTCCGGAAGTTCTTCCGCAATAGAGTCCGCACGGAGGTACTGCTGTGTTGCAAGGTAAGCTGCCACGAGGTTGCTTTTTGCTTCCGTCGGGATTTTCTTAGCACCCGGTTTGACAAATGGTTCGAGTAGTTCCGGATGAGGTTCATTTCTTTCAAGATACATTGCGGAAAGGTCGTTGGCCGCAACCAGAAATTTGGGATGGACTTCAAGCGCTTTTTTCAGATAGGTCTCTTTTTCTTCCGGAGTCTTGGCCACATATCTGTAAAGACGGAAAAACTCATAGCGGGTCAGAGAGTTCGGGTTTGTCGCATAGACTTCCGCGATTTCATCGTCGGTCAGGTAACGGAATTCTGAGGTGACATACTCATAACTTACTCTGCGCAGCTTGGGAAGATACTGTTCGCGAAGAACCGAATTGTAGTAGGGGAGACGCTTGATGGCGTTGCCCTGGGCTGCGATACCGCTGTATTTCTTGAGGATACTCTCGATTTCGTCGGCCTTGTCATTTTCGTTTTCCGCACGCAGGATGTCAACGAGAGCTTCCCAGTTTTCGACTTTCGCGTCGCTCGTCATTTCGATATATCGGCGTGTCGAGGGCGACAGGTTTTCGTTGATGATGTCCAGTGCCGAACGCATACGTTTCTTCGACAGATTGACATTATGGTCATAGGAGCCTTCCGGAGATGCCGTGCCATTGATCGCAAAACTCTTTATGGCCGCGTCGGGATTGTCCTCAAATTCTTTCAGCTGGGCAAGAAGAGCGTTCATCTCACGGCGGTTGTCGGCGTAGTTCATGTCGAGGGTCGTCTCGTTTACCCGGAATGTGATTTTAACGTCTCCTTTCGTGTCGCGCATCTGCATTTCGGGGGTCGGGAAATATGTCGAATCCTTTACTTCCGATCCGAGAATACTATATCGGAAAAAGCGGAGAGGGTTGATTGTTCCTTGTGCGATCCGGGTAGTGTCGCGATAGAAGACCTTATTATAGTCTTCCATTGCCATCATCATGTCGCAGTAGAAATCTTGTTCGGGATTCTTCAGATAGACTGAGTCGCTCCATGTTATGATGTCATTGCCTCCGGCAGACTGGTTCTTTAGTGTCACGTAGCTAGACAGCGGATCGGATTCAGGTTTGAAATCATACATTCGTTCCTGAGTGATGTTATAGCGTTTGCCATCATAGACAAGGGGTTTTAGGAACCACCGGCGGCCTTCGGTCACGTTGTAGAGAGCCGGCTGGATGATAAGCCTGGTCGATGAGTTGAAAAGATGCCCGGGCACTTTTACGCGTGTCTTAATGTGGGCATAGTTGCCTTTTATTTCGATATCGGTTGGTTCAGGAGCAACAACTTTCAGTTTGCTTTTTCCTTTGACAAGTACCTCTCCGAGAGTGATCGCCGAACGCGTCAGAGTCACATCGACAGCGAGACGTCCTTCAACCGGAACTTCCGAGTCCTCCATGCCGAGAATCGAAAACAGGAGTTTTCCTTCCGAGTCAATAATCACCAGATATTTACCCTCTTCATTTGTGCTGGCCAGCAGATGGTCGGTGTTGGCGTCGTAAATTGTCACACCTTTCAGGGGCGCACCCGAGGGGTCAGTCACTATACCACGTACGTTGATGTCGCGAGCGAATGCAGGAAGCGCTATCGCAGAAGCGGCTGCGGCTATGGCAAGCCACGTTTTGATATTTTTTTGTCCCATTCCCATGATTATTTGAATATGTAAGAAAACGTTACACCGGTGCCGATCGGCACTGGAACCCATTTGTTCATGTTGCGGGTATCCGGACGCTTGTCAGGATCGCGATAGTCAACTCCCCAGACTTTTGCCAGTCCGGCACCTATTGAAAACTCAACGTTCCAATGCCGGCTGAGTACAAGAGCGTAGCCATAGGTGATGCCTGCAGCAACACCGTCGCCTGTCAAGTGACGGTTGTTGAATCTCAGATCAAAAGATCCGGCTTCAAGTGCTATCCCTGCAAAATGACGCGCCATAGGACGATTGAACCAATAGCGTAGTTCCGGATGAATGCGGAAGTTGCGCAGACTTAATTTCGGTGAATATATGGTCCTTTTAATCGGGTTGCATGCGATTCCAAGGTCAATCGTGAGGTGTCGATTCAGTCTGGCCTCCAGTGACAGATTCGGTGACTGGATCAGCCAATCGAGCGTGTTGGTTTTAATTGCGAGGCGTTGTCCGCTTGCCGACATCCAGGAAATGGATATAATGGCACAGAAGAAAACTCTTCGTAGTATTGATTTCATGAATTGAATAAATCAAAAAACAGTTAAATAGGATTGTATTATAATTTCAGGCAATCAACACGATTGCAGAATAGAAAAGCAGTTGATAGGTTTGAAGACTACTTGCAGACCACCGTTTCGGAGCCCTGCAAGTAGCGTGTGTGTCGTGTTATTTGCCACATTCATCTGCAAGTTTGCTCGAAATTCTCATGGCGCAGAAGTTCGGACCACACATAGTGCAGAAGTGATCGTCGCCCTTGTGGCTTTCGACGTAGTACTGTTTTGCCCTGTCGGGGTCAAGCGAGAGGTTGAACTGGTCTTTCCACCGGAATTCAAACCGTGCTTTGCTGAGGGCATTGTCGCGTAGCTGGGCGCCGGGATGTCCTTTGGCAAGGTCAGCGGCATGTGCTGCAATCTTGTAAGTGATGACTCCGTTTCTCACGTCTTCGAGGTTCGGAAGCGCGAGATGTTCTTTCGGAGTCACATAGCAGATCATCGCAGTTCCCATCCACGCAATCTGTGCTGCGCCGATCGCTGAAGTAATGTGGTCATAACCGGGCGCGATGTCGGTTGTGAGAGGACCGAGAGTATAGAACGGCGCTTCATGACATTTTTCGACCTGACGGTCCATGTTTTCTTTGATCTTGTGCATGGGAACATGTCCGGGACCTTCGATAAGTACCTGAACATTATGCTTCCATGCTATCTCTGTAAGCTCACCGAGAACGTCGAGTTCCAGGAATTGCGAACGGTCATTCGCATCGTGGATGGAGCCGGGCCGCAGTCCGTCGCCAAGCGAGACGGCAACGTCATATTTCGCAAGGATTTCGCAGATTTCGTCAAAGTGGGTGTAGAGAAAGTTTTCCTCGTTGTGAATCTTTGCCCAGCTTGTCATAATCGATCCTCCACGCGAAACAATTCCTGTCAGACGTTCGCCGATCATGTCCGCATGGGCCTTGAGTGCGCCGGCATGGATTGTGAAGTAGTCAACTCCCTGTTCGGCCTGTTCGATAAGTGTGTCGCGATAGATCTCCCAATTGAGATCCTCTACTTTGCCGTTAACTTTTTCAAGAGCCTGATACACCGGTACAGTTCCCATCGGAACCGGACAATTGCGGATGATCCATTCGCGGGTCTCGTGGATATTGTCGCCGGTTGACAGGTCCATCAGCGTGTCCCCGCCCCAGTAACAGCTCCATACGGCTTTGTTGATTTCCTCTTTGATTCCGGAAGAGAGTGCAGAGTTGCCGATGTTGGTGTTGAGCTTTACAAGGAATCCTTTACCGATGATCATTGGTTCGGCTTCGGGATGGTTTATGTTTGCAGGAATGACAGCGCGACCGGCCGCTACTTCGTCGCGGACAAATTCCGGAGTGATATGCGAGTCTATGCCCATTTCGTCGGCCTTGGCGTTCTCGCGGATGGCGACATATTCCATTTCGGGTGTGATGATGCCTTTCTTTGCGAGAGCCATCTGAGTGATCTCACATCCCTCCTTGGCGCGGCGGGGGGCGTAGCGGTGGCTGAATCTGATTGAATCAAGCGACTTGTCGGCCTCGCGCATGCGTCCGTATTCCGATGTGATTGACGGAAGCTGTTCGAGATCGGAGCGGTCTTTGATCCAATTTTCGCGAAGTCTTGGAATTCCTTTGTTTATGTCGACGGTTACGTTCGGATCAGTATAGACACCGCTTGTATCGTAGATGACAACCGGATCGTTGTCCGTCATGATTTTTTCTCCATTTACGATTTTGACAGTTGGAGTGAGTCTGACAAGACGCATGCCAACTCTAATCGGATGCAGCTTTCCTTCGACATAGAATTTCTCTGACGAGGGGTAGCTGTCTACATTAATTTTCTCAATCTCCATTATTTATTCAGAATTGTGATATTCGATATGTGATTGGTTATGGTACTTAGTCCAGAAACGAAGTGAGAGGACTGGTGGCTTGTGCGAATGATGAGATGGTCCCGAGTCCGGCAAGGTATCCCCGGCGACCGGCTTCGACCGCCAGTCTGAATGCGATTGCCATTTCCACGGGATTGTCTGCGACGGCTATTGCGGTGTTGACAAGAACGGCGTCAGCACCCATTTCCATTGCTTCCGCAGCATGAGAGGGCGCTCCGAGGCCGGCGTCAATAATGACCGGAACCTTGCTTTCGCTTATGATGATTTCAAGAAGATCACGTGTTTTCAGGCCTTTGTTTGTGCCGATCGGGGCTCCAAGAGGCATGACCGCAGCAGTCCCGACATCTTCGAGCCGTTTGCACAAAACCGGATCTGCCTGAATGTAGGGGAGTACATGGAAGCCCTCTTTTGCGAGCACTTCTGTTGCTGCCAGTGTCTCAATCGGATCTGGCAAAAGATATTTCGGATCGGGATGGATTTCGAGTTTGATGAAATCTGTTCCGAAGCATTCTCTGGCCAGCCGGGCGGCCAGAATAGCTTCCTGTGCGTTCCGGACTCCGGATGTGTTGGGCAGGAACTGCACGTGGTCGCGGTTGATATGCTGAAGCATGTCGTCCTCTTCTTCGTTTGCCATGTCAATTCGTTTCATGGCAACCGTAATCATCTGTGATTCTGATGCAAGAATTGATTCAAGCATCAACCGGTTGGATGAGAATTTACCTGTGCCTACAAACAGGCGTGAGGTGAAGTCTCTTCCTCCGATTTTTAATATGTCGTCCATTTCTGTATGTGATGATTGGTTAATGAAATGTAATTATTATTCTTTGTCATATGGAATGCCAAGCAGTTTTTCCATAATCTGTGAAGTATAGAGCATCGGATCGGGTGCATTAATGATCGCACCTGACACTGCAATGCCGCTGACTCCGGTCGCCATAAGGTCGTCGACATCCTCAAGAGTGATGCCTCCAATAGCAACGATCGGAATATCCATCCCGGCGCCACGGACTTCACTGATGATTTTCTTGTAGCCTTCCAGTCCGAGAACCGGCGAAAGTTTCTCTTTTGTCGTGGTGTAACGGAACGGGCCGAGGCCGATATAGTCGATATCCTTGCCTTTATATTTTAGAATGTCTTCAGCAGTGTTTGCGGTTGCCCCTATAATGGCGTGCGGACCGAGATGTTCGCGCGCCTCGAGCGGGTTCATGTCGTTTTTTCCGAGATGCACTCCCGAAACCTTGAGTTCTTCAACGACATTGACTCTGTCGTCAATGACGAGAAAGGCGTCGTGGTCACGGCAGATGTCAATCAGGCTGAGAGCTGTCTGTTTGACCTCTTCGTCTGATGCATTCTTCATTCGCAGCTGAATCCAGCGACATCCGCCTTCGATTGCCATTCTGACTTCTTCTGCGACTGTATACTTTTCAGATGGATTTGTTATAAACTGTAGCATATTGTATTCGTTTCGTTTTAGTTTATATTTGGTCAAATTCATCAAGTCTTGCTGATAGCATTTCGGGGTCGTGAGCCGACATCAGATAGCCGAGGACTGCAAATCCGTCGAGGCCGGCGTCGAGAGCCGATCGTGCGTTTTCTGGAGTTATTCCTCCAAGACCGATGATTTTCATATTAACAGAGGTACGGATTCTCTTGTTCTGTAAATTCAGCTCCTCCAGGCCGAACTGAGATCTGTAGCCTTTTTTTGAAATACTGTCAAACACCGGTGAGATCGTGACATAGTCAGTCTGCGGATCTATGATGTCTCGGATTTCCTCGAAGCTATGGCATGACTGACTAAAATTGCCCCTATATGTCGCAGGCGCTTCCGGACATCTACGATTAAGGTGAAGACCTCCGAGGTTGTAGGAACTGAGTAGTTCAAAATGTCCGTGGATCCGGATCCTGCTATGGAGTTTCTGCGGAATGCTGTCAAGGAGACATTTCATGTCGGAGAGAGATGTATTTGGATGGCGCAGATGTACAAAATCCCATCCGCGATTCAGAATCATTGTGATGAATTCCGACTCACGCGGATGGATATCTTCCGATGTGATTGCAATCCTAACCATAAGGGTAGTAGTTAGCCTCCGTAGAACACTTTTATTACCAGCACTTTGTCTCCCTCGTTCAGAATATGTGTAGGATAAGATTCCTTCCTGACAACTTTTTGGTTGACAGCAATTGCAATTCCTTTTGTGTCAATGCCGGCTTTTTCTAATGCTTCCGAGAGGGGGGCGTTTTCGGCAATTGTCAGTGCTTCGCCGTTGATTTCTACATTCATGATTCTGACTTGTGTTTAGTGATTATGTATTTCATGTGGCGGGGAGCGAAGAGATGGTTAACCGGTCCGTGACCGTTACCGACCCTGACTCGAGCACCTGCGTTGAGCGCGCGTGTGATGTATATCTTTCCACGAGTGACGGCTTCTTCGAGATCGAAGTCAAGCGCGAGATATGATGCGATTGCGGAGGAGAGTGTGCACCCCGTTCCATGTGTGTTGGGGGTGTGGACTGCATCGGCTCTCAACGTTATGATTTCAGGCTCGCCTGCAAGAGAGAGGTAGTCGATCTTGACATCTGTGCGGTCGCTGTCGCCGCCTTTGAGAAGCACATTGCGGCATCCCAGTTCATGAAGTCTGGCAATCTGTCTGACCGGATCGTCAGAGCCAGTCAGAACCTCGGCCTCAGCTCTGTTCGGAGTGATGATTGTTGCAAGAGGAAATAGTTGCCGGACAACCGCATCTACGGCGTCAGTAGAAATCAGTCGGGACCCGGATGTAGAAACCATGACGGGGTCAACAACAAGGTTGCGAACGCCATAATGTTTCAGCGTGCTGGCGACCGTGTCAACAATTTCTTTGTTGTAGAGCATGCCGGTTTTGACAGCTTTCGGAGGAATGTCTGTCCACACCATACGGATCTGCTCTTCGACCATTTTCGGCGTTACGCCTTCGATCAGACTAACGCCGGTTGTGTTCTGGGCAGTCAGCGATGTAATGGCTGTCATGCCATAGCAGCCGATGGCCGATATGGTTTTCAGGTCCGCCTGAATTCCTGCTCCTCCGGAAGAATCAGATCCGGCAATTGACAGAACCGGGATATAATGTTTCATTTAGCTCTGGTTTGTATTGGAATCTAATTATTCAGGATTCGGCTTCTGGCTTGTCTGTTGCGGCTGAGTTGCCTTCAGAGGCAGTTGTCGATGCGCCTTGTTTCCTTCTGGAGCCATTTTTGCCGTCCCTTTTGTAACGGCGTCGGTTTCTGTCCGATGACCGTTTTTTTGTGGCCTCCTGAGAGGAATCTGACGGCTTTTCCACAGAATCTGGTGAGTCTGCCGCTGATTGTGGCTCGCTATGAGTTGATTCCTGATTGTTTTGCGGCCGTCTTTTACGTGGGGCGCTTCCTTGACGGCGGCTACCACTGTGTTCCGAATCACGGCGACGCCTGTTCTTAGGATTTCTGCCTTTTCGCTCGGAGAGTGCATTTTCGGCCTCACATTCCAGTCTGTCGGAGTCTTTGCCGTCGGAGATGCGTTCTATTTTCTTCCCAATGAATTTTTCGATCACAAACCATTTTGCTCTGTCGCGTTCGCTGACAAAAGTGATAGCCTCGCCCTCTGCATCAGCTCGTGCTGTTCGGCCGATACGGTGAACGTAGTCTTCTGCATCGTGGGGGACATCGTAGTTGATGACCATTGTGATGTCGTCGATGTCAATGCCGCGGGCGACAATGTCGGTTGCGACAAGTATGTCGATTCTTGCGGCTTTAAATTCATGCATGACTTCGTCGCGGCGCTGTTGGTCAAGGTCGGAGTGCATTTCCCCGATCTTGAATTTGCTTTGACGCAGATCTCGAGCAAGTTCCTTGACTTTCAGTTTTGAAGATGCGAAGACGATGACTCGACGAGACTCGCGTTCTGAGAAAATCTTTTTTAGCATCTGGGCTTTATGATGATCGCGGCAGAAAGCGACCTGCTGGTGGATTTTTTCGGCGGGTTTCGAAACGGCAAGTTTGATTTCGCAAGGATCCTTCAGGATGTTTTTTGCAAGTTGCTGGATTTTCGGCGGCATTGTTGCAGAAAACATCAATGTCTGTCGGTCTTCCGGAAGACGTTTGACAATCTGCATTATGTCTTCATAGAAGCCCATGTCGAGCATGCGGTCAGCTTCGTCAAGAATAAAGAAGGAGACTCTCGAAAGGTCGACATATCCCATCTGAAGGTGGGCAAGGAGACGTCCGGGAGTCGCAATGACAATATCCGCTCCGAGTTTAAGGCCCTTCTGCTGGCGGGCGAATGTGGCGCCATCTGTCCCGCCGTAGATAGGCAGAGAGCTCACAGACAGAAAGTAGCCGAATCCTTCAAGCTGATTGTCGATCTGCATGGCAAGCTCTCTAGTAGGGGCCATTACGATGCAGTTGATTGCGTCGGAGGGAAATTCACCGTCTGCAAGACGATTGAGCACTGGGAGAATATATGCGGCAGTCTTGCCTGTGCCGGTCTGGGCCACAGCAATCAGGTCGCGGCCGTCAAGGGCTGCCGGGATGGCTTGCTCCTGAATAGGGGTGCACTCTTCAAAGTGCATTGCATCGAGAGCATCGAGCACATCGTAGTTAAAATCAAATTCATCAAACCTCATCGGTCTTGTTTGCTTAGTTATTTTAAAGGAACTCTGTCCTTCATACCTTATTAGAAATATTTTGCAAAAATACGCTAAATCTCTGAGTTAGGCAAATTTTGCGATCTGTTTCAACTCGATGGCCTGACTCGAAACATGTACGGTCCGGCAAAACTTATCAATGACAGTTTTACCGGACCGTGCTTGTGGGGGTAAATCGCTGATGCTACTTGATTCTGCGAAGTGTGTCAAGAAGCTTCTGCCCGAGGCCGATGTTGTAGCCGGAAGACACGAATACGACGCGGTTGAAAGTGTCTGCAATTATGATCACAGGCTGGTCGCCGGATGATTTGCCGCCCTCCTTGAGTGCGTCGGCTATTGTTTCTTCGGGGTCCGAACCGAAGGTCACGGTCGAGGGGAGTCCTTCGACAATATGTTTGTCGAGTTTTTCCAGTGCCGCAGGGTTTTCGGCAAGCAGAATCATGGGGAATCCGGTCGCTTCGAACTCATCTTTAAGCGCGGCAATGTCGCGAAGGGCATGATTTGACGGCTCATGTCCGGGACGTACAGTTCCCAGAATATAGTAACCGCGGCCGGTTGTCGAAAGCACAGACTGCTTCGTCGCCATATTTCGGGGCAGGAACTTCGATTCGGCGTCGAATGATCCGATAACCTGAATCTGGGTGGTGTCGGAACGTAGCGCAAGTTGATTCTCAACATCGCCCTTGGTCAGGTCTATGAAGTCGATGTGGGATAGAACACCACCGTTGGCAAGTCGCTGTCCTGTGACAATCATATATGTTCCTTCGTCGAGTAGTTCTCCTTTTCCGAAGCATTCATTCAGTGGAATGAAATCAGGATAGCTCAGCAGATGAGGTTCGCCATTCTCAATTTTTGAAACCGTGAAGTGTGTGTAATACAAAGGACTGTCGACAGTTGAATTCGAAGTATAGGGGAGCGTGAGCCGGTGTTGATTTGCCGGCATAGCTGTTTGCTCTTTTCTGAATTGCGCGTCAATCCATTTCCCGTTGCTGTCGGCCCATTGTGTTTTGCCTGTGATTGGATCGATTCGAGCCGGTATTCCCATTGATCTTGCGGCAGCAACAAAGAAGATGTCGCGGGAAAGAGCCGAGGTCTTTCTGGTTTCCCAGACTTTATCCGGATCCATAGTGACTGATGCCGGATACCATTCAAGGCTCGCATCAATATTCTCGGCTGTCCATCTGACAAATTTTTCGGGATTCTTGCGATAATCCTTTTGATTTTTCGGGGGGATAGCTTTTGTGAAATAGCTTCTGAATGGAGTCAGGCGTTCATTCAGGATGCGTGGCGACATGATGTAGTCGGCTTCGAACGTCGTGCCGTTCCAGGAGCTGGTGAGGTGGTCGGCGAGTACCTGTACGGGGACGTCTGTCAGATCCTTTTCGGTAAGAGATTTCAGCAGAGCGACAGCCTTTGGTCCGGGATTGTCGGCAAGAAATTTTCTCAGGACCGCGTGGTTGCCTCTTGATTTGTGGAGAAGATCAGCGACAGAGTCTCCTTCTACGGGTTGAGAGAATGTGGCGACGTAGGCGAGTCTGATCGAATCTTCCTGAGCGAACCGGCGGTCGTTGTCGCTGCGCTGCTGCGCGCTTACATAGGGAGCTGCAGCACCTGATTGGGGTGGGACAATGTCAAGGTCCATCGATTCGAATGGCCTGACATTGCCTGTAAGCTCAATTTCGACAGTGCGGGTTTCTCCGACTTTCGCTTTCTTTAAATTGAATGAAGTTCCGTCTGAGGCCCAGACAAGTAGATCTCCGAGGCCCGTGATCACAGATGCATGGCCGTTAGAATCGGTCAGTTTTGTGGCGATAGGATAGAATTCGGCATAGTTGTAGATGCGGAATGATACGCGGACGTTTTCTATCGGCTTCCCTTTCGAGTCCCGGACAAAGACATCAAGCGCGTCGACCGGAGCATAATGGTCTGTTACATTGATGTCGGTAATTCCGTCGGCAGTAGAAAGGACCTCTTCTTTTCCGAAATAGGGGCCGAACACTCTGGCGTGCATGAGCATACCTCGAGAAGCTGGGGCGTTGAACCATCCTAAGTTAAGTACGGGCTCCGGTTCGCATGCTCCAAGAAAGTACCACTTTCCGTCTGCCCACGCCTCGACCCAGGCGTGATTGTCGTCGGTATGGGCCCATCTGGGAGTATATACCTGTCGTGCAGGTATGCCCATTGCTCTCAGAGCCGCGACTCCTAATGTCGATTCCTCGCCGCACCGTCCGATTGCGGATGAAACGGATGCCAGCGGGGAATGTGTGCGGCCGTCTGATGGCTGATAAGTGACTTTTTCGTGACACCAATGGTTGATCTCCAGAATCGCTTCTTTCATCGAAAGACCTTTGACGCGGTCCTTCAGCTCGTTATAGAATACTTCGCGGTGGTTGTCGAGGTCCTCGTTGTTTACGCGGACGGGGACTACAAAATGCAGAAATTCACGTTCCGGCACCAGTGATCCCCACGGCATTTCGTCGCGGGCTTTCAAAGACATGTCGACATTGTGGGCGAAAAATTCGCGGGAATAGTTGGCCGAGTCGGCTGCCGGCATGTACTGATAGAGCATTTCGAGACTCTTTTCTTTCAGAGTCCGATTCTGGGAGAATATCGGCGTTGCACAAATTGATGCAGCTGCAATTATTGCGATGTGTTTCAGATTCATTTTAGTATTTCAACAAGTTGTTTGACTTTGTCAATGTCAGTTTCCATTACTGAAAACTCATCTTCGCCAGGCTTGCCCATGGAAACAACCCGGTTTCTGAACGACATCCGACTTGCGACTGCCGATCGTGCAGAGGCGTGGAGTTCCATCAGTCCCGTCTGGTCGAGAATGGAGCGGGCGTTGTCCGGACTGACACCGCATCCGCCAAGAAGGATGATTCTGTCAGCTGCGACTTTAAGCAGAGACTTTATCCTTTTTGCACCCTCGAGAAGTGTCGGGGCGCAGCCTGAGGTCAGAATTCGATTGCAACCAAGGGCAATTATCTCTTCAAGTGCCGTTTCAGGATCTGCTGTCATGTCAAACGCACGATGGAAGGTGACTGAGACGCCACTGGCTGCCTCGATCAGTTTCCGGCAGGTTGCGAGATCAATCCCTCCGTCGGGAGTGAGCGCTCCGATGACAACTCCGGCGGCTCCGGATTCGCGGATTGCTGCAACGTCATCACGCATCACATCAATTTCGGCTTGATTATAGAGGAAGTCTCCCGGGCGCGGACGGACAAGTACATGAACTCTGGCGTTCCGGCAGGCCTCGACTGCCTTGCGGACCATTCCGATACTTGGTGTCAGACCACCCGCTTCCAGACCGGAGCAAAGTTCAACACGGTCTGCGCCGCCCTGGTCTGCTGCGATGACACTGTTGATGTCACCGCAACAAATTTCAAGTTTTCTCTTCATTATGTCAGAGTGTCTCAAGTTCGATAACGTAGTCGACTGCAGTGGGCTTTTCTTTAAGTCTGATGACGATGCCCTCTTTGGTGCGAGTATATTCAACAGGGGTGCGGTCGATAAATTCGACTGCCTTTCTGACCTTCCGCTTAACCGGAACATAGATTTCGTTGTTGGCCGGAGTCATGACATGGAGGTAGAGCTTGTTGCCCTTACGTGTTGATGTTCCCCACTCCTGTGCGGGGAAATCACCAGCTGTGGTCGCATAAAAAGTTTCGCCGTAGATCTTCATCCATTCTCCTATTTCTTTCATTCGGGCGAGGGCCGTTGCTGGCAGTTCGCCGCTGGGTTGCGGACCTACGTTGAGCAGAAGGTTGGCTCCCATCCCAGCAGCTTTTACAAGATAGCGAATAAGGGTGGGCGTGTCCTTGTAGTTTTGATCGGCAACTTTATATCCCCACATTCCGTTCATCGTCTGACAGGTTTCGAGAGGCAGGGGGGAAATTTCCTGACCGGATAGTCCTGCTGTGTTCTCCCCCGGCAGATCTCGTTCGAAAATCTGTATATCCTCGCCTTCGTAGGGGGCGATATGGTGGTTGTTGCCGACAAGACATCCAGGCTGCAGGCGGTGGATCATTGCATATTGCTCTTCGAGCTTCCAGTCGAACGGCACGCTGTCCTCGTCATGATCCCAGTGGCCGTCAAACCATATTGCTCCGATCTCGCCGTAGTTGGTGAGGAGCTCCGTCAGCTGACGGTTCATGAAACCGTAATAGCCGACCCAGTCTGATTTGCTTGGATCAATGCCTGTGCGGAGGCCTGTGCGTCCCTTTGGATAATCCTCGCGACCCCAGTCGATATGTGAATAATAGAGATGGAGTTTGATGCCCTGTTTGTGGCATTCATCGGCAAGTTCGCGGATGATGTCGCGCTTAAACGGGGTCGCATCCACTATGTTGTAGTCCGATTCATTGGTGTCCCACATCGAGAATCCGTCATGATGACGAGATGTGAAGCAGATATACTTCGCGCCGGCGTTTTTTATGGCGGAGACCCATTCGGCTGCGTTGAAGTTGGCAGGGTAGAACGCGGATGCGCATTTTGCGTATTCTTCGGCAGATATGCCGCTGTTGAGATACCATTCGCCTTGTGCGAACATACTGTAGACTCCCCAGTGGATGAAAATTCCGAATCCATGATCGGCAAATTCTTTCCGTGCTTCAATAATTTCTTGCGTCGGCTCATAAGCGGCCATTGAAGAAGTGGCGGTCAGCAGAGACAGGCATGAGGTCAGAAGTAGTTTTTTCATGATGTGATGATTAAAAAAGGGCCTGACAGCACGAGTGCCTGTCAAGCCCTTTGTATGTTTTATGACTATGATTGGTATTTATGCATATCAGAAAGGAAGATCCTCGTCGCCTCCGGCTGAAGGCATTGCGTTGAACGGTGGAGCAGGGGGCATATTGGGGTCGATCGGGGGCATACCCGGCTGCGAGATCTGAGCAGCTCCGTTTTTCTCGGCTCTCCATCCGCGGATGCTGGTGTACCAGCGGCCATTGTACTCGCGGCTTTCGATGTCGAAGCTAAGAGTGATGTCGTCTCCGACTGCGAGGGGATATTGGTCAGCACGTTCGCCAAAGAAGTCGAAATGGACTTTCTTGGGATATGTTTCCTGGGTTTCCAGAACATATTCACGTTTTTTCCAGCTGTTGCCGGTTTTTGAAACGCCTGTGATTTCAGGCAGTGCAACTATGATTTTTCCTTTAATTTCCATTTTGTAGGAATGATTTTAATGTCTTTATTGTATTATTGTTTTGACAAAATTAGCAACGCTTTCCGAATCCTGCAAATTATTTCACCGAAAGATACTATAAGTGTTGAAAACTCGTAGGCCTACGTTACGCGGCTATGTCAGTCTTTGATTTTCTTTCCGGCGCGGTCATATTGAGTCTGCTCGCCGTTTTTTACAACCGTAATGACCGGGCCACGCAGGTCCTTGATCGGATCATATTTGATCGGAATCACAGTGTGGCCATCTGTGTCGATTACTCCCCATTTATCTTTCTTCCTTACCGGGGCGAGTCCGTCGACAAACGGACCGGTTTCGTCATATTTGAATTTTATGGCAGTCTTTCCGTCAGGAAAGATATAGCCTGCCTTTCCGTCAATCGATACGGCATAAAGTCCGCAGGAGAAGGGCGCGATCGAGTCGTAAGTCGCAATAACTCTTTCGCGGCCCATCTTATCGACAAGCCCGGATTTGCCGCTCTTTACCGTGCGGGCCAGATCGCTTTCCTCGAACAGGGAAATACGGTCGTAGTCGGCGTGGACCTGTTCGTGTCCTTTGCGGTCAATGAATCCGAAACGACGAGCGCGTTCTACACGTGCGAGGTCCTCGATGAATGGTTCGATTTTGTCGTAGACAGCAGGGGCGAGGTATTGTCCAGATTTGTCAATCAGCCCCCATGACCCGTTCATTCTTACCCGAGCCACTTCGCCATCGAAGTCAATCACTTCGGAATAGAGTGGTTTGACTGCCTCGTAGCCATCAGTGTCTATGAATCCGTAATTGCCGGCACGCTTGACAATTGCACGGTCATTGACAAAAGGATTGATTTCATCATAGAGGAGGTCATTGACCGGAACACCGCCGAATGTGATGATCCGCAACAATCCGTTTTTCTTGACAACTCCGATGCCGTGTTCAAAAGCTACTGCCTGAAAGGAGCCGCTACCGTCGACAACACCGCGGTTGCCGCCGCGCGTTACAATTGCATATTCACCGGCAAAGTCATATGCGTCATCAAATCCTTTAGTTGAAATCTCCTTGCCTTCGGGAGTGATGAAATTGTATCTCCCGTTTCGGTTCACTCTGGCGAATCCGTGGCGGAACGGTGCGATAAACTGATAGCGCGGTTCGACAACCTCTTGCATTTTTCGGTTGATAATGCCGTAGGAACCGTTGACCTTTACAAGCGCAATATCTTTTGGCCCGAGTTTTCCGAAGTCGGATAGTTCATCGTAGAGCAGCGCGTAGTTTACATTCTGGGTGCTGTCAATGGCTGCTGTACGGCCGTGAAGCCTGACTTCGATCGGCATCGCATTGTCATCGACGCCGATTTCCTCGAAGATAACCGGAATGATTTCATTCCCGGCTTTGTCAACAACTCCGTATTTTGTTCCGGATTTGACAACGCCGAGTCCTCCGACGAAAGGAGCTGCATCGTCGTAGACAAGTTTGGTGAGCTCAATGCCATGTTTGTCAACATATCCCCACTTATCGCCTTTTTTCACGCAATAAAAACCTTCTGAAATAGGATGGATATAGTCATATTCCGCATACAGGATATATCCTCCGGATCGGTCAATAACCCCATACTTGTCATCAACGACCACTACAGCTTCGCCATCCTCGAAGTCGGTGCCTCCGTCGAAAATCAGAGGAATTGATACCTCTCCGAGTCTATTGACAAACCCGAACTTATCTCCGTTGGAGACGAGAATCATTCCGTCGGACAATTCGCTGTTCCAGGAATACTGTTCAGCGAGTTTCTTGTAGACGGTTTCTGTCGACGGTGTGGTCTGACGGGGTGTTGTGCGTTTTGATGTGCTGCGCACGCTGTATGCAGGTTTGTGTATGTTCTTCTGCGACTGGGGACGAATGATAGTGTTCTGGGCGTAGACCTCTGCTCCGCAGAGGATAATTGCGCCTGCAAGTGCGCTGATTATGGTTCGTTTCATTTCTTTTCTAACAATTCTGCTCTACAAAAATACAATAATCCGCCAAAGTAACAAAATAATTGCCTGTGTAGAGTGTTACTTCAATTCGAATGCATCGGCAGATCTCCAGGGCTGAAGCGTTTTGCGGTCGGAGTTGAATGACTCAAACGATAAGGTTGCGATTTCAGTTCCATCGTCTGCCGTTCGGCCGATTTCAAAACCGCTTGAATTGATTATAAGTGAGTCGCCGCGTTCATATTTGCCGTAAAAATCTTCACCTTCGCGATTGCATGAGAGCACGATTGCCTGATTCTCGATTGCGCGGGCTACTGACAGCTGCCGCCAGGCATGATAGCGGGCGTGGGGCCAGTTTGCAATAAAAATCATTATGTCGAAGTTGTTGCCGACGGACCGAGACCATACCGGGAAGCGTAGATCAAAACAGATAAATGGTCTTATACGCCAGCTTTTATATTCTATAATAGGTGGCTGCGTCGAACCGGGCGCGAACATTGCCGATTCAGGCCCGTAGAATAGATGGCGTTTGTTGTAGAAACCCAGTGGTTTGCCTTCGGCCACAAAAAAACATCTGTTATAAACTTCACTGCCGGACTTTCCGATGAACCCACCGCAGATGGCAATCGACCGTTCGAGCGAGAGCTGTTTGATTGTTTCGATCGTGAGTCCGTCATCAGATTCGGCGACAGAGCCGACTCCTTCGGGAAAGTCACCGAATCCGACGTTGAACATTTCGGGCAGCACGACAAGATCGGTTCCCTCAGGAAGGTCATGGATTCGTTTGCAGACCATGTCAAGATTTGCCTTTTTGTCAGCAAAGCGGATGTCGAGGGGCAGGAGCGCCACATTCAGGTCCTGAACAGGCATATTTTTATGATGCGTTATTGCGTGAGATTTAAAAGATACCGAATCGCAGCTTATTCTGTGGAGAATTTTTCTGGATACTTTCCGCAGAAGCCTTTGTAATAGGCTTTGATCTGCTTCATATCCTCGTCAATATCGCCGGTGGGGGAATATGTTTCGGTGATTGTGACCTCTTTTTTTTCAAAATCGATCGCACCAAGCGCTATATTCACATCTGCGGCATAGGCAATTCTTAGAAAACCTGTATGCCAGTTTGAGTTTCTTGATCTCGTCCCTTCCGGTGTGATTGCAAGTGTCAGCCTGTCCGTAGAGTTGAATCGGGCTATCAGTTGCTCAACAAGCGAATATCCCTTCTTGCCACGCTCAACCGGCACACCGCCAAGTGCTTTGAACAGCAATCCTAACGGGAAGAAAAACCATGAACTCTTCATCAGAAAGCCAGCCTTTCTGCCAATAGATGCATAGGCGAGCTTTCCGATGATGAAATCCCAATTGCTCGTGTGAGGAGCAACACAGATAATACATTTAGGGTAGTCCGGAACTGAGATTATAACCTTCCACCCGGCTATCCTTAAGAGAAATTTGCTCAGATTCATTATTGTCTGGGAATTTGTTTAATTTGAGAGAGGCAATTCCCGACAGTGCTCTATGATCTGATTCTGCAGGGATAAAATCAAAATTCGCATTAAAATCAAACAGCGTAGCTGCTTACTTTTTTGCTGCCTGCTTGTTGATTTCACGCTGTTCAGCTGACAGAAGCGAGTTCATATCCTTAACAATTTCGGCAACTTTCTGGTTGAATTCGTTTGAGAGCGATTTGATGGCCAGCTTTTTGTAAGTGTGCAGTGCTTTGCGGTAGTCTGTGCGTGAAGCGAAGTCGGATGCTTTTCTGTCAAAACAGAAATTCAGCCGGTTTATGCTGTTGCGCTGAAGCGATGCGATGCGAACGATGATGTCGTCCATTTTATTTCTGTCGATCGATTCAATGAAATCCATTGAAAAGATGCAGTTCATTGCAAGTTCGCCGCAGATATAATGCATTCTTTTCTTAAGGTCACGTTTGCTTGCCATAGTCATATGTTTTTAGAGGGGTAAATATTAACAGGAATGTTCAAGAATGAAATTTTTGACGGCCGGTAGTGAAGGGGAGAGTGGGATATGACGGTCGCGATAGTGGGCCGATGTTTTCCCGGAGGAGAGTTTTAGCCCGATGAGCGAATTCAGGTGGTCGGCATACATCTCAGGGTGGTCTGTTGCAAGGAAAACTCCGACTTCATCACCGCTTCTGTTGTCGAGCATTGATTTTGCCGCAAGAGCAGAGTTGCGCCCGAGTATATAGCCGAAACTGTCATGGAAAAGTTTTATTGTCCGGTCAATCTCTTCGGGTGAATATGTATGACAGACAAGATTCTCCGCCAGAGCCGGGTTGCGGGTTATGAGGGCATTTATGCGCGAGAGGTTGGTGTTGAGGGCTCGTTGCCCGCGGTTGCTGACTGAGAGCCTGCCATTCAGCATTTCTCCCCACAGTCGCTGTTCGCCGCGTCCGGCGGCAATAATCCTTCTGATCGGCACGCCCATCTGCTTGGCGAAAAGAGCCGCAGTAAGATTCCCAAGGTTGCCACACGGCATAGCTGCGACAAATTCCGACATCTCCTCTCCGAGTGCCTTCAGCTTGGAATAGGCATAGAAATAAAAAAATGTCTGGGGAAGCAATCGCGCGATATTGATGCTGTTCGCAGATGTCAGATTCAGTTTCCGGTTCAGATCCGGATCAATATAGGCGCGGCGCACCAATTCCTGACAATCGTCGAGAGTCCCGCGAATTTCAACTGAAATGACATTGTCGGCAACCGGATGGCGCATGTGTTCGGGAAGTTTTACCGAGTCTTTCGACGGATGGAAAATGAAGACCTTGACGCCGGGCATGTTTTCAAATGCGCGTGCTACAGCATACCCGGTGTCTCCCTGAGTGGCGACAAGCATATTTATCGGTCCCGGCTTTAGGCGCTCTGAGCCGATGAAGCAGTTTATTATCCTTGCCATGAAGCGCGCTCCGACATCCTTGAATGTTTTTGTCGGGCCATGAAACAGTTCAAGAGCGTAAACGTGGTCGGTTATTTTCTTCAGCGGGATATCAAAGGAGAACGTTTCTTTAACAATATCGTTGATCAGGGCGAGATCGAGGTCGGATCCGAACAACGAGCTGCCGACAACGTAGCCTATGTCAGTCACGGACATTCCGGAAATATTGTTGAACAGCGCACGGGGAATGACTGGAATTGACAAAGGCATGTAGACACCTCCGTCAGCTGCAAAGCTTCGTGTTACCGCTTCACATAGATCAACACTTATCTCGGATCCGTTAGTACTGTAATAACGCATGTCAGATTCAAGGATTATATCGCAAAATTAACGAAAAGCGCAGTGTCTTCAAAAGAGATTATGCAAAATTTCCGGTTGTGTTGAAGCAAAATATTGTTAACAAGACGACGTGGGGACCCGCGCCGGCTATGTCCTGCAATATCTATCCTACAAAACCAGTCCCGGAATATATGCGATCAACTGAAAAATTCGTTGTGAAGCAGCTGAAGGGCGCGGCATCTGTCGTCTTTTTTCACGACAAGTGAGATGCTCGTTTCCGGTGCGGCTACAGTCCAAGCACGTATATCCAGATCTGAGGCGTTCATGGCTTTGCTGACGCGCTGCGAAATCTCAATATTATTCTTGAGATCGTCTGCCACTATGGCCACTGTCGAGAGTTCTTCTTCAATCCTGACCGGAGTCATTTCGCCGGTCTCGATTTCGGCGTAGAATTCCGTTTCGAGGGCGGTTCGCGCAAGCTCGATTTCGCTGCTTGCTATCGAGTAGCTTATGCGATTGCTTTCATCCGTCGGAGTGGCAAGCAGAACGCTTACTCCACTGCGCGAAAGGATGTTGAGCACTTTCGATCTGATATTCTCCTGTGCTTCTATTGTCAGAAGCGACGTGGCCGCCAGAGAAGTTACGCCTTTTGCATCTACCGGTTCTCCGTTTCGGTTTCTGACATCGTGGATTCTCGTTCCTGGAGCTGAAGGATTGAAGGTGTTTTTAATGAAGATGGGGATATTTTTGTGGAAAACCGGATAGATTGTCGGAGGGTAGATCACCTTAGCGCCGAAATTGCAGAGTTCCATTGCCTCGGTGAACGATAACGCCGGAATAACCTTTGCATCGGGAATGAGCCTCGGGTCAGCTGTCATGAATCCGTCAACATCAGTCCATATTTCAAGACTTGATGCGTTAAGCGCGGCAGCTAATATGGCAGCGGTGTAGTCACTTCCCCCACGGCCGAGATTCGTGATCACGCCGTTGGAATCTGTGGAAATAAAGCCTGGGACTACAGCAATCTGGAAATCACAGTCGCCAAATGCAGAGTCGATAAGCTGAAGCGTTATATCGTTGTCAAGGACATGCCGGTCGAAACGCCGCAATGTCTTGATGAAAGTGAGCGAATCAAAAAGTCTGGCACCGGTTATGATTCTTGTAACAATTCTGCTTGAGAGGCGTTCGCCGAAACTGACAACCTTGTCGAGTGAGCGACAGGACAATTCCTCAAGCAGGCAGATGCCGGTGTAGGTTCTTTCAAGTTGAGAAAAGAGCAGATCAACATCCTTGAGCAGGTCGCCACGTTGCTCCTCCGGGACAAGAGCTTCTATGATGTCGGTGTGACGCGTTTTCATTGCCACGATCTCTTCGCGATAGGACTCATCGCCGCGTTCTGCCTTTTTTGCGGTTTCAATAAGGCGGTCGGTTAAGCCTCCCAATGCCGAAACGACCACCACTGTGCGCTCGGTGTTCGACTCTACGATCTCCTTGACGTTACGGAGACTTTCAATTGTTCCGACGGAAGTTCCGCCGAATTTCAAAACTTTCATATATGGAATTGAAAGAATGTTTGACAGTTAATACTCGCTCGAGAAATGGAATCTGATTTTGGGAAAGTCATTCTGCGCCATCTGCAGGACATAGTTTGAATCTGCGAGGAACACGTCTCGCCCGTCGCGGTCTATGGCCATGAACTGGTGTTTGCGCTTCTTGAATGCGTTCAGGGCTTCCGCGTCGTCGCTCTCGATCCAGCATGCCTTATAGAGGGACAGCGGTTCCCACCGGCACTGTGCGCCATATTCGTGGAGCAGGCGATATTGGATGACCTCAAACTGAAGCTGTCCGACTGTGCCGATGATTTTACGTCCATTGAACTGATTGGTGAAAAGCTGAGCCACCCCCTCGTCCATTAACTGCTGGACGCCTTTGTCGAGCTGTTTGGATTTCATCGGATCGGTGTTCTCGATGTATTTGAACATTTCCGGAGAGAAGCTTGGAAGTCCGCGGTAGTGGAGTGTTTCTCCCTGGGTAATGGTGTCCCCGATCTTGAAATTGCCGTTGTCCGGAATGCCTACGATGTCTCCAGGAAAAGCTTCGTCAACAATATTCTTTTTCTGAGCCATAAAGGCCGTGGGTGCAGCGAATTTCATTATTTTCCCGGAACGCATGTGCTTGTAGGGAGCGTTGCGCTCGAACTTACCGGAGCAGACCTTGACGAATGCAATACATGAGCGGTGGTTGGGGTCCATGTTTGCGTGGATCTTGAAAACGAATCCGGAGAATTGCTCCTCTTCCGGTTTAACCTCGCGCTCCTGTGCGACTACAGGCTTCGGGGAAGGGGCTATCTTGACGAAACAATCGAGAAGTTCTTTCACCCCGAAGGTGTTTAGAGCCGATCCGAAGAACACCGGAGCAAGTTTCCCGCCAAGATAGTCTTTCTCTTCAAAGTCGGGATAGACTCCGTTGATAAGTTCAATGTCGTCACGCAGCTTGGCGGCATCCTGTTCGCCGACGGCTTCATCGATCTGCGGGTCATCAATACTATCAATTTCTACACGTTCCGAAACCTTCTGCTTGTCTGGCGTAAATAAGTCGAGCGTCTGTTCGTAAAGATTATAGACGCCCTTGAATTTTGCTCCGATATTGATTGGCCAGCTGAGAGGGCGCACGCTGATTTTAAGTTCTGATTCAAGTTCGTCAAGAATTTCAAACGGATCACGTCCCTCGCGGTCAAGCTTATTGACGAAAATAATGACAGGGGTGTTGCGCATACGGCAGACTTCCATCAGCTTGCGAGTCTGTTGCTCGACGCCCTTCGCAACGTCGACAACAATAATAACGCTGTCAACAGCCGTGAGCGTGCGATAGGTATCCTCGGCAAAATCCTGGTGTCCGGGGGTGTCGAGAATATTGATCTTATAATCACCGTAATTGAATCCCATTACGGATGTCGCAACCGAAATTCCGCGTTGTTTTTCAATCTCCATCCAGTCGCTGGTGGCGGTTTTCTTGATTTTATTTGATTTGACCGCGCCTGCTATATGGATTGCTCCACCAAAAAGCAGCAGCTTCTCGGTTAGTGTCGTTTTGCCGGCATCGGGGTGGGATATGATAGCGAAGGTTCGCCTTCTGTCAATTTCTTCAGTGAGTTTTGCCATGATTGGAAACTTGGAAAATGCTGGTTTATTCGGCCTCCGGCGCGCTGTCTTCAGATGTCGCAATGCGCGCAAGACATTCTCGCAGGCTGTCTTCCCAGTGCGGAATGCGGATGCCGTAGGTCTTTTTGATAAGTGTTTTGTCGAATACGCTGAAATGGGGGCGGATTGCCTGTGAAGGGAAATCCTCGGAGAGAATCGGCCGAAGTCTGCATGAATCTATGTCTGCTATGCGATGGATAGATTTTGCGAAATCATACCATGAGCAGACACCTTCATTTGAAAAATGATATATTCCGGGATGCCATTTGCGGGAAAACAGGATTGCGCAGACGGCAACTGCAAGATCGCGGGCATATGTCGGCGATCCGATCTGGTCATAGACAACATCAAGAGTTTCTCTTTCTTTGCCAAGACGCAGCATTGTTCTGACAAAATTGCTTCCGTGAGGCGAATAGAGCCAGGATGTCCTGACAATGATGGCGTCGGGGCACATTGTCAGAAGTATCATTTCGCCTTTCCGTTTCGATGTACCGTAGGTTGAGACCGGGTTTACTTTATCACTTTCGCAGTAAGGCCGGAAACTTTTCCCGTCGAAGACATAGTCCGTTGATATATGAAGCATTCTTGCGCCGGTTTTTTCTGCCTCGACCGCGAGATTCTTCACAGCCTCTGAGTTGATTCTGTTGCAGAGGGCCGGTTCGGATTCTGCACGGTCCACGGCAGTATAGGCCGCACAGTTCACTATGTGGGTGAATTCACCGTTCCTGATAAAAGTCGCGACGGCCGCGCTGTCTGTTATGTCAAGATCGTGATGGCCGGCATAGACAGTCATGCCGGGATGTGAAGTCTCCAACGCGTCCCTTAATTCTCTGCCTAACTGACCGAGTGCTCCTGTAACAAGAATCTTCATAATCTAAAGAATTTTTCAAATGCAAAATTACGAAAAATCCTCGACATATTAGTAATTTTGCAAAGTTCAACTTGTAATTATGGATTTAACCAATACCATCCGAAAAAATGTAGTCTCGCTTTCTGAGCGTAAGTTCAGAAAACGCCTTGGTTTGTTTAAGTGCGAGGGACGGAAATGTGTTGCCGACACGATTGGTCATTTTCAGCTCGAATGGCTTTTCGCGACCAGCGAATGGGTCGCTGACAATCCTCAGCAGTCATCTGATTTTCGAGACCGTCTTTTTGTAGTCTGCCGCAAGGACATTGAGCGGATGAGCTCTCTGATTACCCCTCAGGACGTCATTGCGGTCTATCATATTCCCGAAATAAGTTTTTCACAGGCTGATATGACGAGCAAGATTGTCATTGCACTTGATAATGTCAGAGATCCCGGTAATCTCGGAACGATCATGCGCACGGCAGACTGGTTCGGAATAAGGACGATTCTTTGCAGCGAGGGATGTGCGGATGTCTATAATCCCAAAGTCGTTCAAGCTACAATGGGAGCGATCTCGCGAGTCAGAGTGATTTACTGCAATCTCCCGGAGATAATAGCGACGCTTGACGAATCGGTCCCAGTCTATGGTACTTTTCTCGACGGAGAGTGTCTCTACTCTGCCACTCTTTCAGAAAACGGCGTAATTATCATGGGCAATGAGGGGAGCGGAGTGTCCCGGGAGGTTGCCGCTCTCGTTGGACGCCGGCTGTTTATTCCACCATACCCGTCGGATGCTGTCACCTCGGAGTCTTTGAACGTGGCGACGGCTACTGCATTGACAGTCGCTGAATTCAGGCGTAGGGCAACTCTTTCGATAAACTAAACACTGGAATCATGGCAAAAACGAAGAGCGTATGGTTCTGCAACGAGTGCGGAGCGGAATCGCCAAAATGGCAGGGGCGCTGTCCGGCCTGTGGTGCCTGGAACACAATGGTCGAAGAAAAAGTGGCTGCAAAAGTGACAAAAAGCCTGACATCAGTGCGACGCAGCCAGTCTCGCCCGCTGAGGGTTTCCGAGATCGAACTCACCAACGAGCCTCGACTCAGAATGCCAAGCGGAGAGTTGAACCGGGTTCTGGGAGGCGGACTGGTTGCCGGGTCGCTGGTGCTGATCGGAGGTGAACCTGGGATCGGCAAATCGACACTGGTTTTGCAAAACATACTTTCGATCCGTTCGAAGCGAGTTCTGTATGTCTCGGGGGAGGAGAGTCCTCAGCAGTTGAGAATGCGTGCCGACAGAATCGGAAAGATCAACGATAACGTATTGATCGCATGCGAGACATCGCTTGAGCGAATTCTCGAGCACCTCGAATCTGTTGAGCCTGAAATGGTGGTGATCGATTCAATCCAGACAATTGCGTCCGACGAGATCGAGTCGTCGGCGGGAAGTGTCAGTCAGGTCCGGGAGTGTTCGGCGCGGCTTCTCAAATACGCCAAGGAGACAGGTGTCCCGATCATGCTTATCGGCCATATCAACAAGGAAGGAAGCATAGCCGGCCCGAAGGTGCTTGAGCATATTGTCGATGCGGTGCTTCAGTTTGAGGGTGACCGCCATTACCTTTACCGGATTTTGCGTTCGATCAAAAATCGCTTTGGAAGCACATCGGAATTGGGAATCTATGAGATGTGTCAGAGCGGATTGCGTGAAGTGACAAATCCGTCTGAAATGTTAATGAGCAACACACTTGAAGGAGATCTATTGTCGGGATGCGCAGTGGGCATTACGATGGAAGGAGCTCGTCCGTTTCTGATTGAGGTTCAGGCTCTGGTCAGCAGCGCTGCCTACGGCACTCCGCAGCGCACGGTGACCGGTATCGACGCTAAGCGAATGAATATGCTGCTTGCCGTGCTTGAAAAGCGTGTCGGGTTCAAACTTGGCCAGAAAGATGTGTTTTTGAATATAGCAGGTGGACTTAAGGTCAATGACACAGCTCTTGACCTTGCGGTAGTCTGCGCGATTCTCTCCTCAAATGTCGACATGGCAATTCCGCAGGGATTCTGTATGGCCGGCGAGGTCGGCCTTTCTGGAGAGATCAGACCTGTGACAAGAATTGAGCAGCGGGTCCGTGAGGCTGAAAAGCTTGGAATGACAACAATAATCATACCTCGCAACAGCCTGAAAGGGGTCGATCTCAGTCAGATGAACATCAGAATTGTTGAAGTGGGAAAGGTTGAGGAGGCTTTTCGTGAGTTATTCTCCTGAAAGTTCGCTGATTAATAGGGAAATGACTTAGTGCGGTCCGCTGAACCACAATAAGTCGCGTC
This sequence comes from uncultured Muribaculaceae bacterium, assembly GCA_910586475.1. GTDB lineage: Bacteria > Bacteroidota > Bacteroidia > Bacteroidales > Muribaculaceae > Paramuribaculum. The sequence goes on along the minus strand of CAJUHM010000019.1, from coordinate 9,693 downwards.
CAACTTCTTGGATGGCAGAAGTTGGACTTGCTTTCTGTAAAAGACAAAACCCTCATAGGTTTTCAGTATCTTCGAGCGGCGATTCCGATGCGTCGAAGAGCATTAGCGACGGTTGTCCGAGGAAAAATAGAATATAAAAACAAACGCCGGCTGGGGTGAATATCTCCAGGCCGGCGTTTGTTATGTTAACTGCGTTTACGCCTTATCGCGGATAGACTTTGATCTGTAGTTTCTCGTAGGCACGCTCTGTTTTGTCAATGGCTTCCTGAACGGAGTCGGCGGTGGCCAAAATGACTCCCATGCGGCGGTGACCCTTGATTTCAGGTTTACCGAAAATGCGGATCTGGACCCCGGGCTCAGCAAGAGCCTCTTCAAGACCGTCGAATTCGACTTTGTCAGTGTCACCCTCAACAACGATTGCGCGGGAGGCAGAGGGGCCGTAGAAGCGGATTGACGGAACAGGAAGGCCGAGCAGCGCGCGTGCGTGGAGCGCGAATTCACTTAGATCCTGCGAGATCATCGTAACCATTCCTGTGTCGTGGGGACGAGGCGAAACTTCGCTAAAAATAACAGTATCTCCCTTGACAAAGAGTTCCACACCAAAAATGCCATAGCCACCGAGAGCATCAGTCACTTTCCTGGCCATCTCCTGTGCTGCGACAAGTGCCTCTGGAGTCATTGCCTGCGGTTGCCATGAGTAGCGGTAATCACCGTCGACCTGAATGTGTCCGATCGGCTGGCAGTATGTTGTTCCAGAAACACTTCTTACAGTCAAAAGCGTGATTTCATAGTCGAACTTGACAAATCCTTCAACGATTACACGTCCGGCGCCGGCACGTCCGCCTTCCTGAGCGATTTTCCATGAGCGTTCGATGTCTTCTGGGGTTTTGATCACACTCTGGCCGTGGCCCGACGAACTCATCACTGGCTTAACCACACAGGGGATGCCGATTTCGCTCACAGCATTGTCGAATTCTTCTCGGGTTGAAGCAAAACGATAGGGCGAAGTGAGAAGACCCAGCTCTTCGGCAGCAAGCCGGCGGATGCCTTCACGGTTCATTGTAAGCCAGGCGGCAGTCGCAGTAGGGGTGACGTGGTAGCCTTCCTTCTCAAGTTCAACAAGAGTCGGAGTGGCAATTGCTTCGACCTCGGGAATAATGTGGTCAGGTTTTTCCTGCTCGATCACTTTGCGAAGTTCAGCGCCGTCGAGCATATTGAAGACATGGTTGCTGTGAGCAACCTGCATTGCGGGCGCTGACGGGTAGCGGTCGCATGCGACGACTTCCACATTATAACGCTGAAGTTCAAGAGCAACTTCTTTTCCGAGTTCGCCGCTGCCCAGCAATAGGGCTTTGCGTCCGACAGGAGTAAAAATCGATCCGATTTTTGCCATAGATAAAAGAATGATATGAAATAGTTTTTTGTTGGTGAAGTCAGAAAACATAGCCAATCGAAAGGCTAAACCAGCCACCGGAGTATTTACGTATAATCACTCCTTTGGTTTCGAGAGCGAGTCGCAGTGACGGAGTGACGAAATATTCCACACCGGCACCAAGAGATAGACCCAGGCCGCTTTCGCGTTGGGACGAGTTGTCAGATCCGTCGGGATGCTTCGACGACAGATGGCTACTGAAAGAGGAGTAGTTGAGTCCGGCTATCGGATAGAAATTCGTCCGGCCGGAACTCGATAGCGAAATTGGCATTTCTGCATCAACGTCAATAGAGAATGCGTCGATGTCGTTGTGGCGGAAGGCATAATCAAGTTTAGGGGAGATCCTGAAATGTTCCGAGAATCTGTATGAGAAATATAGACCGGCTGTCGCGGTAGTGTTCCGGGTCGTGAACCCGCCTCGGAGGCCGACGCTCTTCTCTCCCTTGTGGGTGCTTTCGGCCTTGGCCGGAGCGCTGCATAAGATAACTGCAAGTAATGTTGTGAGGGCGAGAATAGAGTTCTTGAATGACATAAGAATCTTGATTATGATCTGAAAGTCGGGTTAAATAAATCGCCTGGCAAATGAAAGGCGATCGTAATATTGCTTTTTCCGATGGTCAGTGAAAACCACTTTCCAGAGAAATATCTGCAAAAATACTCTTTTCCGTTGGATTTTTTGCAATGGAAAGCTGAAATAAAGTAATTTTGTGGAAAATTTTACTCATCATATGAAAAGTGGTTTCATCAGGGTTGCCTCGGCTGCCCCGCAACATAAAGTAGCTGACGTTGATTTCAATGTAAAGAAGATCTTAGCCGTCGTTCATGAACTGGAGAAGGAGGAGGTCGATATCTGCGTGTTCCCCGAGTTGTCCATTACCGGATACACATGTGGCGATCTATTCCATTCCTCGCGACTCATTGACGCCGCAGAGACCGGTCTGGAAGCGATTCGCAAGGCTTCTGAGTCTGTTTCGGTTGCCATTATCGTCGGCTTGCCGAGACGGGCAGGGTCAGCTCTGATGAACAGTGCTGCGATTGTACAGAGCGGTCAGGTCGAGTTTGTCGACAAAATCTATCTCCCAAACTACAATGAATTCTACGAAAAACGGTGGTTTGCTTCCGGAGTTGTCTCTGACCGGATTTTCGAATGCAAGGGGGTGAAAATCGGAGTGGAATTATGTGAGGACCTATGGTCGCCGATTCCGCCGTCGTCTTTGCTTGCGCTCAAAGGAGCAGAGATTATATTCAACCTTTCTGCATCCGATGACCACATCGGAAAATACAATTACCTGCATTCACTTATCAGTCAGCAGTCGGCACGTTGCATTTCCGGCTATGTTTACTCTTCCGCAGGGGGAGGGGAGTCTACGACAGATCTCGTTTTTCTTCCCAAGACGATCGTTGCTGAAAACGGAACTATACTGGCGCAAAACGACCGTAAGGATTTTCTCAGCGACAATATAGTCATCGCCGATATTGATATTGAAGCGGTGCGCCACGATCGCATTCACAACACGACGTTCCATGACTGTGCCGTCAACAACGGAGTAGTTCCGGATTCATCAGTCGGTAGAGTTACATATGACGTCAGGGAGCTTCCGAAGTTCCGCTATGTCGATCCGCAGCCATTCGTCCCGCCGACCGACGCACTGATGGCGCAGCGATGCGAGGAAATTCTGACAATTCAGGAAGCAGGACTGAGTTCCCGATTGATCGCGATCGGCAATCCGAAAATTGTTGTCGGAATATCCGGCGGACTGGACTCTACACAGGCCCTGCTTGTCGCTACGCTTTCTATGAAGCGACTAAACAGGCCGATGACCGACATTATAGCCGTCACAATGCCTGGCTTCGGCACAACAAACCGCACCTATGATAATGCGATGACTCTGATGAAACGCCTTGGGGTCACAATCAGGGAGATCCCTATCTCACAGGCTGTAATGCAGCATTTCGAGGATATCGGTCACAATCCGGACAGTCATGATGTCACATATGAAAACTCTCAGGCCAGAGAGCGAACTCAGATCCTGATGGATGTTGCCAATCAGGTTGGTGGGATTGTGCTCGGCACAGGAGACCTTTCGGAACTGGCTCTTGGCTGGGCAACCTATAATGGCGATCACATGTCGATGTATGGTGTGAATGCGAGTGTCCCGAAGACCCTCATCAAATACCTTGTGCGACATTTTGCCAATGAAGTTGATGACAAGGAACTTCGAAAGGCGCTGCTTGATGTCATTGACACTCCGATAAGCCCCGAGCTGACGCCTGCTGACTCAGAAGGAAATATCGCGCAGAAAACCGAGTCCTTTGTCGGACCGTATGAATTGAATGACTTCTTCCTCTATTACATGTTGCGCTACGGCTACACACCGGCCAAAACTGTTATTCTTGCAAGAAAAGCATTTGCCGGCGTCTACGACGATAGCGAGATACTCAAATGGCTAAAACTCTTTTATCGCCGATTCTTCTCGCAGCAATTCAAGCGGTCGTGTCTTCCCGACGGACCTAAAGTCGGAAGCGTCTGCCTTTCTCCGCGAGGAGACTGGCGCATGCCCTCGGACGCATCCTCACGACTTTGGATTAAAGAGGTCGAGGAGATCGAGCGTATGCTCCTGAATTGATTGCATAATCCAGTACATTCTCGCTATACAGAATAATCTGCGAGCTAATAAGTACTGTTTTGAAATCTGGCGGCACTGAAGATATTATCACGGAGCAAGAACACGGTCGTAAACTATCCAGAAAATAAGGGTATAGACAAAAGTGACTATGAGGAAACGTAACGGCTTTGATTTAATAATTTCAAACTTGTCAAAAATCCAAAGAATAAGACATTCGACAGCAACGAACAAGATTAAATAATCCCAAGGCAGATGTAATAGATTCGACATACGGGCATTTTTGAAGTTTTCTACATTAGACGCATCCCATAAGTGGAAAATTGCATAATTGCGTGAAAAAATATTTGTGCCTTGACACACTTTTTGTCAGTACAACGGTAGCTCTAATTTTTGAAGCTACCAAATTTTCGCGTCTTTTCGCCCTCTTATTTATAGCGGTAACTTCGTGGTATCAAATCGCTACCACATGTCTAAGACCGCATACAACATCACACTGAAGGGCTACATCGGAGGGTACTACTTCAACCGCACGACCGTCGACTGCGAGCTTGCCAAAAACGACGGCAAGCAGATGACCGTCCTTATCGACAGCCTCGGCGGTTACCATCGCTACGCTCATAGCCGACTGCATAGCCTCGCTTCTCGGCATACCCCTTTATTAAGATGTCGCGCTCTGCCGCTCGAAGCAGCGGGTGAACGCGACCTTTACATTTACAATGAATATCTGTTCCTCGGAGCTGAACATTATAGTTTTCGACAATTTACCTCCCATTCGGTCGAACCCCTTGTCTTTATCGCCGGGATTAATAACAAGACATAGCCTTATTATTCAAGTATTGTTTTGGGCTTTGGGTTGGATATAACGAACTGCCATTGATAATTATAAGAATCCACGAAATATAAAGTGTCGCAGTTCGCTTTTTTCTTGGCTACTATGGTATTGCGTTTTCTTCTCACAATATTCTCAACTTCGCCAATATAGGGGGTAACGTAAACATTATAAACTTTGCCGCTTGACAACTCTATTTTATTGCCGGTCTTGCGCCAATAGTCTATCGACACTACCGTATCATTTAGGGCAGATCCATAACACTGATAATATTTTTCTTCGCTTGCCTTATCTCCGTGATAATTAACCATGGCGAAAAGTATAAGCGTAATTGTCGCCACCCAATAAAACCAACCGTATTTTTTTAGGAATCCCCAAAAATCCAAATGCAGTTTTTGTTGATTCATTGTTATTATACACGCGAAAGTCGCAAATCCATACATGAATAATGCCGCAAGCGCAAACTTGTATATTACGAGTGCCATTAAGACAATCGCAATAACAATTAGTAGGATAATGCTTTTTCGCGGTGTAGTCATAACGCAACGCTATTCTATCCAAGTATTATGTATGCCCGGCACTTCCTCGAATCCTTCGTCTTTCTTAATATACCATTGCTCATAACCTGTATAATTGGATGCCCTAATATGTAAAACTATAAAATCATCCGTGGCTTGAACTTTCCAAATATAGGGGTAATCGTTAAAATTAACCCATCCATTGTGCTCATCGTTGTAGCTGCGCAGATGTTTTTGCAATGCTCTAATATTCTTGTTTATAAATCTACCCGGACTTTCATTATCGACATTTAAGCCGGTTATAAACTCCATTAAACGAGTGCTTATATTATTAGTCAGATATAGCTCATTATGTCCCAAAAGAGGCGTTATCGTATCTTTAACCATGATACTGTCATATAGCGAGGCATAATCCCATGAAAAAAACAGTGTATCGTTAGGGGTCGGTGCAATAGGATAATATTCAACAGGAATATACTGCGGTATTATGCCATATTTCTTTACCGGGGGCTTTTTTGCATTATGGGATAAATCGCCTTCCAATGCTTTGACTATACGAGAAGAACCGATTTCAGCAGTATTTACGACATGGGATATATCGGTATTGCATTTATTCGTATCTCTTACTGAATCCGAATAGGCTTTCCAATCTCCGAAAAATACAGGCAAATTTTTCTTTGTCAGCTTGGGATATTTTGCGAGAAAAGACTGGCCGCTACACGTGAGAGCGGAGAGTAACAACGCGAATATTACGGCGATATATTTTTGCATGGCACGAGGCTTTATCCGCAAAGTTACTCATTTTGCGTCTTTTATCGGCTATGCCGGGCGAAATAATTTTGCATCGGACAAAATTACCGCCGAAATATGAACCACCAGTTTACCGAAAGACTGGGCGCGTGGCTCCGGGAACAGCCAGACACCGCCACCTATGACCTCCCGTTCTCGGCATAAAGCCTATTCCTAATCTACGCGACAAGATAGACGCGCTAATCTACAAAAAACGCGTCGAGACGATGGATATTGATGATGTGGACTTTGATGCCGAAAACTATCAGAACGACTGTCGCCACAAGAGCAATAATCAATCCGCTATATATCATAATCTCTTGCATACTATGTGAACAAAACCGCCGACAACAAAGTTTATTTCAACCGCCCCCAACGCCTTACGCTGCTTATCGCCGCGTCTTTAGTCCTACGAAAGATGCAGCGTATGCCCGGGACTTTCAAGCGCGACCTTACTCCTTTCACTTTCTAAACCTCTACCCTTTGTCAGAGGATCGGAATAAACAAAGACGGCGATGTTTTTTAGCAAAAACCGCTAATGTTCTCTGAATTATCATTAACTTTACTGCGGAAAGCCGCTGATGCAAACAGTTTTTCCGTTAAATAATCAGCCTGTGAGCCAGAGATTGAAATATAAGCTTTTGCGTATGAGAGATGCAATTTTTTGATTTGGCATTGGCGATGGTATTCGTGCTGGTCAACGTGGCGGGTTTCGGAGCCGCGGATGCCGCGCGCCAGCCTGGAACGCTCCATCGCCTTTGCGTATGTATACCCCATTTTTATAAACGCCTTTGATATAAAAAAGTAAAATAAAATAGTTAACAAGACATGAGGCTTATTTCCATACTTTCGGTTCTATTATTCACAATCCCTGTTTTTGCGACTCCTGTTACCCCGGATATTGCACTAAAGAGATTGCGAGGCAAGAATATGTCCCGAGTTATGAATTTTCTCCAGGCATCACATTTCCAAATTTCTAAAATTATGACTGACAGTTGCGGCAACAACACTGTTTATCTTTTTGATTCTAAAGATGGTTTTGTTGTTACACCTGCAGATGATGCATTTCCTGCATTGCTGGGATATGGCGACAGCCAATTATATGATTCTGCCGACAATCTTCCAATAGGTTTTAACGAGTGGCTGCAATATATGAGCCGATGGATTTCAGAAGCCGCCGTTGATGAAAACGGACTTACTGTCGGTTATTCTGTAGGTGAGGCGATCGCCCCTCTCTGTATGACTTCATGGGGACAGGGAGAACCATTCAATCTGGAGTGTCCGAAATATAACGGAGAGAGATGTCTTTCGGGATGCGTGGCTACAGCAATGGCTCAGGTGATGAAATATCACAACTGGCCATCACAAGGGAAAGGTGAACTGACATATCGTGCCAAAAAAATAGGAACAGATATCTATACCGATTTCTCTCAATATACGCTTGACTGGGAAAATATGCTCTATGACTACTCTGCATCATCCGCAAACGAACAACAGAGACAAGCCGTGGCCCATCTGCTGCGTGGTTTGGGAGGAAGTATATGTATGAATTATTTTCCGACGGCTTCCGGTGCGGATATTAATGATGCAACTCAAGCTCTGCTGAAATATTGGGATTACAGCGACGATATCAGATATGTTCGCCGTAGTTGGTTCACGCTTCGTGACTGGTCTCGGATGCTCTACGATGCCTTGAAGAATTATGGTCCGATATTGTACGGCGGCTTTTCGGTTTCATCTGCCCATGCATTCGTATGCGACGGCTATGATGGCGAAGGGTTGTTCCACTTCAACTGGGGATGGGACGGTAAGGCTGACGGGTACTTTGCCATTGACTTTCTTAATCCTGATGTAGAGGATGATCCATGGGAAACGGGCTATAACGGTAGTCATAGTGCCTTGTTGAACATTCATCCACGTTCGCCGGAAAATCCCGGAGTACGATCCTATGCAGTGTGGCTTGATTCATACTATATCGACCCTGCAACACAATACGGAGATGAAACGCCACAGACCCTTCATCCTGGCGATAGTTTCAAGATGAGAGGCGATTGTGTCAACTACGGCCCGTTTGCAATTCCTGCCGGCTCAAAATTCGCTACGATATTCACTCCCTTTTATGATGGAGCCGCAGTTCCATCAAATATTGTGGAACTTAAATCTGATTTGAAAATTTACGGCAGTTTTGACAGCGAGATGAAAGTAGTTCCTGAAGGATTATCAGACGGACTCTATTCACTTGGAAACGATTTTTATATCAGCCCTTCAGGATGGGGACATGGTATCCTTATGCCCGGTTCAGTTCAATACTGCGCTTTAGTGAAAAACAACGGCTCCTACATTCGGTTCATTGAATCCATATTTGCTCCGAAAATAGAGTTGGCAGACTTTCCGGATCAGTTTGACCTAAATTCATCGAATGTATTTCATGCAACCATATGCAACACCATACCTCGAAAACTTGAGCGTCCTGTGCGAGTTGAACTTATACAGGATGGAACAGTGAAGGGATGGTCTCCATGGGTCAATGCTTCTTGGGAACCCGAAGGGACAATTGACTTGGAACTGAGTGTCGACGATTGGACATGGAAAGAGAAGAGCAATTCCCATCTCGGCGAATATATTTTATGTCTGAGTATCCGCAACACATATGGAGACATATGGATACCAATGGGACAAGGTAAAAAGGTAACGGTCTCAGACTCTGCCAGTATAGACGCAGTCAAAGCAGATGAAACTTCATATGACGCTATTTATGACCTGTTCGGAAGAAGAGTATCGGATGATATCAATGCTTTGTCTTCGGGACTATACATCAGACGGCATAACGGTGTAGTTTCAAAAATCGCCATCCATTAACGTAGAATTTTAAATGCCCCCGGCAAACAACAAGACTGTCGCCGCTTAAAACAAATCACTTAACCGTCTATTGTCAGAAGAAAGCGATTTCATGATTTATAACAGTGCAAGGATTACCCGGAAAAACTCCGAAAGGTAATCTGCATCGCCCCCGAAGACGGTACCAGATACATCTTTCTGACCAACAATCTGACGGCATCTGCCGAGACAGTCGCCGAGTTATACCGTAACAGATGGAGCGTGGAACTGTTCTTCAAATGGATCAAGCAGCATCTGCGTATCAATAAGTTCCGGGGAACATCAGAGAATGCTGTGCGCAGCCAAATCTATTGTGCTATAACTACTTATTGCCTTGCGGCAATCGTACAGCACGATATAAAACTGGAGCGAAGCAGCATCTATGAAACACTTCAGATTCTTGGAATCTCGCTGACTGACAAGACTCATCTGAGAGACCTCTTCGACAAATCGAATTTCAAAAATGTCAAAGTTCTCTATGATTCAAGTGAGCCGAATTTATTTAATTTTTAACCGTGTCCATTATGGACTCAAAACTTGTATGTAAGCATCAAGTGAAACCCAAACTGCTTGCTCTCTATATGAGGACTTATGGTTGATGTTCCCCCATCTCTTATGGTC
>CAJUHM010000018.1 GCA_910586475.1 uncultured Muribaculaceae bacterium | reverse complement strand
CTTAGTTTGTCACGAGTTTTAGTCCTATAATTGACGCAATAAGAGTAAAGATAAAGAACAACCGCAAGGGTGTGGCCGGCTCTTTGAAAAACAAAATGCCTATGATCACCGTACCGACAGCCCCGATTCCTGTCCAGACGGCATATGCCGTACCTATTGGTAAGGTCTGAATGGCCTTCGCGAGTAAGTACATACTAAGCACCGTGGACAAAAGAAAACCGGTGCCCCATAAATAAAACTCTGTTCCGGTTGCGGCCTTGGTTTTTCCCAAACAGAAGGCGAGGCTAACCTCAAACAATCCGGCAAGAAACAGCAATATCCAATTCATTTTTTATTTTGGTTTAAAGATTCTGTCAATCTGACCCTAATAATATAATCCAACGAATATTTTCCGGTTCGGGATCCCCATTTCATCATAAAGGCCGCCAGACAAACAAACGACAGCTCTCGTGCTGAAAACGGGTCGCCCGCATGAATCACAAAAAAATGCAATGCACATCGTGAATAACATAGGGATGAGCGATATAGCTCAGTTTTTTCGAGTGCAAAGTTACTGACTCGGCTCCATCAAAAATTTTACATTTGATAAATAATACCTGCTTATAGGATTATTGTTAACTTTGCAGCCGGTATGGATATAAAGGAAATTATAGACCGCAGGCACACACTTCCAGAAGAATCATTGGCCCTTCTTTGTCGGTCAATGGAATTGGCTCATTATCCCAAAGGCCATCACGTCCTTGAAATTGGCAAGATCGAGCGGGATGTTTACTTTATAGCCAAGGGTATAGTACGCGCATTCACACTTGTCGACGGCAAGGAAGTGACATTTTGGGTTGGCAAGGAGGGCGCGACTATTGTTTCAATGATGGGCTATGTGAAGAATGAACCCGGCTATGAGACCATGGAACTGATGGAGGACTCCACCCTTTATGTCATCAAAAGGGAGGTGCTAACCCAACTTTACAACGAGGATATAAATATTGCCAATTGGGGACGCAGATTTGCCGAGACTGAACTGCTTGACGCTGAAATTCGAGTTATAACCCTGCTGCCTGCGACTGCGACAGAACGTTATCAGGACTTTGTGGATACCCAGTCGGAACTATTACAGCGACTGCCTTTGGGGTGTATTGCCTCATATTTGGGAATAACACAAGTAAGCCTGAGCCGAATAAGAGCCAACCTTGCCAAAGGGAATAAGCAATAATTTCAGAAAACCAGCCGTTCGCCATCAACAGGAATGAACAGATTGCCAGTATAATATTTTGAAGCCTCAGCCCTGTAAAGATCCTGTCGGTTTTTCAAATTATCATCTTCGGAATGTACCAGAACCAAATTTTTCACGTTTGCCTTTTCTGCTAAAATAGCCACATCACGCACCGTATGATGATGTTTCTCGTATGGCCTGTAGATTTCCTTGTCTTCATACCGGCAGAATGCACCGCAGACCAGAGTGTCACAGCCTTTGATTTTTTTGAGATTATCCTCGGTCAAGGATTCGTCTCCTAAACATGCCAATTTTTCTCCGCAGCCAAAAGTCATCCTGAATCCAGTCTGAGCAACATTTTTTGAACACACATCGAAACATTCTATCAGATTGCCATTTATAGTCAATGCAGATTCATCAGCAATTTCCATTAGTTCAACGATGTGTGTAAAACGGTCATAATCGGAAGCAAGAAAAGTCAACTGACATATAAGCCTCAACGCATTGCAGACGGACCGGTTCCCATATATACGCAGACCTCCATAGGATTCTCCATCTTTATTCATATTGATAATACCCCTGATAAGCCATACAGCTCCAAGAATATGGTCAGTATGCGTATGAGTAATGAAAACATGACGTATATCAGCGAGTTTGATGCCTGCGCCATTGATGGCGCTGAATACACCATTACCACCTCCGGCATCCACAAGCATGAGTCCGCCATGACTCTTAATGGCATAGCAGCTATTGTATGAATGTCTGGGGAACGCACTTCCGGTGCCAATCATTATCAGCTCAAAATTCATATCCTGTGACCGGGATTTATAATGTTATTCGTATTGCTCTGTTGTAGCGCTCAAATATATTGTAATATATATAGAGAGATAACGTATATTACCCCCATATTATTTTGCACTGCATTAATGCAAAGAGTATAAGTGTCGATTCGTCAAACAGTTAGCACAATCAAATCCATTGGGTAACGGGGTCTTAGCTTCCAAAAAGCAGACCATAGGCACGGATGCTGCCAGAAAGTGCGGAGAAAATGAATAATTTCTTAACATTATTTGCACAAAATTCAAGAAATGGCACTCTGTTTTTTAGAAATTCAAACTCTTGATGAACAAAATTGTTACTACCTTTGTAACTCAAAAAATCCGCCGGTTTTCCGCTCCGATTGCGAAACGGATGTTTGAAACCGGCCAACATAAACCTCTAACAGAACTATGTCCAACGTAACCAAAGAAGCCGCACTCGAATATCACCGTGACCCACGTCCCGGAAAGATTGAAACCGTACCGACCAAACCATATTCGACCCAACACGATCTGGCACTCGCTTATTCGCCGGGGGTAGCATACCCATGCAAGGAGATCGAATCGAATCCGGCTGACGCATATGAATACACCAACAAGGGCAATCTTGTCGCTGTCATCTCAAACGGGACAGCAGTTCTCGGACTTGGAAACATCGGCCCGCTTGCCGGCAAGCCGGTAATGGAAGGCAAAGCCCTTCTGTTCAAAATATTTGCCGGTCTCGACTGTTTCGACATAGAGGTTAACGAACCGGATCCGCAGAAGTTCATCGAAGTTGTCAAGGCTATCGCTCCGACATTCGGCGGCATCAACCTCGAGGATATAAAGGCACCCGAATGTTTCGAGATCGAACAGAAACTCAAAGCCGAACTTGACATTCCGGTCATGCACGATGACCAGCACGGGACAGCCATCATCTCGGCCGCCGGCCTTCTCAACGCGCTCGAAATCCAGGGCAAAAAGATCGAAGAAGTCCGTCTGGTCGTCAACGGCGCGGGAGCAGCAGCCGTTTCCTGCACTCGGCTCTACATGGCTCTCGGTGTGCGCAGAGAAAACATTGTGATGTGCGACAGCCGCGGTGTCATCAGCGACCGACGTGAAGATCTCAATTCTCAGAAACGCGAATTCATCACGACCCGACCCGTCTCGACGCTTGCCGAGGCAATGGTGGACGCCGACGTCTTTCTGGGACTTTCGGTCAAGGATGTCGTGACTCCGGAAATGCTCCAGTCGATGGCCCCGCGTCCTATCGTGTTCGCCCTCGCAAATCCCGATCCCGAAATAGCCTATGACGCGGCTATGGGCTCACGTCCCGACCTTATCTTCGCTACCGGACGAAGCGACTATCCCAACCAGATCAACAACGTGCTCGGATTCCCCTACATCTTCCGAGGCGCGCTTGATTCAGGAGCGTCCGCAATCAACGAAGAAATGAAACTTGCGGCTGTCCACGCAATCGCGGCACTCGCAAAAGAGCCTGTCCCTCCGGTTGTCAACACCGCCTACGACATGACCGATATCCATTTCGGACGCGACTATATCCTTCCGAAACCGCTTGATCCCAGACTGCTCACAACGGTCGCTCCGGCAGTAGCCCGGGGTGCGATGGAAAGCGATGTCGCCCGCCGGCCGATCACCGACTGGGAAGCTTACGACGAGAAACTTCGCAAACTCATGGGCTACGACAACAAAATGATGCGCCGCATTTTCGATCAGGCAAAGAAACAGAAAAAACGCGTCGTTTTCTCGGAAGCAAACACCGACAAAATGCTCAAGACAGCGGTTATAGCCGCCAAAGAGGGCCTGCTCGAACCGGTGCTGCTCGGCAACGAAGAGATGATCCAGAAGCGTGCCGACCGTCTTGGCCTCGACATTTCAGGCCTTGAGATCGTCAACCTGCGCCACGACCGTGAGGCAGACCGCCGTCAGCATTATGCAGAGATTCTTGCTGGAAAACGTCAGCGTGCCGGACTGACGATGCCCGAAGCACTCGAAAAGATGTTCGACCGCAACTATTTCGGAATGATGATGGTCGAAGCAGGCGATGCCGATGCATTCCTCGGAGGAACCTATTCGGCCTCCAATGCTGTCGGTGACATCGCACTGGAAGTGGTCGGAGTCCGCCCATCCTACAAACATTTCGCCGCACTCCACATCGTCACGACAAAGCAGGGCACATTCTATCTCTCCGACACCCACGTAAACAAGAATATGGACACAGAGACCCTCTTCGACGTTGCACGGCTCACCCGCAACTCGGTAGAATACTTTGCTGAGAAACCGGTCATGGCCATGCTCTCATATTCGAGCTTCGGTTCAAGCAAGGAAGAGGAGTGCAAGCGTGCGAGCGAAGTCGTCGCAATGCTCCATGAGCGCTATCCGGACCTGCTTGTCGACGGAGAGATGACGATCCGCTACGCACTCAACAACGAATTGCGCGACCGCACATTCCCGTTCAACAAACTGAAAGGCGAAAAGGTCAACACACTTGTCTTCCCCAGTCTGAGCTCTGCCAGCTCAGCCTACAGACTTCTGCTTGAATTCGGAGTCGGCGACACAATCGGCCCGATCCAGATGGGGCTTAACAAAGCCATCCACTTTATCAGCGTAGACGCTCCGGTGCGCAGCATTCTCAACCTTGCGGCAATCGCGGCACTCGACGCCCAGGTCGCAGCCGCCGGCGCTCCGTCTGTCGACAAATAAGAGACTGATTAAAAACGGCCTCTCTAAATGAAACGAATAGGCATTCTTTCAGACACTCACTCATGTTGGGACGCCCGCTATGCCAGACACTTCGCCTCATGCGACGAAGTCTGGCATGCGGGCGACATCGGTGACGCCGACACCCTGCGCCGCCTCGAAAAGATCGCTCCGCTCAGAGCCGTCAGAGGCAATATCGACCACGGAGATGTCGCGCGCTATTGTCCCGAGATCCTACTGTTCGAAGTCGAGGGCGTAAAAGTACTGATGACACATATCGGCGGCTATCCGGGTCGCTACGCGCCCGGCATCAGACGTCTGCTCCATCAGGAAAAAGTCAAACTCATGGTTGTCGGCCACAGCCATATTCTGAAGGTAATGCCCGACCACGAACTCGGACTGCTTCATGTCAATCCCGGAGCTGCGGGCTATCACGGATGGCAGAAAGTCCGGACACTCATACGCCTCACTCTCGACAACGGGACAATAACCGATCTCGAAGTGATCGAACTTGGACGGCGTCCGGCATAACACAGATCGAAATCTGCCGACACCCGCATTCATCAATCGAAACAACCAAGCAAACGCACTTGTCACAGGATGAAAAAACTACCCATTCTTTTCTGCCTAATTCTCCTTCTCGGATTTGCGGCTTGCAAAACCACCGAAGCCAACTACAAAGCTGCCTACGAGGCTGCACGCGAGAAGCAGCTGACCGGAGATTCGCTGATCGATTTCGGTCTGACGGATCAGCAGTGCCCAAGAAACATGGTGTTCGGCCCGGACACACTTCCGGTCCGCACAGAATATATTGGCTACACGAAAGGCGGTGGAGCTGACAGCGACAAGTCGGTCGTGAAACGTTTCTGCGTGGTGGTCGGACGCTTCAAACAGGTTTTCAACGCAAAATCGATGCGCGAGCGACTGATGTCGTCGGGCTACGGCAACGCACTGGTTCTCCACAACAACATGAAGGAATATTACGTGGTTGCCAACACTTCCGACAATCCCCACACCGCCAGCCTTATGCTCGACAGCGTTCGAGCCGACGGCTCGCTCGTGCTGAAAGCCCCCTACCCTTACATTCTCCAGCCCGGACATCTGGCCAGAAAGCGCTGAGCATCACAGATGATAGTAAATAATGGCTTCCATCATTTGCAAATGTCTGAAAAAATTCCTACCTTTGTACTTGAATCTGCGCACGTGGCGTAATTGGTAGCCGCGCCAGACTTAGGATCTGGTGTCTTACGACGTGGGGGTTCGAGTCCCTTCGTGCGCACATCCAGTCAGTCCCCTGATCATATGATCAGGGGACTGACTTTATTTACCCTTCCGGATCGAAACATTGAGAGTCCTGCGGACGTTTTTTATAAAAAGCCTGCCGCTTTCAGATAAAAAACTTCCAAGATGGCCCAGTCCCGACATCCGTCTGTTTCTTCACGCAATCTGACGTCCATTGGTGCGCGATCCTTAAAGTGGGTCAAACGTCACATTCCGGAACGTCCGATGATCTTCATCCTGTCGGCTCTGGTCGGGATCGGAGCGGGAGTGATGGCATGGGGAGTTAAATCAGCCATCGGATTCCTGTCGTCTCTGATCACACGCAGCGTGAATGCTTCCGGACCTGACCTCTGGCTACTGCTGACACCGCCGACCGGGGTGCTGATTGTCGTGTTTCTGCGTAAATACTTTCTGCAAGGCGACATTTCCCACGGCGTGCGTGTCATCAAGAAAAAAATAAAAGCCCACGACTCATCCATACCCGCTCAAATCACATTCAGTCCCCTTCTGACCGCGGTCCTGACTCTCGGATTCGGAGGCTCTGCCGGCACGGAAGGCCCGCTCGCATTCAGCGGGGCCGCACTCGGGAGCAATACAGCACGTGCGTTCGGCCTGAACCGACAGATGGCAATGATAATGATGGGCTGCGGTGCGGGAGCAGGTATCGCAGCGATTTTCAAAGCTCCGGTCGGCGGTGCGCTCTTCACCCTTGAAGTGCTCCGGATGGGGCTCGGTTCGTTCGGGGTAATGGTCCTGTTTGTGTCAACTCTGGTTGCGGGACTGACAGCAACCGCGCTTGAAGGCTTCTCACTCGAGATGGTCATGCGCGAAGTGACGGCCTACGACCCGCACATCCTTCCGTGGGTGATCGCCCTGGGATTATTCTGCGGAGTCTATTCGCTCTTCTACAGCTATATAATGAAGCTTATCGAAAACCTGCTCGACATGGTGCCGAACCGGTGGATAAAAGGCGGTGTGTCGGGGTTGCTTGTCGGAGCTTCACTGGTGGTGTTCCCGTCGCTCTATGGCGAAGGCTACAGCGTCATGGGCGGGATTCTCAACGGGGATCTGAGCGTCATTCTGTTCGGGACGCCTTTCAACAGCGGAGAGACGACAGTCAGAACACTACTGCTGACGTCAGCCGCAATCATGGCAATCAAGAGTTTTGTCACCTCGCTGAGCTACAACGGAGGCGGCGTCACGGGCGAGTTCGCGCCAACGCTGTTTGCCGGATGTTTTGCGGGTCTGGTGTTCGGCGAGTTGTGCAACGCCACGTTCGGAAGCGCGCTTCCGGTTTCACAGATGGCATTCTTTGCGATGGCCGGCGTCATGGCGGGAGCTATACGCGCTCCGATGATGGCCGTTTTCATTGTGGTCGAAATATCATCGGCCTACACATTGATACTGCCGGTTGCGATAACGGCCGGAATCTCGTTCGGCATCGTCAGGCTCTTCACTTCCGACAGCTTTTTCACCCGCAGGATGGACCGCAACAACGGCCTTGCAAGCAAGCTTCATAAAACGATCAGAAAGAGTGATGCGGACCGAGACGGAAAGTTGTAAGGTCGGCAGGAAAGTGTTAACTTTGCCACCGAAAAAAACAATTCTTCCCAACTCAGATCACTTATGAAACCGATCCGCATCACATCAATCGACGACGAACGCGTCGGAATGTTCGCTTCCCTGACAGAATCGCAGCTCCGTTCGCGTCTCGACCCTGCTAAATCGGTTTTCATTGCGGAGAGTCCGAAGGTCATCAGCGTTGCGCTCGACAAGGGCTACGAACCGGTTGCGTTGCTCTGCGAGGAACGCCACATAACGGGCGACGCCGCCGACATCATTGCCCGCTGTCCGGAAATCCAGGTGTTTACAGGAGAGCGCGAGGTGCTGGGCTCGCTGACGGGCTATGCGCTGACACGAGGGGTCCTATGCGCGATGCGCCGTCCGGCCGAACGGCCTCTCGAAGAGATTGTTTCGGGAGGGCGGCGCATTGCGGTGATTGATGCCGTCACCGATACGACCAACATCGGAGCGATCTTCCGTTCGGCAGCTGCGCTCGGGATCGATGCTGTGGCTCTCACACGCCGTTCGTGCGACCCGTTTAACCGGCGTTCGGTCCGGGTCTCGATGGGTTCAGTGTTCCTGATTCCCTGGGGATGGATTGACGGTCCGGTCTCCTCGCTCAAGAAGTTGGGATTCCGCACTGCGGCAATGGCGCTGAGAAGTGATTCGGTCAATATCGACGATCCGGCCCTGATGAGCGAGCCGCGTCTGGCAATCATTCTTGGCACTGAAGGCGACGGGCTTGACGATGAAGTCATTGACGAAGCCGACTATACGGTCTGCATTCCGATGGCCCACGGAGTCGACTCCCTCAACGTCGCAGCAGCATCGGCTGTTGCCTTCTGGCAGCTCTCTTGCTGAAACCCATGCTCACCGGCAGGCTCTGGACGACAGCATCCGGTGGCCTATTCGGCAATAGAGACATTTGTGTTGCTCGCAATACTGCCGACGCATCTGAATGACAGACTGGGATGTGAACGCATCCCTCACTTTTATTCCAGCCCTTTCGAAAAGCCTCACGACATTGTTGGCCTCAGGCGGAAGCGACTGAAGCAATTCGACAGACCGGTCGGTCAGACGCGAATCGTCGCGCGACAGCCCATAGGCCATCTGCAGCGGCGCAACAGCATTTATTGCCAGACCGGCCACCGACGAACGGCTCAACGCACTGACGCGGCCAGACACAGCCGCCCCAAAATTATAGTGTGTGGCCCAGTACTCAGACAATTCAGGCGAAAACAGCTCGACCGCCTCGTCAAGACAAGTCACCTCAAGAATACGGGAAAGCATGCGGAATCCGCCGGAAAGCATGGCGGCAAGTGTGGCAATACGCCGATGAGGGAAATTGCCCGGACGCATACGCGACATTTTCCAGAGCATTCCCTCCGGACGCCGCAATCCGAACTTGTGTGCCAGAAAATCATACTCCCGTTTCAACCGGCCGACATAGTCGCCAAAAGTTCCGGGAGCATCAAGCAGACCGCTCTGCCCGAAAAGCAGAGCCTCGACAGCAAGAGGAGTGTCGCTGTGTTTGCCGACAAACATCAGAGGCAACGAGAGGGCCAGACGCTCAAAAGGCTCTCCATTGAGTCCGAATCCCAGAGCGCGCGCAACAGTCACATAGGCCGCCGATTCCCAATCGCCCCGGAAACGCTGGAGAATCCCGTTGATACGGTCCACCTTATCATAGATCCTCTCATAGGCAAGCGCATCGAGCCATGCTCCAAGATGAAGAGGCGGCAGCGCAGCAATGTCGGCAGCGCAAGGCATGTCAATATCAGAGCGGCCCACAAGATCCCGATAATAGTCATGGAACTGAGGTTCGCACGGCATTCTCATCTGAGGGAGCGCCTCCCCGTTTGACCGTCGGATAATAGTGTCGTCACGGTCAACGACATGCAGAATCACGGAATCATAAGCCGGATCGCCGTCATGGCCGTGGCGATGCCAGTCGCTCGCCTTAACATGAATCTCGACATCGCCTACCCACAGATGTCCGTCGATCGAGATCTTCGCATTGAAAAAGTCAGGGCCAGAATCAGTGTTGAGACGTCCGGGATCAATTATGCTCACTCTCTGCCCGTCGACAGTGGTCAGATCATGCTGAATCCACAATCGATGCTGCCAAACATATTGCATCAGACGTTCCATCGCTACTTTTGTTGAAGATATGCGCGCCCCGATACCGGAGGCCTCACTGCAAACTTAGCAAAAATCTATTGAATCTCAAACACTTCTCCGATAAAAAAATCAAAAACGGAAAGAGTTCCGCAAATAGGACAGTAATCAATATCGCGGACCGACACATTCCGTTCAATATGCACAAGTCCACGGTCGCCTGATAATAATATCATTATAAAAATTGTACGCATCAAATAATTAGCCTAACTTTGCATTGCAATGCCAAGAGAGGCTTTGCGCTACATTCTTTAGTAAACGATTTGCGTTTATTGCAATAGGACTCGATTCAGAAAACTGCCAATTTTCAACACAACGAGCTCAATGCACTGGACGCCCACTGCTTCATAGTGTCCCAGCGACACAGCAGCATGGTGGGCTTAGTGTCTTTGTATGTTGTGTGGGCATGGCAGTGCCTCTGAATCCTACAAGATGCAAAAGCCCACCACTGTTTTTTTATTGGTCGGGGTTCGGCATGACAAAAACAAAACTCTTCCAATAACATAATCTCAAAATGAATCAGCACAGTCAACCGACCAGACATCCTCCAGACAACCTCCCGTCTCCTCAAAAATGCGCATCGCGACTCTCTCTCAACCGATCTTCTTTTTATAAAACCCTCATACCCCTAAAATCGTAATTATCATGGCTTATCACATGCCTGCCGGCTTGCAACTGAAATCAGACCGCATTCAGCTTGTTGATGCGTTGCGTGGACTGGCTCTTCTTGCAATCGTTCTGCTTCACAATCTCGAGCACTACAATCTTTTCGGAGCTCCATCCTCCTCGCCAGACTGGCTTCAGACCCTCGACAGGAACGTCACAGACTTCATCTATTTCATTTTTGCCGGAAAGGCCTACGCGACATTTTCGCTGCTCTTCGGACTGAGTTTCTACATCCAGATGCGCAATGCGCGTAAACGCGGATGCGACTTCCGTGCCCGTTTCGCCTGGCGTATGCTCATGCTCGTAGGATTCTCACAGTTTCACGCACTGTTCTACAACGGCGACATTCTGCTTCTCTACAGTGTCTGCGGCCTGATTCTGATACCGGCTTCATCATGGAGCAACCGCACCGTGCTGACAGTCGCGGCAATCCTGATGATTCAGCCCTATGCCTGGGGAAAAATCATCTATTCTTTCATCGATCCGAACTATATCGACACCAACAGCCTTTTTGCTGTCTACAGTGAATCGGCCTACCGGACCGGCTCGACAGGCACTTTCCTGCAGACACTGGCCAACAATATATGGAACGGTCAACTTTACAGCAATTTCTGGCAGGTTGAGGCTGGACGCATCTTCCAGACTCCGGCACTGTTCCTGCTGGGAATGTGGATCGGAAGAAAGAATCTTTTCGAGCGCAACCAGACGAATCTGAAATTCTGGCGCAAGGCGTCATTCCTGTCCGCGCTGGCTATCATTCCGCTTTACATGCTGAAAACATATATTCCGCCGCTTGTCGACAATGTGACATTCCAGGCCTACTATGGCATTGCCATCCCGATGGTTTTCAACTTTTTCTTCATGGTCATGCTTGTCGGACTCTTCACGATGCTATGGCTCGCGCGCGACAATAAAGGCTGTCGCTGGCAGAGGTTACTGATTCCCTATGGCAGAATGTCGCTCACGAACTATATATTCCAGTCGATCATCGGCGTGACGGTCTACTATCATTATGGATTCGATCTTTTCGACAAAGTAGGCGCAACGGTTTCGGTTTTCATTGCGTTTGGAATCTTCACCTTGCAGCTGATCTTTTCCCAGTGGTGGCTTAAGACCCACCGTCAGGGCCCACTCGAATACGTCTGGAAGCGCCTGACATGGATCCGCTTCAAAACGACACCGCAGTGTGAACCCAGATGAATCCTGATTGTTTCATATCTGTCGTCCGGCTTCGGACGATCATATAAGAGAATAATACATAATATAACCCATGAACGAAAGCAACCCTATCGAAGCCCATCCCTGGGAACCGTTTGCTCCTGAAGGGGCAAGGATCCTCATAATGGGAACTTTCCCGCCTCAGCCAAAACGCTGGAGCATGGATTTCTATTACCCCAACCGCACCAATGATTTCTGGCCGATGATGGGGCTGATTTTCATGAACGACCGCAAGGCGCTGCTCAATCCCGACGGCCGGACATTTGATCTTGTCCGGATCAAAACTCTTCTCGAGGAAAAGGGGATCGCTCTCCACGATACATGCCGCCGAATCCGACGGCTAAAGGGAAATGCCTCCGACAAATTCCTTGAAGTTGTCGAACCGGTGCCGTTGCGCGAGGTGCTTCACACGATTCCGATGTGTCACACCATAGCCACCACCGGCGAAAAAGCGGCCGGCGTCATTGCGACTCTGACCGGCACTCCAATGCCCGGAATGGGCGAAATGGTCAATGCCGGCGGCGATCCGGAGATCTGGCGTATGCCGTCGACAAGCCGGGCCTACCCGCTTGCGCTGGAGAAAAAAGCCGCCTACTATGTTAAGATGTTCCGCCATATCGGCATCCTCTGAGAAGCAGTTTAAAATTATAGAATTTTTTCGGAGTAGATTTAAACAGTTCTTAAGAAAGAACATAAAAAACTCCGGCAGGTCAGACAGTCTGACTTGCCGGAGTTTTTTTATGGGGTCGAATAAACCCGAATCGGATTTAGGCTTTCACACGACCGATGTAAGAGCCATCGCGAGTGTCGATTTCGAGAAGCTCACCTTCGTTGATGAAGAGAGGCACACGCACTTCCGCACCGGTTTCAAGGGTAGCAGGCTTGAGAGTGTTGGTTGCAGTGTCACCTTTCAGACCCGGTTCGGTGTATGTCACCTTAAGAACCGTCTTGATCGGCATTTCAGCATAGAGGACAGTTTCGGTCGAAGCGTCGCTGACAACTTCAACAGTGTCGCCTTCTTTCATAAATGCAGCGCCTGTCACAAGTTCCTTGCTGATGGGTATCTGTTCGAAGGTTTCGTTGTTCATGAAAATATCGTCGCTGCCGTCGGCATAGAGGTACTGGAAGGGGCGGCGCTCAACACGCACGTCTTCAAGTTTCTCACCGATGTTGAAACGACGTTCGATCACGCGGCCGTCAACAACGTCTTTGAGCTTAGTGCGCATGAAAGTGTTGCCTTTACCGGGTTTTACATGGAGGAATTCCACACAGAAATAGAGGCGGCCGTCCATGCGGATGCAAGTGCCGTTCTTGATGTCTTGAGAGTTAATCATACGATTTTCTACGTTGTTATATTGAGAAATTTTTCGCAAAGATAGCAAAATTCTCTCCAACATCAAAACTCCGCTGCTCAAAAACAACCACAGGAATAAACCCGGAACAGCCATCCCGATCCGATGTCAGCCACGATTCTGTCCGTTCGCACATGGAAATCAGGTGTCGCGCAAGTCCTCGAAAAAGGCGCGACTGTTTAGAATTGTAAATTGTCAGTTTAGAATTATGAACTTTGAATTATAATGAGTAACTTTGCTATCCGATAGAAAAAACTATAACCTAACATTCCCCGCAGCCATATGATTCTCGATTTCACGATGCTGGCCATTGTCAATCCGGCCGAAATCATCGACACATTTCTTTCCGCAACCCCGATGATGGTCTACCTTCTGGTTTTCCTTCTGATGATTGTTGAAAGTTCCTTCATTCCGTTCCCCTCGGAAGTGATCGTGCCGCCGGCAGCATATCTCGCCTGCACCTCCGACGAGGTGAATGTCATAGCTGTTCTACTGATCGCGACAGCGGGAGCTCTCGGCGGAGCCCTGATCAACTATTATCTGTCAATGTGGATTGGACGGCCGCTCGTCTATCGCTTCGCAGACTCGCGATTCGGCCACGCCTTGCTGATCGACCGTAAAAAGGTAGAAAAAGCCGAACGCTACTTCGACGACCACGGAGCCGTCTCGACCTTTTTCGGCCGACTTATTCCCGCAGTCCGCCAGCTGATTTCCATTCCTGCAGGCATATCGAAAATGAACATTTGGAAATTCATGCTCTTCACGACGCTTGGCGCCGCAGTGTGGAATCTGGTTCTGACCGGCCTCGGCTACTGGCTCGGAACGGTTGTGTCGCGCAGCGCGCTCTATGAGGCCGTCGAGGAATACAATCAGTATCTGACCTATGCCGGACTCGCGATCGGAGTCATCTGCGTCGGTTTCATCCTCTACAACGCATTCAAGCCAAAACAGGCATAACCTCACTCTCTCCAATCATTTATTTTCATCTCAAATTCAGAAATTTCTGACAATGACTAAAGTTTCGCCCTCACTTCTTTCAGCCAATTTCGGCAATCTCGACCAGGATCTTGAAATGCTTAACAGCTCCGACGCGGAGCTCCTTCATATCGACGTGATGGACGGCGTTTTCGTCCCCAACATCTCATTCGGATTCCCTGTCATGCAGGCAATCAACAAAAAAGCGCAGAAACCGCTTGACGTCCACCTGATGATTGTCGATCCGGGCCGCTACGTCAGTCAGGTGCGCGATTGCGGCGCCGCAATCATGAACGTCCACTATGAAGCATGCACCCACCTCAACCGTGTCGTCCAGCAGATTCACGATGCCGGAATGAAAGCCGCCGTCACCCTCAATCCGTCAACACCGGTTGAAATGCTCGAAGACATCATCGAATCGCTCGACATGGTTCTGCTCATGTCTGTCAATCCGGGCTTCGCCGCTCAGAAATTCATTCCTTCTACTCTCAGAAAACTCGTACGACTCAGAAAGATGATCGACACCCGCGGGCTGAAGACCGAAATCGAAGTCGACGGAGGAATAAACCTCGAGACCGGACACGCAACAGTCGAAGCAGGCGCCGACATCCTCGTTGCCGGCAACTTCGTTTTCGGCGCACCGGATCCTGCCAAAACCATCACTGACCTCGCATCACTCTCCCGCTGATTTACTGCAAAGCAGCCCATTTCAAGACCAAAACCAGATGGATTCATTCGAACTCTCACCCGATCTCTACGATCCCTCCGAACTCCGACGCGAACGCAAACGTCAGGCTGTTGCCGGCGATTCGCTGCCGCTCGAGGATATCGAACCGGCCAATCAGCCATTGGTGCCGGACGATGAGATTCATTATGCCCCGTCGGAACCGGAAGAAAATTCCGTATATAGTTCTGTGCAGCAGCAGACGGCCGCACCGCGACAGGCAACGCGCCGCACCAGGGCAGCCTCCAGGCCGGCTTCCGTGCCACCTCAGCAGCCACAACAGACAGCGCGCCCCTCGGCCTCGGCTGCACGGCAACCGGAGACTTCGGGCTTCAGCACCCCAAACATCTCACTCAACGGATTCTCGAAGTTTTTCGAAGACGGACGTCTGAGGATCTTCCTCGGCGTTCTGTTTCTTCTCTTCGCTACCTACCTGCTGCTGTCGTCGATTTCCTACATTTCAAACAGCAGCGCGGACCAGAGCGCACTGATAAACACGACGGCCGACATTCTCAAAACCCGCGCAGCAACGGTCAAAAACACCACCGGATGGTTTGGTGCATTCATGTCACACTTCCTCGTCTACCGATGGCTCGGACTGGGTGGGTTTGTCATAATCGGCTATATTGGCGCACTCGGACTTTCGCTGGTCCGTCTGTGCCGCGTCAGGTTCTGGTCTCTGACATTCAAATCGCTTGTAACGGCTATTGCACTGTCACTGATCGTCGGACTGATCACTTACAACACCGTCAGCCCGACATTCTGGGGTGGAGAACATGGCTATTTCATCAACCGCTTTCTGATTGAGAATGCTTCGCTCTGGGGCGCAGTGGCCGTCTCCATAGCAATGCTGACAGCAATCATACTGATCTTCATAAAGCCGCTGGCATTTTTCTTCGGACATCTCGTCAAAGCACTTATCGGATTCAAATCGCGTATGGCAGAGCGTCATGATGCCGCCATCGAAGCAGCCCGTCAGACCGAGATCCGCCAACAGGCACAGAGAGCAGCGGAAATGGCGCGAGCCGAACAGCTGCTTAAGAAAAAAGAAGCCAGAAAGAAACGTGAAGAGGCGAAAAAAGAGGCTGAAACGGTTTCCGCAGCCACATCCCCGGATGCGGCTTCTACGGTTACAGAAACTGCGGTTGCTGCGACTCAGCCCCCAGTGACCAAGCCTGTGGAAACTCCTTCTGCCGTGGACGAAAATCAACCGATTCAGGTTGCACCCTCGACTGACAGTCCGATCGACAGCAGGCCTGAAACAGCGCCCAGACCCGTTCCGCTTGACGAACTCTACACTCCCCTCGTTGCGAGCCTCGACGATCCTCTGTTTTCCGGAATTCCGACTGAATATTCCGAGGTCGAAGAGACGTCGGAAGAACCGGTCGGCATCGAATCTGCGAAAGAACCCGTGGCGGAAACCGCGGCCGATGAAACATCGGACGCAGAAACCGAAACGGAAGTTCCCGCAGTTGCAGAAACCGAGGCCTCAATCAGCCTCAGACCGACCGGGACAACAGCACTCACACTGACACTCGACACAACGGCGTCGCACACCGAAATCCTCCCCGAACAGACCGACGCAGAAAGCCCGGACAACAATTCCGGCTACCCGGAAATGTCCATCAGTGCCCCTGAAATTGAAGAACAAAATGAAGATGAGGAAGAGACAATCGAACCACAGGCAGAGTCTGCCACAGTCGATCTGACTCCGAAAACAATAGTTCCGGATCAGCCAGACACCCCTTATGATCCTCGGGCCGACCTTTCTCACTATCGCTTCCCCGGTCTTGATCTCCTCAGAGAGATTGAAAACGACGGTCCAACAGTCGACGAAGATGAGCAGGAAGCCAATAAAGTCAGAATCATCAACATTCTGCGCTCTTACGGTGTAGAGATTTCGAGCATTTCGGCAACCATAGGCCCGACAATCACGCTCTACGAAATTGTCCCCGCTCCCGGCGTCAGAATCTCGAAAATCAAACGTCTCGGCGACGACGTGGCCATGAGCCTTGCCGCGATGGGCATCCGAATCATCGCTCCCATTCCCGGCAAAGGCACCATCGGCATGGAAGTGCCCAACAAAAAGCCCCGTATTGTCAGCATGCTGTCGATCCTCTCGTCGCGCGCTTACCGGGAATCAAAAGCCCAGCTCCCTATTGCGCTCGGCTGCACCATATCCAACGATGTCTATGTGACCGACCTTGCAAAAATGCCTCACCTGCTTGTCGCCGGTGCCACCGGTATGGGTAAATCAGTGGGGCTCAACACAATCATAGCCTCACTGCTCTACCGCAAGCATCCGGCCGAACTCAAATTTGTCATGGTCGACCCGAAACGAGTCGAGTTCAGCCTCTACAAATGCATTGAACGCCATTACCTTGCCAAACTGCCTGAAGAGGAAAGCGCGATCATCCTTGAGCCGGAAAACGTTGTGACCACACTCAACTCCCTCTGCAAGGAGATGGAAGACCGTTACACACTCCTCTCCGAGGCAGGCGTGCGCGGCATTGTCGAATACAACGAAAAATTCTCTCAGCGACGCCTCAACCCGGAAAAAGGCCACCGCTATCTGCCTTATATCGTAGTTGTCATCGACGAGTTCGCCGATCTTATCCTGACAAAAGTCGGAAAAGAGATCGAGACTCCGGTCTCGCGTCTGGCCGCAAAAGCGCGCGCAATCGGAATCCATGTCATCCTTGCGACCCAGCGCCCGTCGGTCAATGTGATCACCGGTGTCATAAAAGCTAACTTCCCGGGACGTATAGCCTTCCGCGTGACCCAGCGCAATGACTCCCAGACGATTCTCGACCGTCCCGGAGCCGAACAGCTGATCGGACGCGGCGACATGTTGATTTCGCGCAACGGTATTATCGACCGAGTGCAGTGCGCATTCATTGACACACCTGAAGTGGAAGCTATCTGCAACCATATCGCATCGCAGCAGGGCTATCCGGCCGCTTATGAACTCCCGGAAATACTTACGGCATCGGAAGGCGGCGCGGGCGCCGGATCGCTGACTGACCGCGACCCGCTCTTCGCCGACGCCGGACGCGAAGTAATCGGACAGGGAATCGGATCGACATCATCGCTCCAGCGAAAATTCAACATCGGCTATCCGCGCGCAGGCAAAATCATGGACCAGCTCGAGATGGCCGGCGTCGTCGGACCGGCAATGGGCGGAAAACCACGTGCCGTGCTGATGGACATGTACTCTTTTGAGCGCAATCTCGAAACATCCAGATAACCTCCCCTCCCCCACCCAATCCTGACTCAAACCAACCTCATTCAAATTTGTTTATAAAACATGAAACGATCATTCCTCCTCTCACTCGCACTTTCATTTATCGCCCTCTCGGCAATGGCAACAGGCAACGCTCTTGAAATCCTTGACCGTGCCGCCGCCAAATTCACCTCCTCACCTTCAATTTCGGCTGCCTACAACATTTCCGTCTCAGGCAACAAATATTCAGGGCGCATCTCCTTTTGCGGCGACCGCTTCTCGATGACCTCTCCGCAGATTCTGACTTGGTATGACGGCAAAACCCAATGGTCCTACAACAAAGAGGACAACGAAGTGACCGTCACCGAGCCGACCCCCGACGAGCTAAGCCAGATCAATCCGTTTGTCATCATCAACTCCTTCCGCAGCAATTTCAACGCCAAGACACTGACAGCCCCCAAAGGCTTCGCCAAACTCGAACTGAAGGCAAAAGATCCGAAAAACGAAGTGCAGTCAGCCGTCGTCACCCTCAGTGAGTCGACCCTCATGCCGACCCAGATCCAGCTCGTGACAAGCTCGAAACAGCAGGTCACAATCATTCTCAACTCCGTCACAACCGGTCCCGCCTATAACATCAAGGCCTTCCAGTTCTACGCACCAAACTATCCCGACGTGAAAATTGTTGATTTAAGGTAAAATTATTTTTACGTTTCATCCCAGCAACATATTCTCTCTCTAAAAAACAAACAAATAACAGATTATGGCAGAAAACACAATCAAGACAAAATGCCTTATCATAGGTTCCGGCCCGGCCGGATACACAGCAGCTCTCTACACTTCCCGCGCCAATCTTAATCCGATCGTGATCGAGGGAAACCAGCCGGGAGGACAGCTGACAATCACTACTGACGTCGAGAACTTCCCCGGCTATCCGGAAGGAACCACCGGAACGGGCCTCATGGACGACATGCGCCGTCAGGCCGAACGTTTCGGCGCTGACATCCGCTCCGGATTCGTCACCTCAGCCGACTTCTCTCAGCGCCCGTTCAACATCAAAACCGACTCCGGTCTTGAAATCGAAGCCGAAACAGTCATTATATCGACTGGCGCATCGGCGAAATTTCTTGATCTTGCCGACGAAAAACGCTACATGGGCATGGGCGTATCGGCATGCGCTACCTGCGACGGATTCTTCTACCGCGGCAAGAGAGTGGCAGTTGTCGGAGGCGGCGACACCGCCTGCGAAGAAGCCCTCTACCTGTCGAATCTCGCCAAAGAAGTCTTCCTGATCGTCCGCAAAGACTACCTGCGCGCATCAAAAGTGATGCAGCAACGCGTTTTCGACAAACCGAACATCACCGTTCTCTTCAACACCAACACCATCGGGCTCTACGGTGAGGAATTTCTTGAAGGTGCCCGTCTGGTCGAATTCAAGGGAACAGACAAGGAACGCGTCTACGAACTGACTATCGACGGATTTTTCCTTGCTATCGGACACCGTCCCAACACAGAGGTCCTTGCCGGACAGATCACACTCGACGAACAGGGATATATCGTAACCGACGCACCACACACATCGACAAATATTCCGGGTGTGTTTGCCGCCGGCGATGTCGCCGACCCGCACTATCGTCAGGCGATCACCGCTGCCGGCAGCGGATGCCGCGCAGCACTCGACGTAGAGCGTTTTATCGGAGAGAATCCGATCTGATTCCATCCTCAACCACAATCTACCGTCCGCCGGAGACTCAGACTGGGAGTCTCCGGCGGACGCGGTTATGATCGGCGCCCACAACCAGACCGGCTGCATAGCGGAACAATTTGTTACATAACGGCTACATTTTTTAGCAAAAGAAAGGAAATGTTGGCTTTTTTCACTAACTTTGCTAATTAAACACCCTCTCCGATCCGCAGACTATGAACGAAGACGCTCTCAGCCAATTATATCTCAAAGACACAGCGTTTCAGGATCTGATGCAGAAACGCATCTTCAACGTCCTTCTCGTCGCATCGCCCTACGATGCGTTCATGATGGAAGAGGACGGCCGCATTGAGGAACAGCTCTATTTCGAATATGTTGACCTCAATCTCAGCTCTCCCCCGCGTGTGACAAAAGTCTCGACCGTCGAAAAGGCGGAAGAGACCTTGAGGGAGAAACATTTCGGTCTGACCATAATGATGCCGGGGGTCGATATCAGCGAGACCTTTTCCGGCGCCCGACGGCTTAAGGAAATCCAGCCGACAATGCCGGTAGTCGTGCTCACCCCTTTCTCTAAAGAGGTTTCACGCCGTCTTGCCAACGAAGATTTCACCGGGGTCGACTATGTCTTCAGCTGGCTCGGAAATGTCGACTTGCTTCTGGCAATCATAAAACTGCTTGAGGACAAAAAGAATGCCGATAAAGACATCAACGAGATCGGAATCCAGATGATACTCGTCGTCGAAGACTCCGTAAGATTCTACTCGTCTGTTTTGCCGCAGATCTACAAAAACCTCCTCAAACAGAGCTACGAATCGTCGACCGAAGCACTCAACGAGCATGAGCAGATGCTTCGAATGAGAGGTCGTCCGAAAGTGATGCTTGCGAGAAACTACGAAGAAGCGATGGAGATCTACTCCAACTACGGCGACAATCTCCTTGGCGTCATCAGCGACGTCTCGTTCAACCACAACGGAGAAAAGGACCGACAGGCCGGCATAAGACTCGCAAACGAACTCAGGAAAGAGAACCCCTATCTGCCGATCATCCTCGAATCGTCAGAATCCCAGAACGCACAGACGGCCAAAGAAATCAACTGTGAGTTTATCGACAAGAACTCCAAGAAATTTCCGATTGATCTGAGTGCCGCTATTTCCCGCCAGTTCTGTTTCGGAGATTTTGTCATGACCGACCCCGAGACCGGCAAGGAGATCCGCATCACGTCTCTCAAAGATCTGCAATATCACATCTTCGACATTCCGGCATCAGCGCTGCTTCATCACGCCTCGATGAACGACATCTCGCGGTGGCTCTACTCACGCGCACTCTTTCCTATAGCCGAAGTCATCAAACGCCACCGGTTCTATTCGCTCGACGAAGTGCCCGCCGTGCGCCGGCTCTTTTTCGACCTGATCGTGAAATACCGCAAGATGAAAAACCGTGGCGTCGTCGCAGTGTTCCGGAAAGAACGGTTCGACCACTACTCCAATTTCGCCAGAATCGGCAAAGGCTCTCTCGGCGGAAAAGGTCGCGGTCTGGCATTCATTGACCATATAATCAAGCAGAATCCGATCTGCGACAACTTCTATGGCGTCACGATCACCATTCCCCGCACGGTTGTGCTCTGCACCGACATCTTCGACGAGTTCATGACAACCAACGGGCTCTACCCCATTGCCCTCAGCGATGCCGACGATGCAACGATTCTTAACCATTTCCTTCAGGCCAGACTCCCCGACCGCATACGAGAAGATCTCTCGGCTCTGTTTGACGTCATCGACAAACCGCTGGCAATCCGCTCCTCGAGCCTGCTCGAAGACTCCCACTATCAGCCATTTGCCGGCATCTATTCGACCTACATGGTCCCGCTGACCGACAACCGTGCCCAAATGCTCAGGATGCTGACCGATGCAATCAAAGGAGTCTACGCCTCGGTCTTCTACTCCGACAGCAAAGCCTACATGACCGCCACCTCCAATCTCATCGATCAGGAAAAAATGGCCGTCATTATCCAGGAAGTTGTCGGCCAGCAGATCAACGACCTCTACTTCCCCTCATTCTCCGGAGTCGGACGTTCGCTCAACTACTATCCGCTGGGAAACGAAACAGCCGAAGACGGCGTGGCGGAAATTGCCGTAGGACTTGGAAAATACATTGTCGACGGCGGACTGAGTCTACGTTTCTCCCCACGACATCCGGCCCATGCTCTTCAGACCTCGGAGCTGTCGCTCGCTCTGCGGGACACCCAGACACGCATGTATGCCCTCGACATGAGCAACATCGAAACCTTCAAGGTCGACGATGGGTTCAATATCGTGAAAAAATCAATTCAGGACATCGCCCCCTCAGGCGCGCTACGCTTCATGACATCGGTCTTCGACTACCGCGACAACGTTTTGCGTGACTCTGATTTCGGCGAAGGACGCCGCGTTGTCACGTTCAACAACATTCTCAAACACGACGCCTACCCCCTTTCAATGGCGATCGATTTCATGCTCTCTACAGGCCAGCGCGAAATGAGCCGTCCGGTCGAAATCGAGTTCGCCGGCATGATCGAACATGGCAATCCCGATTCAAAAGGGAAAATCTACTGGCTTCAGATCAGACCGATCGTTGAACGCAAAGACCTCGTTGACGAACATCTGCTGCAGCTGCCCGACCAGGATCTGATCCTGAGATCAAATACCGCTCTTGGACACGGGACCATCGACAATGTCAAAACGATCGTCTACGTCCGTCCGGAGTCTTTCAACTCATCATACAACCCGATGACCGCACGCGAAGTCGAAAAAATCAACCGTGATCTGACCGCACGCGGAATTCCTTACATTCTCATCGGTCCGGGACGCTGGGGATCGAGCGACCCATCGCTCGGCATCCCTGTCAAATGGCCACAGATCGCCAACGCACGCCTGATTGTCGAATCGTCCGTCGGCAACTACCGTATCGAACCGAGCCAGGGAACCCACTTCTTCCAGAATCTGACATCGTTCGGAGTCGGATATTTCACAATCGATCCCGGAGCCGAAAACGGATTATTCAACGTAGACTACCTGAACTCACGCGAGGCTGTCTATGAGAGCGAGACTATCAGGATCGTCGAATTCGACTCGCCGCTCGCAATCGGCATCGACGGCCGCAAGGGACACGGAGTCGTAGCCCGTCCCGACGCGCCGGCCTCTCCCGCGCCGACAGACCTTTCTTCGGGAAACTGATCTCCTCCACCTTCCACTAAACAAATATTCAATACAATGTCATTCATAAATTCATTCAAACGAGCTTTTGGTTTTCCTGGCGAATATGACCGCGACGACGAAGAGCTGGAATCAGAACTCAATGACGACGAACTTGAGGATGATCCGGACCCTACGCTGGAAGAGTATCCGGCAGCAGACATTCTGATGGATACTCCGGCTCTTGAGCCGGTTCCGCTTACTGACCCGAAAGCTGTCCGAAAACTTGCCGACGGACTCTTCGACGCCGTACTCGCCTACTTCAACAGCCACCAGCCTGAGCTCGTGCAGCGATGCATCGACATCGAAGCCCAGCGCGCAATGATCATTGAGAATATGGAGAAGGACATCGTCGACCGCATGACAGCTATGGCCGACGCCGCATGTCGCAGAGGCGAGCATAAATGGGCCGAAAAGCAGCAACAGCTCGGCGCCGAACTAATGAAACTAAAATCGGAATATAACGCAGTCCGGCAGCAGCAGGAAGACTCGCAGAGCATCCAGCTTTCGGCAACCCGACAGAAACGGGCATTCACCGACAGAATCCGCGATCTCGAGAATCAGGTCACACAGCTTGTCGCCGACCGCGAACAGCTTCAGCTTGAAAACAAAAGCATGGCCTCCCGCCTGCGCGCCGACACTCCCGGCACAGCCGGGAAAGACTCCGCATCAGCCGAAGAGACAGAAAAGCTGCGCAACGAAAACGAATCACTTCGCAAGGAGCTGTCGGACCTGCAAAACAGCGCCAGACAGCACTCTCAGGAACTCGAGCAGCTGAAAAAGCAGATGAGCGCCAGCCAAAGCTCCGGTCTATCAGTCGAAGTGCTGACGGAAGAACTGCGCGAAATGGAAAAGAGCCTCACTCCGCTGCGCGACATGAAGGATGCTGCTGAAGCGAAAGTAATCAGTCTGACACAGGAGATCAAACAGTCCGACGCAACAATCGCCAGTCTGCAGCGCAGACTCGTCGAAAGCGCACAGGCAACCGAGCTTGCGAGCCGCGAAACCGAACAGCTGCGCTCAACAATCGAAAACAACCTCTATCTCCACGCCGAAGCCGAAGACGAACTACGCGAACGGATCAAGGCTCTTGAAAAAGAAATCGCCAGCCTTTCGCCTAAACCGGAATCCACCGCTGAAAACGCCGGCGAGGACAAAAAAGACGAAACGAATCTTCCTCCGGTCACCAAAGTCGCAAAAAAACGGAAAAAAAAGCGAAAATCAAAACCGACATTCGGAGTGACTCTGGCCGGAATGGAAGATGTTGAACCCGCCTCGGAGCAATCAGTCAGGATCTCGGCCATCGACGAACTGATGGACAGCACCGACTGGTTTGTGGCCCCCGACCCGATCCCTCTGAAAAAAGATCCTGAAATCGAAGAAATTTTCGGCTACAAGGAACCCCAGAAAAAAAACGAAACGCCAGACGACGACCGGCAACTAACTCTTTGGTAACCCAATCATCACTTAAACTACCACGACTCATGAAAACAGTCTCAGTTTTATTATATTTCGCATCGCTCTCACTCCCGCTCGCCTCATTTGCCGCCGGCAGCAACTCCGTCAAGGACTATCCTGAGCTCGAACGCTACGTCAACGGGTCCCAGATGCCCGCCGCTCTCCCCAATCTGCAATACACCGCAGACGGCACAGGATATCTCGGCATCAGCTCCGACGGACGACGTATTGTCAGCTACGATCTCAAAACCGGAAAAGAAAACGAGACTCTTATGGATCTCGGCCACACTCGCGAAACAACCCTCGGCCACATCGAAGGATTCACCCTCAGCCCCGACGGCGGCAAACTGCTCGTCTATCTCGACAAAGAGATGATCTATCGCCGTTCGTTCACAGCCAGATACTATATCTACGAACTCCGCTCCCGTCTGCTCAAGCCTCTTTCCGAAGAGCATCCGCGCCAACAGGCTCCGATCTTCTCGCCCGACAGCCGAATGATCGCATTCGCGGCTGACAACAACATCTACATCAAGAAGCTCGACTATTGGTCTGAAGTGGCCGTAACCACCGACGGACGCAGAAACGAAATCATCAACGGCATCCCCGACTGGACCTATGAGGAGGAATTCTCGACAAACAGCTCCATGTGCTGGTCGCCCGACAATCTTGTGCTCTGCTACCTGAAATATAACGAAAAGGCTGTTCCGTCGTTCTCGTTTCCTCTCTACGAAGGAACATGCGATCCGATGAAGCAATATGCACTCTATCCGGGCAACTTCACATACAAATATCCGGTTGCCGGACAGACCAATTCAACCGTAAGCGTCCATTCCTACGACGTAGAGACCCGTAAAATCAAGGACATCACTCTCCCCGGCACTCAGACGGAATACATCCCGCGCATCGCATTCGGAGCATCGCCCGAGCGACTGATGGTCACAACACTCAACCGCGCCCAGACCCGCATGGAACTCTTCTCTGTCAATCCACGCTCGACCGTCAGCAAATCGGTTCTGGTCGAACAATGGAAAGCATGGCTCGATCCGGCAACCTATGAAGAAATAGCCTACCTGCCGGAATCATTCGTCATCACCTCATCACGCTCCGGCTACAAACATCTCTATGAATACAGCTACGCAGGCGCACTCCAGCGTCAGCTCACTTCTGGCGACTACGACGTCACAGCCTACTACGGCTGCAATGCCGCCGGAACCCATTTTTACTGCTCGACGGCTTCGGGAGCCATCAACCGTTCGGTCAGCTCGGTCGACCGCAAGGGAAAAGTGACCCCGCTCTCACCTGCAAAAGGCAACTCGTCAGCATCGTTCTCGCCCGACAGATCTTATTACGTTCTCAACTATAATTCGACGACGAAAGCTCCGGTCTACACACTCAACTCTGCCGCGACAGGGAAAGAAGTGCGCACTCTGCTCGAAAACAATGCCTACGCCAAACGCTGGGAATCGGCCCCGAAGCCAGAGTTTTTCACCATGACAAGCGACGGAGTGATCCTCAACGGCTATATTATCAAGCCCGCCGATTTCGATCCGGCTAAACGCTATCCGGCCATCATGTACCAGTACCAGGGACCCGGATCGCAGGAAGTTCTCGACCGCTGGCACATCGGTTATGAAAATTATTTTGCAAAAGCCGGCTTTGTTGTTGTCTGTGTCGACGGACGTGGCACCGGAGGCCGCGGACGAGCTTTTCAGGACGTTGTCTACAAACGACTTGGCCACTACGAATCGATCGACCAGATCGCCGCTGCGAGATATGCCGGCAATCTCCCCTATGTCGATGCTTCCAGAATCGGCATTTTCGGCTGGAGCTATGGCGGCTATGAAGCAATCATGGCTTCGTCGCAGCCCGATGCGCCTTATGCAGCGGCAGTTGCGGTCGCACCCGTCACCGACTGGCGCTTCTACGACACTGTCTATGCCGAACGCTACATGCTGACCCCGCAGGAGAATCAGGATGGCTACGACGAAGCCTCGACAATGACATATATCAACAATCGGCGCTCTCCGCTGTTAATAATGCATGGAACGGCAGATGACAATGTCCATTTCTTCAATGCCGTCCAATATGCCTCTCGGACCGAGGCCGAGGGCCGGTGGATTGACATGCTCATGTTCCCCAATATGAACCACTCGATCAACGGTTGCAACTCCCGCGAGGTTGTGGTCGCGCGTCTGCTCGACTACTTCCGCCGCAACATGTAGAATCACTCCGGACAGGTCCGCACCGTCCGGCCACTATCAACTTAAGAAAAGGAACTCAAAGACAGTAATGCAGCGACAACTCGACAACGGCAAAGGAATCTTTCTTCTATGGCTCAACTGGCTTCTCGGAAGCGGACTGGTCACAATGCTGATACTCCTTTCGCTGTGGGTCCGGCCTCTATATATGCCGTTCGTGGCATTCGGATTCCAGTTGGTTTTATTCATTCTCATCAGACATAACCGTTCACGGCGGCTACCGGTCTGCTATGTCTATCCATTTGTCATTTCCCGGGCCTTGTTCTGGTCAGGGACAGTAATGCTGGCGATCAACCTCTGCTATTCCCACTGGTTTGTCGACCGGATTTTCAATCCCGAAGAGATCAATCCGGACATTCCGTTTATCACCGTTCTCATCGTCATGCCGCTGACGGCCATAATTTC
Organism: uncultured Muribaculaceae bacterium; assembly: GCA_910586475.1. Lineage (GTDB taxonomy): Bacteria > Bacteroidota > Bacteroidia > Bacteroidales > Muribaculaceae > Paramuribaculum. Next base: position 15,241 of record CAJUHM010000018.1, on the reverse strand, counting down.
ACTCTGGGCCCACACCCACAGGAAAACCCTGTCGTTCTGCCGCGACTGTAAAATGCGCCACGGAACTCCAGCCGAACGTGGGTTTCTCGGAATTCTCTTCACTCGAGAAGGTCAGTACCAGATCTTTGTCAGCACAGTCATGAGCTCAGTGATCGCCATTTGCGCATGGGGCTACTACGGACTGACCTACGTCAATTCATCGCTGTCGAGTCCCGACCGATTTGTCTTCTTCTGGGCACCGGCTCTCGTCTGGGTCGCAGCGGCGATCTATTTCGCCATGCGTTACATGGGGATCTGGAGCTACTATCATCAGGATTTCGAAGGGAGCGCGACCCGACACGGCAAGTCGACTCAGGTCCGGTTCTTCATCATCGCCGACAATCTCATATGTCTGCGCTCCCCCGAAGTGAATGCCGATAAGATGATCCCCGGGAAGTCCTATCTGGACACGCCTGTCAGCGAATTCATCCCGCGCCGCGAACGAATTTCAACCAACGACGCGGAAAGAATTTTCTCGAATCTAACAGATCTTGACAACGCCGACATCAGATTTTTCTACTCGAATATTTCAGGAAATGCCGACTGCAACATATTCCACTTCTTCGCATTTCTCAATCGGGAAGAAAAAGCAGATTATTCACGCCGAAACCCCGACGATAGGTGGGTCACGTTCCGCGATCTGGCTCAGATGATCAACGCCAAGCAGCTCAATCCGCTGATGAGCGCCGAAACGCTGAAACTCTACACTGTCGCCATGGCCTGGAAAACCTATGACCACAATGGCCGCAGACGCTACAGAATTAAACACTATCGCCCGACATTCCACATCGAGGATGTCAAAAGCTGGGACGTCAATTATAACGACCCGACGTGGCTTTACGTAGCCGACAACAATCAGGACACCCCATTCTATCATCTGCGCAGAATCTGGCGCAAATATATCAACGGTGTCGGCAACTATATCGAAGAACTTCAACCCAACGACAATATCTGACAGCGATGAGCCTGCTTGTAATTACCGGCCCTACCGCCAGCGGAAAAACCGCACGCGCCGTGGACGTGGCCAAAGCCATTGACGGAGAGATAATCAGCGTCGACTCGCGCCAGATCTACCGAGGTATGGATCTTGGAACCGGAAAGGATCTTGACGAATACGGACCTGTGCCATACCATCTGATCGACATCTGTCCTGCCGGCTACCGCTACAACCTCTATGAGTATCTTCGCGACGAACGCGTTGCCCGGGAATCGATCGAAAGCCGGGGAAAGACCCCTGTGCTCTGCGGAGGCACCGGACTTTACATCGAATCTGTCCTCAACGGCATTCTGCTCCCGGAAGTCCCCCCGAATCCGGAACTCCGCGAACGTCTCGCCGACAAATCGCTCGGAGAACTGACGGCGATTCTTTCAGAAATGAAAACTCTTCACAATTCAACGGATGTCGATTCGTGCAAACGCGCAATCCGGGCTATTGAAATCGAGGAATACTATCGCCTCAATCCGGAAAAAGCAGCCGATGCTCATCCGACCCCGCTGACCGACGCTGTAATCGTCGGAGTGGATATAGACCGCGACGCACGCCGACGCCGTATTTCCGACCGCCTGCAGGCGCGCCTCGACCAAGGGATGATCGAAGAGGTCGACCGATTGCTGAAATCGGGCATTGCTCCAGAAAATCTGATCTACTACGGACTCGAGTACAAGTTCCTGACGCTCCACCTGACCGGCAGGCTCTCACGCCAGGATATGGTCTGCCAGCTCGAAACTGCGATCCATCAGTTTGCCAAACGCCAGATGACATGGTTTCGCGGAATGGAACGCAGAGGCCACCGTATCAACTGGCTTCCATATGATCTGCCCCGCGAAGAATTTGTCGGAAGAGTCCTTGAGCTTATCGACCGGCAGAAAAACGGTGAAAATTAAGAAACCTCTACCCTACCCGCAACAATGAAACACGTTTCTCTCCTTGCGGCGACGATCGCCATGCTCCCGCTGACGCTTCATGCGCAATTCAGCAACCGCGTCTACCACGACAGCATCCGCACACTCTCCGACACAATCATCGCACTGCCCACGCCAGCTTCCGACGCTCTGCGCGCATCCGCACTCGAACTGCGCGCACGGATGCCTAAAGCCGACATAGGCTCGCCTTTGCAGGCCATCAGCATTCTATGGGACATCAATCCCGAACGAAACAGATTCAACCGCGTCTCGATCCGCCCCCTCGACCCGATGCCCGATGAGGTAATGGACTCACGTTCGATCGAGTTCAGCGTCGAACGCCACACCCCCTCCGGCGATTCGCTGCTTCTGACCCGACGGCTGCGAAACGGATTCGGACTCGGACGAGCGGCCAATACGCTTGGAATCGAAATTGATCTGAAAGAGGGCGAAACAGTTGTCTACGGCGGCGACGGCGAACCGGTTGAAATAGCACGGTTCACAACTCCTCCTCCAAAATATCCGACCATGGGCATCCAGGCAGAAGGCGAAGCTGAAATCTCGCTGCTCGTCACTGAATGGATGACCGATCCGTCAGAAAAGTTAAAGACATCCTGGACAATTGAAACGCTCCGCGATTATCTCGGACGGGCAAAAGCACCGGAAGGATTCTATCACTATCTCGACCGGCAGAACGATCCGAGATACTGCCGCATGGGAGGGACCTACAGCCTGGCTCTGGTCAGAAACGGCGACGGAGGCTTCGACATAATCTATGTTGACGGCGCTCAGACAGGCGCAGACATATGGAAAACAGGAATGCTCAAGGGACGCCTCGAACCGACAATCTTCGAAAACCACTACGATCTCATATGGTTCGACGCAATGATGGAATCCCTTTCAGCAGAATGCAGCGCCGAGATCGGACAGAACGCCATTCTTTCGCTCAGTTTTCCGCTGCTGAAAAGTTCGGTGAGATATTCTCTTCGACCTCAGGATAAGTAATCTCGCCACTCTGCAGGTCATAAGTCAGATATGAATCGAGAAGCGTCACGGTTATCAGCCCGGATGTGCGCCGGACACGGTAGACATCATTCTGAGCCTCGATAGCTTCCAGATAGCGATAGAGTTTCGAGGGAAGCTTGTCGAAAAGAAACTGCTGAGGCAGAGTCTCACCGTTTCCGTTGACGTCGGTCCACTCGTAATCGCTATTGAACACCAGCGTAGCCCCGTTTTTTATATTGACAGTCTCGACACCCTTCTCTGAAGTATAGCTCTGCAGTTCGCCGAACGGAAAATATTCCGAGACAAACTGCGAGATTGCCGACGGGAGCTCATCCCATGCATCATTATTACACGCACCCATCAGAATGATAATAATGCCTAACGCGATCGAAGAAATTGTGTTGTTCTTCATATGTGTTTCAGGATTAAGGAAATATTAAAAGAGTGTTACATTTCTATAACAATCCCTATCATTCTTGGTTCAATCCTCCACAGATTGTAAATTTGCCCTTATGCAACGCATTATCATTTTATTCGCAGCTGTCACGACAGCCATCTTTTCAGCATTGGCCATTGAGCCGTCAGAAGAATACTACTCCCTCGTCGAACAAGCCGATAAAGCAATTTCAGAGATGAAATGGGACGAGGCAGCACAGCGTCTCAACGAAGCGATGAAACTCGAGCCCGCCAACCCCTCAAACGTGCTTCTGATGTCAAATCTCGGCATGATGCATTTCTATGCAGGACGCGATTCGCTCGCGCTCGAAACCCTCTCTACCGCCAGCCGGATTGCCCCGGCGTCGGTCACAGTGCTCCAGAACCGCGCCCGCGTACTCTCGGCAATGGGACGCCTTGCCGAAGCCCGCAAAGACTATTCCAGGGCGATCGAACTCGACTCATCGCTGATCGAGCCTCGCTTCTATCGCGCCATGATCAGCCTCCAGAGCGGAGACACCGAACAGTGTGCCGCCGACATCGATTTCATGAAACGCGAATTTCCCGGCAAGGAACAGTCGCTTATCGCCGAATCAACACTGCTGACCTACACCGGCCGCTACTCTGAAGCGATTCCGATCCTGACCACGCTGATCGGAGAGCACCCCGATGCAGAAAACTACTCCAACCGCGCCCTGTGCTACCTTATGTCCGACATGCTGCCCGAAGCTTCGGCCGACATTGCTGGCGGTCTGGAACTCGACCCGACCAACGGCGAACTGTTTCTCTATCGGGCTCTTCTCAACAAAATGCGCTACCGCCCCGACGACGCGAAAGCCGACGCCGAAAAAGCCCGGCTCTACGGAATCAGTTCATCACGAATAAAAGCCCTCGGGCTCTGAGAAACCGTTTAGATTAACTACGAAAAAAATGGAAAAGAGATGTCTGAAACCTTTTGTGACACTTATTTGTTAGGATAATTGATTGAATATTACGTTTTTTTCGTACATTTGCACGAAAATAGCTATTTAACGTAATTATTATTTTGTTTAACAGACATTTCACAAACTAAAATTCTTATTAAAATGACTACAGACACTATTGGCTTTTGGGCAGGACTGGTCTGGAACGCACTCAACGAAGTTGAAGCGCTCGGACTCAAACAGATCAAAAAGATCACCAAACTGAAAGAGAAAGAAGTCTACGCAGCTCTCGGATGGCTTGCGCGCGAAAACAAAGTCATGTTCAGCGAAACAGACGGAGAAAAGAAAGAAATTCTTGTCAGCCTCGTGCAATAACAGACTATTGTCACATTATTTCAACTTATCCAGCAAAGTCCTGACACAATCATCTGTCCGGACTTTGTTGTGTAGAAAACCTATCCAACCACCGCCCGACAGAAATTATATATGGAAGCTCTCGTGATCCGTAACACCGGCAGTCAGTACACCGTAAAGACCGACGACAACCGCGAAGTCAACTGCAAGATAAAAGGACGTTTCAGACTGAAAGGTATCAGGACCACCAATCCTGTTGCCGTCGGAGACCGAGTCGTGATCAGCGAAGGGACTGACGGAACTGCATATATTGTTGAAATCAAACCGAGAAAAAATTATATCATACGACGGGCAAGCAATCTGTCGAAAGAGGCGCATATCATTGCGGCCAATCTTGATCAGGCTCTGCTGATCGTCACTCTGACCCATCCCGTCACCTCCACGACATTCATTGACCGTTTTCTATCGACTGCTGAAGCCTATCGGATTCCATCGGTGATCGTCATCAACAAGACCGACCTGATTGACGATGAGGAATCGCGCGAACTGCTCGACGCTGTCACATATCTCTATGAATCGATCGGCTACAAAGTCATCCACACATCTGCCCTCGAGAAAACAGGCATCGAAGAAGTCAGAAAAACCCTCTCCAACAAGACGACTCTTCTGTCAGGCAATTCCGGAGTCGGCAAATCGTCACTAATCAACGAAATCATTCCCGGTCTCGACCTGCGAACCGCAGAAATCTCCCAGACCCACCTGACCGGAATGCACACGACCACATTCTCGGAAATGTTTCCGCTACCCGGCGGAGGCTACATAATCGACACCCCCGGAGTCAAAGGTTTCGGCACTATCGACTATGACAAATATGAAGTCGCCCACTTCTTTCCGGAGATCTTCGCAGCGTCTGAAAACTGCCGCTACGGCAACTGCACCCACACTCACGAACCCGGATGCGCTGTCCGTCAGGCTCTCGACTACAGTCTCATCGCACTGTCGCGCTACGCCTCTTACCTTTCCATCCTCGAAGACATCGACCACGAAAAATACCGTTCTGGCTATTAAGTCCCTGTCCATATAAACAAAACACACCTGCATATCAGTCAACCGGACATGCAGGTGCATAAAAAAATAAAGAGTCAACTCCTTTGGGAATTGGCTCTTAATTCTTACGTCTGTTGTAAGTAGCTTCTACTTAGGCAGCTTTAGTAGTGTCAACTTTAGCAGAGTCAACAACAGCAGCAGAATCAACAGTAGCAGCAGCAGAATCAACAGTAGCAGCAGTTGTGTCTACAGTTTCAGTTGCAGTAGTGTCAGCAGCAGTTTCAGCTTTCTTAGCATCGTTGCAAGAGAAAAGAGAAGCGCCGAATACAACAGCGAATAATAAAACTAACTTTTTCATTTTCGTTTTTTTTCGATTTAATAATAAAACAATTTTTTTAGCTTCAAAAACGATACAAAGTTACTACCTTTTTTTTAATCCGCAAATAAAAATTAGTTTTTTTTTGTTGGTATGCTATTTCTCCGTTAATAATTGTAAAAATTCACCACATCAATCAACCTTTTTCGACTTTTAAGCTAAGGATTCTCCTTTTTTCTACTACATGCTTGCGTGCATTACAGAATCGGAATCCGCTTCTCCGATCGCCATGTCGATGAGTGAATCCGGGATGACCGAGACGCTGTCGGGGACAAACTGCTCGATCCCATGCGTCAGACCGACTCCGGAAGACTGAATCGGCATCGCGACATTGAGCGGCTGCAGGACGTCGGTAATAAGAGAAATATCGAGCCACGAAAATTCATAATTTCCCACCTTATTCCCTGAAACGTCATAAAGAGCCCACAAAGCGCCGAACCGTGCCGCATAACCGAACCGGCTTCTCATGCCGATTCTCGACAGAGCTTCAAACGAGACGACCTCGTCGGCCCGGTCGAAATCGCTCACGATCCTGCCGTCGCGGTCGATCAGCAGATAACGCTGGGAGTTAGACGCGAGCATGAGCCCCATTGCACCATAGTCGAGCGAATTGTAACGGGGTGGGAGAATGATCTTGCCGTCCATTGACATCAGACCCCGATAGCCTCCATCAGCTATATATATAATAGAGGAGTCATCAAAATCATGAATGCCACAGACTGTCGGAGGCAAAGCACGCCGACGCCCCGAAGCATTGACAATGCCGTAGCCGCCCGGGCTTCCGTAGGCAATCCAGCCGGATGCCGACATCCGGCCTTCGGGCCAGATCGAGGGAGTGAACCGGAAGGTTTCGCAGCCGGATTTGTCAATTATTCTGATCTGCTCGGTCGATCCCGACAAAGACATCGTTTCCGCCATGACAACCGCATGGCCGTCAAAAAACTCAAATTCTGAAAGATACTCTGGCGCTATGACCTGATTGCCCTGCCGGTCGACAGCCCCCCACAGACCCGACTCCGTACAGACCGACAGCATGCCGTCGGAAAAACGTGCGGCGCATCCCGACACTTTTTCTCCCGCAAAATCGGTCATGACGAATCTCGTGCGGCCGAAACCGTCGGCAACTCTGATTGCCCCGTCCGAATCAATCAGCGGAATTAGCCCCTCGGCAAAGTAACCGGCGGCACGCAGCCCCGTCAGCTCTCCGACAACCACCGGCTTTCGCGTAGCTCTCCATACAGAAACAACTCCTGCCGAGTTCCGAACCGAAAACAATCCGTTGACGACAGGCGAAATCTCTCCCGCATACTGACCGTCGGCGTGCAGATCACCCCTGGCATCCACCAGCCCCCACGACTGATCGACCACAATCTTCTCTGGGATATAATCAACTTCCGGCACACTCGAGAAACCCGAGCAACCCGCCAACATAAACAACAATGATGAAAACAATCCTATCTTTCTCATAGCACAGATTTTTTATCAGATCCCGACATCCTGCGGCATGTCCGTTCCGCCTCGGCAATAATCCGCGGACCTTCAGATTCATAAAGGCTGCGGTCCATGACATAAAGACAGACACCCCGCAGCTCGCTGTCAGGCACCAGAATCACAATCGCGGACGCGGAGGCATAGACCGCATACTCATCCCGGAGTTTTTCTGCACGATAGCCTCGCTCAACCAATTCAGGCGCTGCATGTCGCACAATATCGGAAAACTTCCGCGGAGGCACAAGCCCATCGACCCGCAGCGATTTCACTCTCGCCGCCGAGTCGGGATAGAACACTCTCAGGCTGTCACCGGCAATCGAATCAAGCGCCATCCTGCGGTCGCTGAAAGCGACAGCCTCAACCGTGCAACCATAGAGCGAATCACGAGCAAAACAAACCCGTGGCTCACCGGCATTCGACTCATCGAGTTTTCCAGCAAGCTGACCGATAACCATCCCGATGGAAGCACACCCCCACCCTTCGGAGGTCAGCGGAGCCACCAGCGCATGAGCCGCTGCCTGCGAATTGAAATAGTCGGAATGGACACAGTCATCATCAAGCAGACTCAACGAAGTCGACAATAATCGGAACGGCCCGATTCCGAGTCTGTGGCCGCGCAGATTGAGCATCACCGCTCCGGCATACCCCTCGCCGACCAGACGGAAAGGAGAAACGATCCCGTGGCCCATCGAGCCGAGATAGCTGACGCGGTCAAAGCCGCTGAGCTTCACTTTTGCCTGTCCGACACTGTCTGTGACGGCATAACGGCCGTCGCCACCCTTGACAAGCAGACGGTTGCTGTCTGCAAGCGTGATCGACCGGAAACGCGGGCCGACCAGCTCATAGAGCGAACCGTCGAGCAACCCGACCTGAGACGAACGGTCGGACCAGACTACATAATCTCTATTGAATTCACCGACCGACTTCACCTTCGGAGGCAGATCGGAAATTCGTCCGGAGACACCGAGCATGGCAAGATGTCCGCCAGCAGTCTCAATCACGATCCGCCCGTCGCGGACAGTGCCCTTCGGCAACACATCACGTGGAAACGTGAAAATTACCTTTCCGGAAGTATTGACAAGATAATATTGCTTCCGCTTGCGAATGGTCAGACTGTCGACCTGCTCCTCAACCGTACGGCATACAGCTGCTATATTCTCACTGAAAAGAGGCATGGAGTCATAGACAGGTTCCAATGCCATCTCTCCGTTGCGGGTTATCCCGCCCCAGAAACCATCCTGAGTATAGACAGCGAGCACCCCGTCAACAAAGTATGGCGCAGACCTGACGATCTCGCGTCCATCTATCGAGGTCAGCTCCATCCGGACAGTACCGTCACCGTCGATAAGCTCGATCCGCTTTCCCTTACGGACCACAGGCATCAGACCGTCCGACATGATTCCGGTCGCGATCAGACCGCGGAGGCCCTCGACCGGAGCCGGTGTCGGAAGAGAGCGCCACACACTGATTCCGTCAGCTTCTCTAAGCGAAAAAAAACCGTTGACAACAGCCGAAGGCGATGACTCAAAGCGGTCGCTGACAAACATGGTGCCGTCCGGCCTGACCAATCCCCAGTTCCTCACACTGTCACTCTCAATTGCCGGAAGATAGGTGACCACAATCGGGCCGAGAGAGTCATACGTACATTCAACAGGCGAAACAGCCCCGGGAGAACCGACTGAACACGCCCCTAACACGGAAAGACTCGCCATGGCCACAAACATCCTGAAAAGCACCTTCATATAACATCTTATTTAGTAATACATTGTGCCACCGCCATACAGTAAAGGCCCCGACATCCGGTCAGTCACCGACAGCATCCTCCTCGCCGGGCAATTCGACAGGAGCCGTCCGGACCGGATAATCGGTCGTCACCTTCTGCGTCAGCAGACGGCTGTAGTCAACCGACTCTAACGGAGAAGAGTTGACCTTCTCGCCATTTTCACCGATAAGCCAGAATCCGGCAGCAGTACGTCCGACAAAAGTGAAACCGGCAGCATAGGCAGCGCGGGGAGCCGGCGATACGATAGTAAATTCGGGCAATGACGAGATCTCTGTGCCGTCGCGACCGATCAATGACCAGGCCGTTCCGTCGCTTGCCACCACAGATCCACCCGGTCCAATGCGCAGCACACTGTAGACAGGCGCGATAATAACTTTTCCGGAATAATCCATCAATCCGCGTTTACCGGATGAATCGCGGAATACAATCAGCCCGTCGGCGGCATCCTCAATCCGGCGCACCGAAGCGGGAAGAGGAGTAAGAGCGCCGCCGGCGGTAACGTCAGCCACCGCAAAACCGGAAGCTGTCCTGACAGGGATTTTCCCCTCGGAAACAGTCTCACAGACAGGGACCATTGAGTCAGGAAACGGAAAGACCACATTGCCCTTCACGTCAATGACCGAAAACAGCTGTGCCATTCCTCCGTTGTCGGTCTCGGCATCGGTCATCGCGATCATCATCCCGTCGGATACCGGCCCTAATGAAGCAAAGCGGGGAGACACAATGAAATTACCCTTTGTGTCAATCAGTCCGGACAATCCGGAATCGGTTGTGACCGCGAGCACTCCCTCAACGAAGCTTGGAGCGGACTCGGTGACCTCTCCATTAGGCAATTCGACCGAAGCCACCGTCACGCCCTCGGCGTCGACAAGCTCGATATGCCGGCCGGGACGGCAGACCGGCATCACGCCGTAGGCCATGAAGCCAGCTGAGCGCAATCCCGAGAGCCCTTCAACAATTTCAGGCCCATCCGGAGTCATATGATAGACGGCCACCCCGTCGGAAGTGGCTGCCGTAAAATAGCCATTGACAAGAGGTCCGACAGCCAGGTCGGTCAGATGCAGATCCAGAAGCTCCCCATCCGCCTTCACGAATGCCGGCTGACCGGAAGCTGTGCGACATGCCAGCGCACCGATCTCCGCAGTTTCAGTCTTCTTACATGCCGAAAACATCAGCAACAACCCACAGATGGGAACAAGAAAATATCTCAAAGTTTTCATAATCGTATCAATTCTGTTGGCAACATCAGTCACTGATGACAGAGACTGTTGCAAAAAGGTTTATCGCAAAGTTACTGAATTCCTGCATAGAATCCAAAAAAACGACCGAAGCACAGCCGCATGATCCGGCTGCGCTTCGGTTTATTGTATCATCCGAGGCCTCCATAGCTGTCGGCCGGGCAATGCATGACTGATCAGGAAACAGATGCGACCATTGCCTCGAACGCCTCAGTCAGACCTTCAGGATTCTTGCCGCCGGCCTGAGCGAAACCGGGCTGACCGCCACCGCCGCCTTTGATCTTTTTGGCTGCTTCGCGGACAATCTGCGATGCGTTGAGTCCGGCATTCTTGACGAGATCGTCGGTGACCATCACTGTCAGAAGCGGTTTGCCCGAGACGTCGGATGTAGCTGCAACAAAGACCGTGTTCTGAGGCGAAGCCGCACGCACTGCAAAGGCCACGCCCTTAACAAGATCCGGAATGCGCACCCCTTTGAGAGTCACAAGCTTCACATCGCCGGCCTGACTCGATTTCTCAAGAAGATTCGACGCGATATTGTTGATTCTCTCCTGGAAATACTCGTCGACCTCTTTGTGGAGATCGGCATTCTCTGCAACAGCGCGACGCACTGCATTGACAACATCCGGAGCATTATTGAACAAAGCGCCGACCTCTCGGATCGTTCTGAACATTTCGTCGAGAGCATTTTCCACAGCCTCGCCTGTGATAGCCTCGATTCGACGAATGCCGGCTGCGATGCTGCTTTCTGAAACGATACGGATCATACCGATATTGCCGGTATTATCAACGTGGGTTCCACCGCAAAGCTCAACAGAGTCGCCGTAGCGGATCACACGGACATCGTCGCCGTATTTTTCGCCAAACAGAGCCATCGCACCCATTTCGCGGGCCTCCGCAATCGGCATGTGACGGTGTTCGTCGCGGGCAATCGCCTCACGCACCATTGCATTTGCACGATGTTCGACCTCGCTGATCTCTTCCGGAGTAAGTTTCTGGAAATGAGAGAAGTCAAAGCGAAGCAAATCGGGCGAGACGAACGAACCCTTCTGTTCCACATGGGTTCCGAGCACTTGACGCAACGCATGGTGAAGGATATGAGTGGCCGTATGATTGGCCGATGTTGCCTGACGGGCCTTTGTGTCAATTGCGGCCGTGAAGATCGCCGAAGGATCTGCAGGCAGATCCTTCATCAGATGGACACCCATTCCGTTCTCGCGCTTTGTGTCATAGATTTCACATACGGTTCCATCTGGAGCGGTCAGTGTGCCGCGGTCGCCTACCTGGCCACCCATCTCGGCATAGAACGGAGAACGTGCGAGAACAACCTGATAATACTCACCCTTCTTCTGCTTCACCTTACGATAGCGGAGTATCGGAGTCTCAACAGAAGTGAAGTCATAGCCGACAAACTCAGGATCGCCCTCATTGACAACGGTCCAGTCATCGGTCTCCATAGCTGCCGCATTGCGGGCACGCTCCTTCTGAGCCTGCATTTCGCTATCGAATCCGGCCTGATCGAGAGTCATGCCGTTTTCTTTAAGGATCAACTCCGTAAGGTCGAGAGGGAATCCATAGGTGTCATAGAGTACAAACGCCTCCTTGCCGGAGATTTCGGTTTTGCCGGCAGCCTTAGAAGCGGCGATTGCCGAATCGAGCATCTTTATTCCGTTTTCGAGGGTGCGGAGGAACGAATCCTCTTCCTCCTTGATGACACGCATGATAAGCTCGCGCTGTGCGGGAAGTTCAGGATAAGCCTCACCCATCGACTCGATCAGTGTGTCGATCAGACGGTACATGAATGCCTGCTTCTGATCAAGGAATGTATAGGCATAGCGGACCGCTCTGCGCAGAATGCGGCGGATCACATAGCCGGCCTTTGCGTTCGACGGGAGCTGTGAATCCGCAATCGAGAAAGCGATAGTGCGGACATGGTCGGCGATCACACGCATTGCGATGTCGACCTTTTTGTCTTCGCCGTAGCGTTTGCCTGAAAGTTCGGCAATGCGCGAGATCAGCGGAGTGAACACGTCGGTGTCGTAGTTCGAGGTCTTTCCCTGAAGCGCCATGCAGAGACGCTCGAATCCCATTCCGGTGTCGATCACCTTTGCGGGGAGCGGTTCGAGCGAGCTGTCGGCCTTGCGGTTATACTGCATGAAGACGAGATTCCAGATCTCGATCACCTGCGGATGGTCCTTATTGACCAGCGACGCGCCGGAGACAGCCTTGCGCTCCTCTTCCGGACGGAGGTCGATATGGATCTCGGAGCAGGGACCGCATGGTCCAGTGTCGCCCATTTCCCAGAAATTGTCATGCTTGTTTCCGTTGATGATATGATCCTTCGGGAGGTGTTTTTCCCAGATTCCTGCAGCCTCGTCGTCGCGGCTCAGACCTTCGTCGGGAGCACCTTCAAACACAGTCGCATAGAGATTCTCGGGATTAAGCTTAAGGACATCGACAAGATATTCCCATGCCCAGTCGATCGCCTCCTGCTTGAAATAGTCGCCGAACGACCAGTTGCCGAGCATCTCGAACATTGTGTGATGATATGTGTCCATTCCGACTTCCTCGAGGTCGTTGTGTTTTCCGCTCACTCGCAGACACTTCTGCGAATCGGCCACGCGCGGATTCTTGATCGGTGCGTTTCCGAGAATCACATCCTTGAACTGGTTCATACCGGCATTGGTGAACATCAGCGTCGGATCATCCTTGATCACCATCGGTGCGGAAGGGACGATCTTATGTCCCTTATTGCGGAAAAAGTCTTTGAACGACTCGCGTATCTCTTTAGCAGTCAGCATATCTGAAGTAATTTATTTATAATCTGTTGGTATATAAAAAAGGGAATTTCAAAATAATTTATGCAAAATTACTCCAAAATGGCTAAATTTGCAAACGCTTTCACTCATTAATTAAATCATGTTCATCAACATGGCTCCGGCAGCCTCTCCCGCAAAATGGACAATCTCACTAAAAAATACTACAAAATCTCCGAGGTAGCGGAACTGCTTTCGATTCCAGCCTCTACCCTGCGGTTCTGGGAAAGCAAGTTCACAGTCATAAAGCCTTTCCGCAACAACCACGGGACCCGCTTCTACACACCTTCCGACATTGACAAGATAGCCCAGATCCACTATCTCGTCAAGGAACGCGGGCTAAAACTCGAAGCGGCTCAAGAACAGCTGAAAATCAACCCCAAAGGAATAGACCAGCGAATACAGACAATCAATCGGCTCAAAGAGATGCGCGCAAAGGCTCAGGAAATGCTCGATGCACTCCATTCTCTGCGCTAAAAGCTGAATTTATTGGAATTTTCCACCTAAATTCCTGTTAAAGTTTGCCAAAATAGCCACTATTTCAAAGATAAGCACTAAATTTGCCAAGTTATTGACACATCAGTTACTTATTGACAACTTCATTTCAACACTGCTTAAGACCAATACATTATTAAGTATGAAAAAATTCTACACCCCGGCTGTGGCTGTAGCCCTCATTGCAGGCTCAGCCTCGGCGCAACAGCTTCCCAACTCAGACTTCGAGGGCAGTTGGGTTGATTGCGTTCCATGGAATACAGCCAACACAACTGACAAACAGGGCACCGTTCCTGAAAACTGGTGCATTTCCAATGTCGTCACACCCAAAATGTCTGCCGGAAATGCAACCGTAGGAGGAATGTCCACCGGAAACGAGAGCAACAGTGCTGTCAGAGTTTTCAACAAATCTACAGCCGGACAGGTCATTCCCGGCTATCTCACGCTCGGAACCACCTGGAGCACTGCTAAGATCAAGTTTGCAACGCCATCAGACGAAGATGGAGGCACATGGGGAGGTCTGAATGGTTTCAACTACCGCCCAGACGCAGTAAGTTTCGACTTCAAACACAGCAATGGAAGCGGGTCGACACAACCTGCATCCGCTGTGGTCTATCTCTGGAAAGGGAAAACAGAACAGCTGGAAGTGCCCGGAGCTAATTCCTATTCCTTAAATCCCTTTGGCTCTCCTTCCGATCCGAAAACATGCACAATGGTAAACCGCGACCGCAACATTCTCGGCCTCGAGACCATCAAAGGCGGTGCAGTGACCAAATCGTCCGATTTTGAAAAAATTGCGGCAACAACCTATTCGATCGCCGAAACGACAACCGAATGGAAATCGCTCACATTCCCGATTGAATATTTCAGCAATGCGACTCCCGAAAACATCAATGTGATTTTCTCGGCTTGCGACTACTTCGCCGACCGCAAAAACCATAAAGGCGACGACGAACTGACAGTCGACAATGTCCGACTGATCTACTATTCGCGCCTTGCCTCACTGAAAATCAACGGAACCGATATTGAAGGCTTCAGCAGCGACAAATTCGACTATGCGATCGACGAAGAAATGCCTGCGGCCGAAGCTATCGAAGCTCTCTGCCTCGGCAACTCCGGTTCGGCAACGGCTAATGTAGAAGTCAACGCAACCGACAACACGATCACCATCACCGTTACCAACAGCAATCAAGGTGGTCTGGACATCGACGGCGAAGCATCTCACGTCTACACTCTGACATTCAAGAAAGCAGAAACACCGACTCCTCCCGAACCTCAGGGCCTGACCTACCGTCGCAAATACACCGACAGCTCCTCGCGCTACTACACCGAGATTT
>CAJUHM010000017.1:18484-42247 GCA_910586475.1 uncultured Muribaculaceae bacterium | reverse complement strand
TGACGCGCGGATCCGATCAGCCGCCGCAGACCATCCCGTTCGAAATCCCGCCCGCTGCTTCCCCCGCGACCCCGTCTGTTCTCCCCCTGTTCTCAACGCTCCCGAGGGCTTTCCTCATCTGAGCGCCGCCGTATGCGCGAAAACGGCCTGACCCGCATGGACCAGACCGAAAAATACGGCAAAGAGCACCTTGACATTATAGACAAGAAAAAGGCTTTCACTTGTGAAAACCTCTTTCGGAAAGATATTTGTTGGAATGGAATGGTTGCGGGTGGCCGCGTCATGCATACATCGCTTCGATTTCAGAAGCGTAGCGGTTGTTGATGACGGGGCGCCGGATTTTAAGTGTGTTTGTCAGCTCGCCTGCTTCCATTGTGAATTCTTTGGGAAGCAGAGTGAATTTTTTGATTTGCTCGAACGAGGCGAAGTTTGACTGGAGTTTGTCAATCCGCTCCTGTAACATTGAGCGCACGTCGGCATTTCGGATGAGCTCTTCGATGTTCCTATATTTTATCTGCTTTTTACGGGCATACTCTTTCAGCGCTTCGAAAGCAGGTATGATGATTGCCGTGACATATTTACGCTGGTCTCCGATGACGGCAACCTGCTCGATATATTTGTCTTCTCCCAGCCGGCTTTCGAGCGCCTGAGGGGCGATGTATTTGCCATTTGAGGTTTTGAAAAGGTCTTTGATTCGCTCGGTCAGAATGATCGCTCCGGATTCGTCGAACCGTCCGGCGTCGCCGGTGCGGAACCATCCGTCTGCGGTGAAGGCTTCTGCAGTGGCTTCAGGTTTGTTGTAGTAGCCTCGCATCACTGTTGGACCTTTGACCAGAATTTCGTTTTCGTCACCGATTTTCACTTCGATGCCGGGGAGAGTCGTTCCGACAGTCCCTATTTCATAGCCTACGGTCGGGAAGCAGGAGACTGTTGCGGTGGTTTCTGACAGGCCGTAGCCTATGACGATGTTTATGCCGCAGGAGTGGAAGAATTCGACGATGTTGGGGGAGAGGGGCGCTCCGGCGGTCGGGAATATATTGCCGTTGTCGATTCCGATGACATGGCGTAGGGCGGCGAAGATTTTTTTGTCGAAGAATTGATATTGTTTTTCGATCCACCATGGTGCTTTGAGGCCATTGCGCGCATATTCGAGGTTGCGGATGCGTCCTATTTTGAGCGCGCGCGCCATCATCCAGGCTTTGAAGCCGGACATGTCGGCGAGTTTCTCCTGAACTGCCGTGTAGACTTTTTCCCAGAAACGCGGCACGGAGCACATGCATGTGGGGTGGAATTCCTTGACCGCTTTCTGGATCTCTTTCGGGTTATGGTTGATGCCGACAACCATGCGGCGGTGGAGACAGAAGTAAGTCCAGGCTTTTTCAAAGATGTGGCTTAGGGGGAGGAAGCAGACCGATGTGTCGCGGTCCGATAGCATTGTCAGACGCTGGTCGTGGATGATCAGCGCGGCGTTGAAGCAGGAGTGGGGCAGGACGGCTCCTTTCGGTTCGCCTGTCGTTCCGCTGGTGTAGATGATCGTTGCGATGTCTTCGTCCGTGGCGCGTGCTGTTCGCTGTGCAACAGAATTCCGGCAGTCGTCCGAGGCTTTTTCCCCGAGAGCGAGTAGGTCGGGGAAAGAGAGTGTTGTCAAGTCATCGCTGTCGCGGGTGATGTCTGTGTCAAAAGTGACGATCTGTTTCAGCGTGGGGCATGACGCGGCCGCTTCGCGGGCTTTGGCATATTGCTCCTGATCGCCGACGAATATGATTCCGGCAGAGGAGTCGTTGACAATATAAGCAACCTGGTCGGCCGTTGAAGTCGCGTAGATCGAAATCGGAACTATGCGGTTGGCATAGGCTGCAAAATCCGTGATGAGGATTTCGCTGCGGTTGGCCGAGAAGACTGTTATGTTGTCGAGCTCCCTGAGTCCGAGAATCTCCATTGCACATGCAAGCAGATCGCGTTTTTCGGCAAATTCTTTCCATGAGGTGGAGATCCATTTTCCGGATGTGTTGTCGCGGAATGCCTCACGGTCAGGAAACCGGGCTGAATTTTCAGAAATCAGGGAGGTGAGGATGTTTGACATAACTGTACGTTAAAAATTCGTCGGCAAAGTTAGGCAGACCCTTTATATAACGTAACACAAAAGTGTGGAAAAACGGTTGGCGCTTAACAACCATTAGTGAAATTCCGCCACTGATTAACTACATTTAACCAATTTTATTGCCAAAGCCTTTCCTGTCGCAATTCTATTGTTTTGGGGGGTTGGGCTGGAAGAAGAGGCGTGTCAGCAGCGAACCGCCTTTGCGGGCAATGCGCTGGGTTGCATAGATCGCGCGAATTTTCCGGTGGTGTTCACGAGGGGTGTCGGCCATGGTTTCGGCAAATAGGGCTTCGGCGAGAGTGCGGGATCCTTCATTGCGGTAGTTGGCTGCGATGACGGCTCTTTTGCCATTGAAGATGAGTGTGTGGAGCGGATCGTTGCTGAGGTTATGTCGGATTGTTTCGAGTGCGCGGTTCTGGGCTTCGGCTCGTGACGAGAATGAGACGCCGGTCTGTGTGTCGGGGGAGAGGTTTGCGATAACGCGCGGGGTGCCGGCCAGATGACGCACGACAGGGGCGGGATTCGTCGTCAGGAGGCGTGTGCCGAGTTCGTAGTCGTCCCATGTCGATAGGCTTTCGTCCCATCCGCCTGCTTGACGGAGGATTTCTGTTTTTATGGCATAGCGGGCGGTGGCAAGGGTTGAGTGGAGGATCTGTTCGGTCAGCAGGTCGTCGGGATTCCCGGACTGGCAGACTGATGTCCATCCGTCGGCGTCGCGTGTCGAAAGGCTCCAGTGGAGGAGGTCAATCTCGGGATGGGCTTCGAGCACGGTGCAGATACGTTCGATGTGGTCGAACTCCATTGTGTCGTCGGAGTCGAAAAACATGACATAGTCGGTTGCGACTTCCCGAAGTCCGCGGTTGCGTGCGCGTGATGCTCCGGCTACGGCTTCGTTGATCACCTGGATTCTGAAATCCTCGGAGTCGTTTTCGTCGGCCCAGCGGTGCAGGATTTGCGGAGTGGCGTCGGTTGAACCGTTGTCGACAATGATCAGGTCGATCGGTCGCCATGTTTGATTTCTGATCGAGTCGAGAGTCCGGCGGACTATATGCGCGCGGTTGCGCACTGGAATGACGATTGTTATTTTCTTTCCCATAGAAGGCTAACGTCAGCGCGGGGCTATTTATTGTGAATCGTTGGCGTCGGGACAATTTCTGACGCTGACTTTGCGTTTATAAATAATAATAGCAACGAAGATAGAGGAATGTCCGGAAAAGAACTCAGATTATTGATTGTCGCTGAGTGTGGCGATAGTGTGGCTCCTGCCGAGGCGGAAGCTTTGCGTCCGGTTGTTGGCCGGCTGGATCATGTCACAGTGCCGGCTGGTGCTGAAGGGCTGCTCGGCCGGCTCTCCAATAGGCTGAAGGTCAGAAAGAGTGTCCGACAAATAATGGGGCAGCCGGGTGTGGACTATGATGCCGTGCTTACTTATGGAACATCAATTGCCGGCGAGGTCGGCGTCCGGCTGGCGGCTGCGACTGCTGTCAGGCATATCGCCCGGGAGGAGCTTTATTCTTCAATTGGGTGCGCTGTCGCTCATATGAGTGCTGTAGCCGGTCACAGAACAGAGGATCATGCACTGACTTTTGTTTCGACCGACAATGGGCTGGCCACGCTTGAAATGATGGCCGGAATGGCGATCGCGCGCCCCGGATCGAGAATCGAATGGCGTGTGACGGGCGATGCGCCGGTCATCCGGGAAGGTGGCTTGCGGATTCCGGATAATCTGGTGGTTGAATCCTGCGGATCGATTGAAGAGGCGTTCGGACGCGGGGCTGTCGACTGGATGATTGATTTCAGCGGGTCGCAGAGGCCTCCGTTCCGGGATCTGTGTCGTGCGCTGTCGGCAGGGGTGCCGGTTGTTGTTGTGGAGAGCGCCGGTGTGGATGATGTTTTCGACGATGAGTGCTGCGTCATTCTCGGTGGTTCGCCGACGAAGGAGGAATTTATCAGAGGGATGCTGCCGTATATCGACAGTGACATCCGGTACGGCCGTCTGCGAGAGGGAGCTAAAGCGCGCTGGAGTTCCGGCCACAATCCTGTAACTGTTGCGGCGCGTCTGGTGGAAGTTGTTCTTAAACGTCTTGAAAAATGAGTGCTCCAGAGGTAAGTGTCATAGTCGTCACCTATAATCAGGAGAGGACGATCGCGAGGGCACTGGACAGTATTCTCGCCCAGCAGTGTGACTTTGATTTCGAGATCATAGTGGGAGAGGATGGCTCGTCGGACCGCACGCTTGAGATCTGCCGCGACTATGCTCTTCGCTATCCGGAACGAATCCGTCTGCTCCCGCAGGTTCCCAACAAAGGGATTGTGGACAATTATTTTGATTGCCTTGAGGCCTGCCGGGGTGAGTTTGTGGCAGACTGTGCGGGCGATGACTACTGGCCGTGTCAGGACCGAATGCAGTCTCAACTGGATTTTCTCCGGTCAAATCCCTCGGATGTAGCAGTGATGAGCGACTGGCGTATCGTAGAGAATGGTGTGCCGGTTCTGTCGTCGCAGACGGAGCGATATAGAAAATATGCATGCCGTTCGGAGGGGAGTGAAATGATGAGGCGTGTTTTGGGTGCGGTCAATGATTTTCCGCTACTTTCGGCAATGATGTTCCGCCGAGGGGTGATCAATGATGTGATGGCCTGCAGAGGGGTGGATTCGGTCAGACGCCGGGAATGGGGCTGCGAGGATCTGCCGGTTATCGTCGCACTGGCTTCACGCGGTCCGTTCGGTTATCTTCCGGTCGAAGCCTCAGCTTATGTGGTCGGAGATTCTACGGTTTCTAACAATCGTTCGGATGGCGCGCTGTTTGATTTCTATGTTAAGGCGACTACGTGTCTGGTCGATCTGATCAGAATCTATTCTGTTGATCCGGATTCAGTAAGGGAAAATCTGGATTCGAAAATCAGATATCTGGCGGGGCTTGCGTCGTCGGCATTCACTTCGGAGCGTTACGCGAGGCTCAGGTCGCTGGCCGATGAGTGGCCTGTCGCAGTGCCGGTTAAGGCTCGTCTGCGTTTGGCTTTCATGCGTTTCCGTCGCTGACGGCTCCGCGAAGCATATGGCGGAGAGTGAGAATCATCGGCGCTCCTTTTTTCTTCTGACGTATCGCTTTCAGGATTAATCTCGGCATCCATGACCGGGGATATTCGAGCCGGATCATTTTTCCGGCTGCGGCGCAGATCCCGGGAGAGGCCGATAGCAGCCGGTCGCCGGTTGTTGGATGGGGATGCGAGGTGATTGTTATCGGGAAAAACATGCAGCGCAAGCATGCTTTACGTGCGTCATAAAGAAATTTCTCATCTTCCGAGGCCTGCCAGACAGGAGCACCGGGACCGAAAAGCGGGTCGAAGCCGATGCGGAGTGCCGATCTGAGTCTTGCGGCGATTTCAAACGTTGCGACACCATAGTTTTTCGGAAGGGGAAATCCGAGAATGGTCTGAGTGCCGGGATATGTTTTGCAGGCTCCGTCATAGCGGAATGTCGCAACATCAATGTCGGGATTTTTTAGGAAAGTCTCGATGACAGCGAGAAGCCGGGCGGGGGTGTAGGTCAGGTCGTCGTCGGCAAACAATACGATTTCCCCGGAGCAGTGAGCCAGGGCGTTGTTGCGGTTGGCGGAGACTCCGCTGCCATTAAAAATGTGGACTTTGATGTCGTCGCGCTCAAGAAGAGAGTTGGGGACGGTGGCATCGCTGCCGGCCTGTTGCCATGAGATAACATAACCGACACCATCGAGTCGGGGCAGATTCATTGCCTCGACCCGATGGATGCCTTCCGGTTGCCAGGTGGCTATGGCAACATCGAGTTTTTTCATTACAGGTATTTGGCGACAGACTGTTCGATTCTGGTCGCGTCGGTCAGTCGTTCGCGTATTTCACCATCCCGGATGACGAACATAGCGGGAAGCGCGCCGATATTGTAGGAGTTCAGAACCTGAGGTCCGTCGGTCGGAGCGTTGTAGACGCAGACCCATGGGAGGTTAGAGGCCGTCTCGCGCCAGTTATATTCGTTGTCATCAAATCCGATCTGATAGATTTCCAGACCGTTGTCATGGTGCTTTGTGTAGAGCTTGTTTAGCTCGATGTTGAGGGCCGGAGAGTAGTCGGATGAGTAGGCTGTGAACGAAAGGACCACGACACGGTTTTTGCCTGCGATCTGTTCGAGGCTCTGTTTGACTCCTTTGCGGTCGTAGAGGTTCACATCGATGATGGTTGTCTCTTTGGCGATGATCGTGTCGGCCGGAAGTGTGACGCGCTTGTTGGTCAGAAAGAGGTTGCGCAGATATTTAGTACGGGGATCGGCCGGACGGTAGTTGTTGAAGGCGTTTGCCACCGCACCGATGACTTTCAGGTCATTGCGGTCGTTGGGGTTGAAGAGTGGCACCCCGCCGATTTTCTTGTTGATGATATAGTAGGAGACAATGCCCGCCGGATTTTCGAGCAGTATCAGAGACAGTTCACGCTTTAATGCGGAATCGGGTTTCCAGTCTTTTCCGGGCTTTGAGGTCAGAGCGCCTAAAACTTTCCGGTCGACGTTCATGAGCTGTTCGGCTGCTTCGGTTCCTGCAAGGGTGTAGTCATGGTCGAATGCAGCGGCTTTCGAGACGACTGTTACGGTCTCGATGCTGTCGATCGGGAAATAAAGGGTCTTGTCGTCCAGACGGAGACGATAGATGTCAGGATATCCGCAAGCGTCCTGAGTGAATGAAAAGTTTCCGGAGTTGCCAAGGGCAACAGAGTCGAGTATGTACCATTGTCCGTTTTCGGATGCTTCGACATACATTGTCTGTCCTTCGGCGCCTTCGATGCGTCCGTCGACGTGCCATTTCGGTTCGCTTTTACAGCCGGTCAGCAATCCTGTGACTGCAAGGGCTGCTATGATGTAGTGGGTGAGTCTTTTCATATGGGGAGAAAAATTTGCTTAATTAATTGCAAAAGTACTAAAAATATGTCGGACGTGTTTAATCCGATCTGAAAAACTGCTGAATTTCATGCGTCGGACTCCGGGCGGCAGTGGCATCCGGCGCATCGGGTCAGTTGGCGGGTCGTTCTTTTATAATGCCGTGGCGGAAGGCATAGAGGAGTTCCATCAGTTCGTTGATCTGCGACTGGAGTTCGCGCCCTTTGTCGGTGTCGCGCACTCGCATGCGATGGCTGCTCAGCTCGACGATCTGGGTCGTGCTGACGATGTCTGTTCCGTTGATGACCGCGTCTTCGGTTGAAGAGAACGGTTCGTGCTGGACGAGCTGAAATCCGCGGCTGTGGTAGACGAGTGTGTAGCCGGCAATTCCAGTGGTTGTATGGTAGGCTTTGGAAAAACCGCCGTCGATCACCATCAGTTTGCCGTTGGCACGGATCGGGGATTCACCGATATTTGTGCGGACCGGTACATGTCCGTTTATGATGTGGCGGTGGCTGCCTTTGACGTTGAACGCGTCGAGGATCATGTCGCAGACCTGTTCGTTGTTGCGCAGTTCGTAGTAGTGGCCTTTTTCTTCGCGGTGGGTCGATTTGTCGATAAGGAAGTAGCGTTCGAATGTAGCCATTCTGGATTTGTCGAACAGCGGGGAGTCGGGCCCGCACCACAGATACCAGTAGTAGTCGCGCGCATAGTCCCGCCGGCTCTGCGGAGTGTCGTCGTTGAAGGCCGATCGCATCATCATTCCGATATTGTGGAACAGCTCGATTCCTTTGTAGCGTCCGTCACCAACGGCGACCTCCTTGAGCGTTCCGTCGGCATTGAGGGGCATCGAGGCGTGGAACAGGAGATTGGAGTTGAAGATTCCAAACATGCAGCCGTTGGAAAGCAGGCAGTCGATGTGGCGTTTCAGCCGGGAGCTTATGACGAAAGAGTGGTGGAGCTTTTCGACGAGCTGTGCCTCTTCGGGTGTGAGCCGATATGGGTCGGCCGGATCTATTGTCGGGAATGATGTGTCGCTCATTTCATAGTCTTTTCCGTCGATAGAGAAGACGCCGCGGGTTAGGTCGATATGTTCGAGCAGTTTTCTGTCGGCCATGAGCCATTCGGGATGGCGGTCGATCATCGCAGCTTCAAGTTTGAA
Organism: uncultured Muribaculaceae bacterium; assembly: GCA_910586475.1. GTDB lineage: Bacteria > Bacteroidota > Bacteroidia > Bacteroidales > Muribaculaceae > Paramuribaculum. The sequence goes on along the minus strand of CAJUHM010000017.1, from coordinate 34,085 downwards.
CTGGATGATGCTTATTGCTTTGTGCATACGGGCGAGTAGCCGGAGTGATTTCTGGCTCTGTTCGGAACCGTCGCTGTCAGTGTGAGGTCCGAAGCTGGAGCATGGGTCGTCGCCGTAGATCTCCATTGCGAAAGTGGCAAGCGGGACAAGGTTGATTCCGTAGCCGTCTTCGAGAGTCGCCATGTTGCCGTAGCGTAGCGATAGGCGCAATACGTTTGCTATGCAGCAGTCGTTGCCGGCGGCTGCCCCCATCCATAGCGCGTCGTGGTTGCCCCACTGGATGTCGAACGAGCCATAGTTGCATAGCATGTCCATGATCAGATGTGCCCCTGGTCCCCGGTCGTAGACATCTCCGAGGATGTGGAGCTGGTCGATGCTGAGATTCTGGATGACCTGACATAGGGCGACAATGAAGGAGTCGGCCTGTCCGGTCGATATGATTGTTTCGATGATACAGTTGAAATAGTCCTGCTTGTTGTCGTCGGAGGGGGATTCGTGGAGCAGTTCCTCGATAATATAGGCAAACTCTTTCGGGAGGGTTTTCCGGACTTTCGAACGGGTATATTTTGAAGATACAGACTGACAGACCCGTATGAGCTGATGGAGTGTGACGAGATAAAAGTCGTTGAGGTTTGATTCGGTCGCGCGTATGATCTGCAGCTTTTTCTCGGGATAGTAGATGAGGGAGCAAAGCTGACGGATTTCGGATTCGCGCAGTGATGTGCCGAATTCTTCTGTCACCTTTCTCTTGATGTTGCCCGAGGCGTTGCGGATTATGTGTTGGAATGCCTCATATTCTCCGTGGAGGTCTGCGACGAAGTGTTCGGTTCCTTTCGGGAGATTCAGGATTGCCTCGAGGTTGATTATCTCTGTGCTTGCTGAAGAAACGTCGTGGAAGGTCTGAGCGAGGAGTTCGAGCACCCGTCGGTCGCTTGAGATTTTTCCCGGTTTGCTGATTGTGTCCATGCTGTGGATTCTGGGATTTTGATATTGTCGAGAGGGTGGAAGGGTCAGGTTGTCAGCAATCGCTGATAGAATAGAGCGTCGGAGTAGGATTCGCCGATTCTTATCCATGATCTGAGCGAACCGCAGCTTTTGAATCCGGCGTTTGCGAACAGGCTGAGCGATGGTTGGTTTGTGCGGCTGACGATTGCCCAGAGCTGATGGAGGCCAAGGTGGATTTTAGCATAGTCGCAGAGCAGACGGAGGGTTGCTGTGCCATAGCCTTTGCCGCGGTGGGCGCTGTCAAGCAGAATGCCGACTCCGGCGCGGCGGTTGAGCGGGTCGTAGTCGAAGAGGTCGATCATTCCGATCGGAGCTTCGGTTGTGTTCAGCTCGATGATGAGTCGTAGCTGACCTGCTGCACATGGATCAGGATTGTAGGAGTTAATGTAGTCGTAGAGCGCCTTTCTCGACATTGGAGCTCTCACGCATCCGTCGGTCCATACAGAGGCATCGTTTTCCCAGACATACATGTCGTCGATGTCGTTCGGCTCGGGTGCGCGCAGCGATATTGTTCCGTCGGTCAGCATCGGTGGAGTTAATGAGTGTTAGTTGTTTCAGCCGTTGAATGAGTCGGAGAAGAGAGTGCGCTGTAGGAGTGACCGGCCAAGAGTTATTTCGTCGGTGTATTCGAGGTCGTTGCCAACGGCGACTCCGCGTGCGAGCTGCGTTACCTTCAGATCCGCAAAGCGTGCGAGTTTGCGGAAGATGTAGAAATTGGTTGTGTCTCCCTCCATCGTTGCACCAAGTGCAAGGATGACTTCTCTGATCTGATTGTCATTTGATTCGATCCGGTCAATGAGCGAGTCGATTGTCAGCGAGTCGGGTCCGATGCCGTCCATCGGCGAAATTACGCCCCCGAGGACATGGTAGAGTCCCGAGTATTGGCGGGTGCGTTCCATTATCATGACGTCGTTGACGTTTTCGACAACGCACACTGTCGACTGGTCACGGCCTGCAGACGAGCAGATCGGGCAGAGGTCGGTTTCGGAAATGTTGTGGCAGATTCTGCAGTAGCGGATGCCACGGCGCATGTTGATGATCGCTTCGCCCAGAGCCACTCCTTCGGATTCGTCGCGGCGGAGAATATGGAGAGCCAGGCGCAGGGCGGTCTTGCGTCCTACGCCTGGCAATCGTGACAGTTCGGTCACGGCCTGTTCGAGCAGTGTTGATGCGAATTGTCCCTGGTCCAATTTGATCAGCGGGTCAGAGGTGAGTAATCGCGTGAATAGCGGAGCATCTGTGGGATGAAGTCCTCGTCGTAGCTGACAGTGATGTCGATGATCTCGCCGGCATCATTTCTGACGGGTGTGTAGACGGGGTTGACAAATCCGCGGTAGGGAGCAATCGACAGGTGTGAGTAGCGGTCGAGTACTTCTTTGTGGAGTTCCGGATCAACTTTGACTGCATATTTTTCGACAAGGTCGCGGCCGGCTTCGTAGTCTCCTTCGCTCTTGATGCGCTGGATTTCGGCAAGGAGTTCGCCGAAGAGTTCGCGCAGACGGGGATAGTCGTTGATTCTGACGTAGGTCTTGCCATTTTCGCGGACGAGTTCGACTGTTTTGTCATTGGCGCCTTTTTCAAGAACCCATTCGGAGATCAGTTTGCGGTTGCGCATGTGGGCTTCTTCGACATTCTTTCCCGGTTCGATTCTCATGAGCTGGGTCATCAGACCGTTGAGAAGATATTTGTAGTATTGTGCTTTGTAGGCATCCGGATTGTCGAGGAGTCCGAGTTCAATCAGTTTCGGGTCGGCGAGATAGTAGAGCGCAAACAGGTCGGCTCTTGCTTCCTCGAGGGTTGAACCGTGGGCTTTGAGGGCGTCCGGATCCACTCCCGGGAGCAGCCGTCCGGAAGCGTGGCCGAGACATTCGTGGAGGTCGGTGTGGAGGTTGTCGGTGATGAAGAGATAGTCGTCCATGAGGGCTCGCATCTTTTCGTCGGGCACGAATTCTTCATTGAATCCGTTGCCGTGGGATGCTTCGTCGTAGGCCTGGGTTATGTTTTCGAGTGTTACGGATTTCGAACCGTGGGCTGCGCGGATCCAGTTGGCGTTGGGAAGGTTGATTCCGATAGGGGTCGAGGGATAGGCATCGCCGGCGAGGATTGCCGCAGTTATGACTTTTGCGGTCACTCCCTTGACTTTCTCCTTGCGGAAACGCGGATCGACGGGAGAGTTGCTCTCGAACCATTGTGCATTGCCCGAAATTACTTCCGTGCGGTGTGATGCATCGAGGTTTTTGAAGTTGACGATTGATTCCCAGTTTGCGGTCATGCCCAGAGGATCATCGTAGCTCTCGATGAATCCGTTGATGAAGTCGACGCGTGAGTCGGTGTCATCAACCCAGAGAATCGAGTAGTCGTCGAAGTCCTTAAGCTCTCCGGTTGTATAGTACTTTATGAGCGAATTGATGACTGATCGCTGTTTTTCGTTTTCAGCATATCTGACGGCTTCGCTGAGGTTTCTGACGATGCGCTCGATCGCCGGCGAATAGAGTCCTCCGATGCGGTAGGTCTGTTCGATGACTTTTCCGTTCTTTTTTGTCACACGTCTGTTGAGTCCGTAGGAAACCGGTGTCAGGTCTGTCGTGTCTTTGATTGCAGCATAGAAGTCTTCGACTTCTTTCTGGCTCACACCTTCATAGAGGTTGGTCGCCGAGGTAGCGATCAGGTCTTCTCCTTCGGCTTGATTGACTTTCTTGGCCATGAAGGATGGATCGAAGATTAGCTTTTTGAGAGTCTTGATGTCGGTGGGACGCGATTTTTTAGGAAGGGCATTCACTTGGGCGTCGAAGAAGGATTCCGAGAATTCGGGTGTGAATTTGTCCATTGAATAATGGTGGTGGATGCCATTTCCGAATTCAACCTGTTTGAGATATTTTTCAAAAGCTTTGAAGTCGGCCGATTCGCGTGAGCCTTTATAATTAGTGTAGATGTTTTCGAGCAGTGATCGCAGCTGCAGGTTGTAGCGGTTGTTCTGATCCCAAAGGATGTCGCGGCCGGCGAGGGCAGCTTCCGTCAGGTAGTAGACGAGTTTTTTCTGGTCGGGAGTCAGTTCTTCGAAGCCTGGCACAGGATAACGCAGAACCTCGATGTCTGCGAAACGGTCAACGACGTAGTTCATTTTTTGCTGTTGTTTTGCAAATGCGGCCGTTGAGGAGAGTGCGATTGCGAGTCCTGCGGCAGCTATGGTTTTGAAAAAAGTCATGGTTCGCTTGGATATTATTGAAGAGATGAAAAATGTTATTCGATGTAGAGGATAAGCCCTTTGAGATATTCGCCCTCAGGGTGGTATATGTTGATTGGATGGTCGGCAGGCTGTGTCAGCTGGTGAAGAATCCTTACGCGGCGTCCGACCTGAGCTGCGGCCGAGAAAACGGCGAGGCGAAATTGCTCTTTGGAAATTGCCTGAGAGCAGGAGAAGGTGAACAAAATGCTTCCTTTGGGCATTTTTTCCATTGCTCTGGCGTTGAGTTTCTGGTAGCCGCGGAGGGCGTTGCGGATTGCGCTTCTGTGTTTCGCGAATGCGGGGGGGTCAAGTACGACGAGATCGTAGGCTCCATCCGGCATTTCGGAAAGGTATCTGAAGGCGTCGATCGCAAATGCTTCGTGTGGGGCGTCCGAGCCGAAGTTGAGTTCAACATTGCGGTTTGTCAGTGCGACAGCTTTTGCCGAACTGTCGACCGAATGGACGAGGGTCGCACCACCGCGCAGGGCGTAGATTGAAAAACCACCCGTGTAGCAGAACATGTTGAGTACTTTTCGTCCTCGCGAGAACTGTTCAAGAAGATGACGGTTGTCGCGCTGGTCAATGAAGAATCCGGTTTTCTGTCCTTTGAGCCAGTCGACATGGAGTTTGAGTCCGTTTTCGACGGCGATGTCAGTGTCGTAGGCCCCGAGGATATATTCGTTCTGGGGGTCGAGGCTTGCTTTGTAGGGGAGTGTGGTCTCGGATTTATAATAGACATTCCGGATTCCGGCGTCGGGAATCAGCGACAGCTGTTCGGCTATAATATTGCGTGCGTAGTGCATTCCGGGTGAGTGGGCCTGCAGAACGGCGGTTGAACCGTAGACGTCGACAATCAGTCCGGGCAGGAAATCACCTTCGCCGTGTACAAGTCTATATGCGTTGTTGTCGGGTCGGGTCAGATTGAGACTCCGGCGGAGGCGGAATGCGTCGTTGAGCCGCGATGCGAAAAAGTCTGAGTCGATTCCGACAGTTTCCGACGAGAGCATTCTGACGGCGATGCTTCCGATCTGGTAGTGGCCTACGCCAAGGGGTGTGCCGTCGGAGGCATGTACAGCGGCGATGTCACCTTCTTCCAGTCCGTCAGGGAGGCTTTCGATGGCTCCGGAAAACACCCACGGATGGAAGCGTTTGAGTGATTCTTCTTTGCCATGGCGCAGTGTGATAACGGGATAATTCATTATTTGAGGGTGATTGGTGGGTTAATTGAGAATAGCCCGGACAAGGTCGGCTCCGTTGGCATAAAGCAGAAGGGTAAGGAGCAGACACATTCCGGCGACCTGGGCATATTCGAGTACTTTTTCGGGTGCCTGACGGCGGAAGATGATTTCATAGAGGAGGAAGAGGACGTGTCCGCCGTCGAGGGCAGGGATCGGCAGAATGTTCATGAATGCGAGCGCTACGGATAGGAACGCTGTGATTTCCCAGAACATCAGCCAGTTCCATTTTCCGGGGAACATGTCGCCGATCGCTCCGAATCCTCCGATCGAAGAGGCTCCGTCTTTTGTGAACACCTGTTTGAGAGATGTCACGTAGTTGGTTAGTATCGTTGTGCCTTTTTTTACGCCTTTTGGAAATGATTCCCAGAAGCCGTAGGAAACGGTTACAGTCGGATAGATGTCGGTGATTTTTTTCAGTTGAAAGCCGAGTTTTCCGCCCTGGGTCGGAGTGACTGGAAGCCGGAGGGTGTTTCCGTTGCGTTCGATGGTGACGGTAGTCGGTTTTTCGGCATACTTCTGGAGCGCTTCGGTCAGTTCGGAGTAGGCGCGAGTGGAAATTGTGTCGACTGCCACGATCCGGTCGCCCTCAATGATTCCGGCTTCAGATGCGGGACTTCCGCCCTGGATTTTCTCGACAACAACCGGTTGCCTATAGGTCATGAATCCCTCTTTCCCGAGTCTGGCGATGAAGTCGGTGGGGATTGCAATGGTGACGGTGTCTTTTCTGTTGCGCAAAACCTTGACTTCGTTTGCAGTCGCTGTCGTGAAGAGGAAGTCGTCGTTGGCGGCATCGATAGCTTTTCCGTCGGCTGTCAGGGGGATGTCGCCGTTGCGGAATCCGACCTGAAGAGCTGCGGGAGAGAAGTCCATACCTTCGGTCGCGTTCTGGAGCGGGATGTACTTGTCGCCCCAGCAGAAAGTGATCCCCGCATAGATCAGAATGGCTAGGATGAAGTTGAAGACAACTCCGCCGATCATTACGAGGAGTCGCTGCCACGCAGGCTTAGAGCGGAATTCCCACGGCTTGGCGGGCTGTTTCATCTGCTCTTTGTCCATTGATTCGTCGATCATTCCGGCGATTTTGACGTATCCGCCTAAGGGAAGCCAGCCGATTCCGTATTCGGTGTCGCGCCATGTGGCACGTTCGTTGCCGTTTTTGTCGAATACGGGTTTCTCTTTTTTCGGTTTCCATTTTGCAAGTGAGAACCACGGGTTGAAGAATAGATAGAATTTTTCAACTTTGATTCCGAAATAGCGGGCTATGATATAGTGGCCGAATTCGTGGATTATGACCAGAAAAGCAAGTGCAACGATAAGTTGCAGGGCTTTCATGAGAAATGGTTCCATAGTGGGTTGAGTCTGTTTTTTTGAGTTTAGTGAGGGGGGAGTCCTCAGGTGAGTGAATGGTGCTGACTGTTGAGGGCCGTTATCTGTTCGGCGGCGAATCGGCGCGTTTCGGCGTTTGTCTCAACATATTCGGCATAGATCGGGGTCTTGATGAATGGGATCCGATCAAGAGAACGGGCGATCAGTCGTGGGATGTCGGTGAATTTTATACGGCCTTTCAGGAATGCATCGACAGCAATTTCATTGGCGGCGTTGATGATGCATGCGGAATTGCCTCTCTTTTCGAGTGCGTACCGAGCGTAGCCGAGACATGGGAAGCGGTTGATGTCGGGTTGCTCGAAGGTCAGTGTCGAAAGGTCGGACAGAGATAGGAAGCCGTTGTCGACGGGCAGTCGTTTCGCGCACCCCAGGGCATAGCGGATCGGGAGTTTCATGTCGGGAACTCCGAGCTGAGCTTTGACGGCACCGTCGGAAAATTCGACCATAGAGTGGATGATCGACTGGGGATGGATGATTGCTTCGATCCTCTCCGGTTCAATGTCGAAGAGCCATCTGGCCTCGATGATTTCAAAGGCTTTGTTCATCATCGTTGCGGAGTCGATTGTGATTTTTGCTCCCATCTGCCAGTTTGGGTGACGCAGGGCGTCAGCCGGGCTTACGGTTTCGAGCCGTTCTTTGTCGAAGGTGCGGAAGGGGCCTCCTGAAGCCGTTATGATCAGTTTGTTTACGGATTCTGCCGATTCGCCGACCAGGCACTGATATATGGCGGAGTGTTCTGAATCGACCGGTATTATTCTCGATTTCGATCCGGCGAGCATTTTTGTTATCAGCTCACCTGCCACAACCAGGGTCTCTTTGTTGGCCAGTGCGATTTCTTTACCGCTGCGGATCGCTTCCATGGTCGGTTCCAGTCCGCTGTAGCCGACAGTGGCTGTGACTACAGTGTCTACGTCGTCGCGTCCGGCCGCTTCCGCTATCGCTTTTTCTCCGGCGGCGACCTCGATGCCGAGTGGCTCCAGAGCTTCTCTGACGGGATTGTACAGTCCTTCGTCGGCGATGACAGCCAGGGCCGGACGATGTCTGCGTGCCTGAGAGATCAGCAGGTCCGCACTCCGTCTGGCTGTAATGACCTGGGCCTTGAAAAGCCCGGGAAATGTATCAATTGTTTCAAGAGTCTGGGTGCCGATACTCCCTGTGCTCCCGATAATTGCTATTCTTTTTTGTTCTGTCACTGTCAATGTCATGGTCTTAGAAACTGCTTAAATTTAATTGCGAACTTGATTGAGAGGATTTTGCGGATGATTTTTGCGAGCCGAAGAGGATGCATAACAGGCTATGCGACTGATGAGACTTGGCAAAAAGCACCTGATACGATCTCAATAGAGTTACAGCTTCTGGCATAATTGTTTTTTTTGGAATTAATTTGTAACAGTTCCTTTAATTCACCACAAAGTTACGCATTTTGTCGCTAATACAAAGGGCGCAGTGAGAAAACTTTAGGCCCCATCCCCCGGCATTAACAAATATTTGGGAACAGTTTCTTAGCGTCGGTATGTGAAAAAACAATGAAACATACGGAGGGGTCAATGTCTGGTGGAAGCCGTTTCGGATGCGGGCTCAGATACGGTCCGACTGGAGGTCAGGACGGGGCCGGAGATGAACTCGAAGGGCTTTCAGGTCTGTAGTCTGAATGTTTTTGTGACGTTAAGGGCTGTTTTTTATTGCATAAAAGTATAATTAAATCGGAAAAAATTGTAATTTTGCGGAAACATTCATTGCATAGGAAATGTTATTATAGTCAAACGCACCGCAAAACCGCTTGCCGTTTATACGGTTTTGACGCAGAAATAAGAGAAAATCTATCTATCATTGTATACTTTTAAATTTTGAGAGAATGAAAACGAACCATTTTTTGACAGCTGTTGCCTGCGGGAGCATGCTCCTCTGTGCAAATATAGCCTCTGCTCAGGAGGAAGTAGTTGTTGAGCAGGAAAGCATTACGGTTTCGAAGCCGGTTGAATGCAAGACACATTATTCTTCTTCATGGCGTGATAACTGGTTTATTCAGCTTGGTGCGGGTGTCCAGAGCCCCTTTGTAGAGAACTCTGACGGACGCCGCCGAATGACAGCAACATACAATCTTGGCGTAGGACGCTGGTTCTCGCCTTACCTCGGATTCCGTTTCAGCGGCTATTATGGTGCGATCCATTGGAATCAGACGCTCACGAATTCAGCTCGTGTAGCCAATCTCAACCTTGATTTCATGTGGGATATGTTCAATTCGATCAACGGATACAAGGCTGACCGCGTTTTCTCGATGGTGCCTTATGTCGGACTTGGAGGAACATTTGTCTATGATTTCCGTTACAACAACGGCAATATCTATAATAGTCACGGAACGGTCCGCAGCAATGAGTGGTGTCTGCCCGTTTCTGCCGGACTTCAGTTCCGTTTCCGTCTTTGCGAATATGTTGACTTCTTCGCTGAAGGACGCGCTTCGTTCTACGGCGATAACTATAACAACTGCATCGAAGGTCGTCCGGTCGACATCAACATCAGTGCTATCGGCGGTCTGACATTCTATGTCAACGGTCGCAAGTTCGAAAGCTATAATCCGTGTGATTATCTCGGCTATATCGACGATCTCAATGGTAAGGTCAATGATCTCCGCGGCCAGCTCGCAGCTACGACAGTGGCTCTTGCGAATGCAGAAGCTCAGCTTCCCTGTCCTGAGGTGACTGAAGTGACCGAAGTTTCAAAGGGGGTGCCGATGATGGCAGCTGTCCGTTTCAAGATCAATTCTTCCTACATCAGCGACGAAGAAATGGTCAATGTCTACAACGTAGCACAGTGGATGAAGGCCAATCCCGATACAAAAGTGTCTGTCGACGGTTATGCTGACCGCGAGACCGGTACTGCAGAATATAACCAGGCACTTTCGCAGCGTCGTGCACAGGCAGTTGTCGATGCGCTTGTCAACGAATACGGCATCAGCGCAGACCGTCTGACTGTCAATGGTCTCGGTAGCTCGACCCAGCCTTATCCCGAAAATAACTGGAATCGTATCGTGATTTTCACTCAGCCGTAAGGTTTCCCGAAAAAGGACAAATTCACAATCCTATATAAGTTTCAGGCCACGTGTCAGACGACGCGTGGCCTGAATTTTTAGTATGCCGGTCTGATCAGAATGAATCCGTCAGGTTTCATCGGTTGTCAGGGTAGTTGCATCCGTTATTCAGCGTGTGAAAATTCTTCGAAAACAGACCTTTCATGCATTAACATTTTTTGTGGGATCGGGTCTAAAATTCACATGAATATCTTTGTTGTTATAAATATAAATAGCTAAATTTGCTTCGGGAGGTCGTGTGTTTTCAGTCGGCGTTGCCACCGGCGTGGACGCTGATCGGGTCGCAATCCGGCTGATTGGAATGCGCCACCCCAATCTCCCCTTATCAGACTCATGACAAAATTCAAATCCTTAAATAATATATTGATATGGAAAATAACGAAGAACTCTTGAAGTCAGTGACAGCCAAAGCGGAAAAATGGCTTGGCAGCGGTTATGATGCCGAAACCCGCGCTGAAGTGCAGCGTATGCTCGACAATCCCGACAAGACTGAACTGATTGAGTCGTTCTATCGCGACCTCGAATTCGGAACAGGCGGTCTGCGCGGAATCATGGGCGCAGGAACAAATCGCATGAACATCTATACCGTCGGTGCGGCCACACAAGGTCTCGCCAACTATCTTAAGGAGGCATTTGCCGATCTTCCCGAAATCAAGGTGGCAGTCGGCCACGACGTGCGCAACAATTCGCGCAAATTCGCAGAGATCGTAGCAGCCATTTTCTCGGCCAACGGAATCAAGGCTTATCTCTTTGACAGTTTCCGTCCGACTCCCGAACTTTCGTTTGCCATCCGTCATCTCGGTTGCCAGAGCGGTGTCAACATCACAGCTTCCCACAATCCGAAAGAATACAACGGCTACAAGGCATACTGGGAAGATGGTGCGCAGATTATCAATCCCCACGATGTCAATATCATTGACCACGTAAATAAGATCAACGGCGTTGAAGAAATCAAGTTCGAGGCCAATCCCGAAAAGATCGAGATTATCGGCCACGATATTGATGAAGCATTCCTTAAGGAAATCAAAGCTCTTTCGCTCAGCCCTGAAGCAATTGCCCATCATCGCGATCTGAAGATTGTCTACACTCCGATCCACGGCACAGGCGTGCATCTGATTCCGGAATCGCTGCGCAACTATGGTTTCGAGAATATTATCAACGTTCCGGAACAGGACATCACTTCGGGCGATTTCCCCACAGTCGAGTCTCCGAACCCCGAAAATGCTCCCGCGATGGCTATGGCTATCGAGAAAGCAAAAGAGGTCAATGCGGATCTGGTGATGGCGTCTGACCCGGATGCGGACCGTATCGGTGTGGTCCTTCGCGACAACAAGGGCGAATATGTGCTGATCAACGGCAACCAGATCGTCATGATTCTTCTCAACTATATCATGACGCGCAATGCTGAGCTGGGTCGTCTGACCGGTAAGGAGTATATCGTGAAGACTATTGTGACGACTGAGACAATCAAGGCGATTGCCGATGCCAACAATATCACGATGTATGACTGCTACACCGGTTTCAAATGGATCGCAGCCGTGATCGCAGCCAATGAGGGAACCTGCCGCTATCTCGGAGGCGGTGAAGAGAGCTACGGATTCCTCGCGGAGGATTTCTGCCGCGATAAGGATGCAGTTTCTGCAATCTCCTTGATGGCTGAGGCTCTTGCCTGGGCGAAGGAAAAAGGCATGGACTTCCTCCAGATGCTTCAGGATATCTATATGAAATACGGTTATTCTCACGAAGAGGGCATCTCTGTTGTCCGTCCCGGTAAGTCGGGTGCTGAGGAGATCCAGGCCATGATGCGCAATTTCCGTTCGAATCCTCCGAAGACACTCGGCGGAAGCGAAGTTGTCACCATCAAGGACTATGACAGTCTCAACAAGACGAATGTCAAGGAAGGAACAGTTGAAAAGATGGATATGCCGGTGTTCTCTAACGTGCTGCAGTACTTTACAGAGGATGGCACCAAGGTTTCGATCCGTCCTTCGGGAACCGAGCCTAAGATCAAGTTCTATATCGAGGTACATGACAAGATGGCTTCTGCAGAGGACTACGATGCGGCAAACGCACGCGCTGCCGAGAAGATCGCTGCTGTGAAGGCCGATCTTGGAATCTGATCGCGTTGAAGCGTAAACAAACAGAGAACCGGCATTGAATCCCGCGGGATTCAATGCCGGTTCTCTGTTCGTCGGTCTTACCGGATGGCGGCGCGGATAGCGCAGAGCTTTTCGAGCAAAGAGGGGAGCTGGTCAAGGGGAAGCATGTTGGCTCCGTCGCTCTTGGCTTTCGATGGTTCGGGATGGGTTTCGAGAAAGAGTCCGTCGACACCTGTGGCGATGCCTGCGCGCGCTATTGTCTCGATCAGGTCGGGACGTCCGCCTGTGACACCGGCAGCCTGGTTGGGCTGCTGGAGCGAATGGGTCGCATCAAGGATCACCGGACAGCCGAACGACTGCATCTGCGGGATGCCTCGGAAGTCTACGATCAGATCCTGATAGCCGAAGCTGACGCCGCGTTCGGTTATGGCAACGTCGCTGTTGCCGGCGTCGCGCACCTTCTGGATCGCGAACTGCATTGACTCAGGCGAAAGAAACTGGCCTTTCTTGATGTTGACGGTTTTACCGGTTGCGGCTGCTGCAACAAGTAGATCTGTCTGGCGGCATAGGAACGCGGGGATCTGGAGGATGTCGACAAATTCAGCGGCCATTTCTGCTTCAGCGGCCGAATGGATGTCGGTCACAACGGGACATCCGAATGTCTCATTGACTTTTTTCAGAATTCTGAGTGCTTCGATGTCGCCGATTCCGGTGAAGGAGTCAATTCGTGAGCGATTGGCTTTCCGGTAGGATCCCTTGAAGGCGTAGGGAATGCCGAGGCGTGAGGTTGTCTCAACGATTGATTCGGCGATGTCGAGAGCCATTTTTTCGCCTTCGATCACGCACGGGCCTGCCAGAAGAAAGAAGTTTTCCGAGGGTGAGATCGATTTTATGATTCGGTTGTCCATTTCTGAGAATGCGTTTATGAATTAGTGGAGTTGGTCAATTATATGAAAGGTGTCGCAGGCTACGAGAGCAGCCGTTTCGGTGCGGAGCCGGTTGTCGCCGAGAGTCACTGGTTTCCATCCGGAGGTGAGTGCATGGGTGACTTCGTCGGGCGAGAAGTCTCCTTCCGGTCCGATCATTATTGCGGCGTCGGTGAGAGGCCTGTAGAGTCTTGAGAGCAGTTGCCGCTCTGAGAGATCGTCGCAGTGGGCTATGAATCGCTGCGAGCTGTCGCAGACATCAATGAACTGTCGGACGGGTGTCATCGGGCATATCGTCGGGAGAACGCCTTTAAGCGACTGCTTCATTGCCGAGACGGCAATCTTTTCGAGACGTTCGATCTTTATTTCCTTGCGTTCGGAGCGTTTCGACAGCAGCGGTACGATCCGGTTGACGCCGATTTCTGTCAGTTTTTCGACAAGCCATTCCATGCGGTCCATGTGTTTTGTCGGAGCGACAGCTACTGTCAGCTGCTGATTCCAGCAAAGAGGCATCTGTTCACGTGATATGATTTCGACGGTGGCCTTTTTGGAATGGGCATCCAGCAGGCGGCAGGTGAACGCGTGGCCTTTGCCGTCGATGACTTTCATTTCAGCTCCCGGACGGAGGCGAAGGACGCGTACAGCGTGCTGTGAGTCGCTTTCAGGGAGCGTCAGAGTTGTTTCAATATCCGGCGCGTAGAAGATGATCATTGTCGTGGGCGGGGTTGGTTATGTTTTATTTGCAGTCGGGATCGCCGGTGATTAGTCCTTCGGGTGACTGGCCGTCGATGTCAGCTGCTTTTGCTTCGCTGACCGAAGGGTTCGAAGTGTCGCGGAATATGAGCCAGAAGAGCACAGTCACAACCATAGCGTAGGCTGCAAAGATGTACCATGAAGTCTGCCATCCGTCGATCTGAGCTTCAGCCGGACGGGAGTAGACGAAGCGGTTAACGATCTGGCCGGCGACGAGCGTGCCGATCGTGGCTCCGACGCCGTTGGTCATGAGCATGAAGAGTCCCTGAGCGCTCGATCTTATTTCTTTGCCGGTCTGCTGATCGACATAGAGCGATCCGGAGATGTTGAAAAAGTCAAAGGCTACTCCGTAGACTACGCATGACAGAATGAAGAGCAGTACGCCCGGCATTTCGGGATTTCCGAGTCCGAAGAAGCCGAAGCGAAGAACCCAGCCGAGCATGGCGATGAGCATGACTCCTTTTATTCCGAAGCGTTTCAGGCAGAACGGGATCAGCAGAATGCACAGCGTTTCGCTGATCTGAGAGAGCGAGATCAGCGCAGTGGCATTCTGAGCCACCCAGCTGTCGGCATACTGGCTGACCTGTTCGAAGGCGTTGATGAAGGTCGATCCGTAGCTGTTTGTTATCTGAAGTGAGACTCCGAGAAGCATGGAGAAGATAAAGAAGATTGCCATTTTGCGCTGTTTGAACAGGGCGAATGCCTTGAGTCCGAGAGCTTCGGAAATCGAAGTGGACCCGCCTTTGTTGACTGGGCATGCGGGCATGGTCAGCGCGTAGGCTGCAAGGATGAGGCCGAGAATGCCTGACGAAAAGAGCTGGAAGAAGGTTTTCTGCATCGAAACTCCGTTGATGGGCAGGAAGTTTGTCAGAAGCATCGAGGCTATGAATCCGATCGTTCCGAACACGCGGATCGGCGGGAAATGGGCAACGGTGTCAAGCCCGGCTTTGTTGAGTGCGGTGTAGGCTACGGAGTTGGCCAGGCCGATTGTCGGCATGTAGAATGCCACGGAAATGGTGTAGAGGGTGAAGAGCGGAGCAAATTCGATTTTGTCGCCGGCCCAAAGACAGTATGCTCCGGCTGCTCCCATGAACAGTCCTGCAATCAGATGGCACAGGCTGAGCATTTTCTGGGCCTGGACCCAGCGGTCGGCGATTATGCCGACGACGGCAGGCATGAAGATCGAGACGATACCCTGGACGGTGTAGAACCAATAGATTTTGTCGCCGAGACCGACGCCGGCCAGATAAATACCTAATGAGACGAGATATGCTCCCCATACGGCGAACTCCAGGAAGTTCATCGCTGCGAGTTTGACTTTTATTGCTGACATTGTTTTTCGATGTTATTTGATTAGTAATTCTCTATGGTGTATTAGTTATGAGGCGGATTGTGAGGAGGAAGATCAGGAGTTGAGTTTCTTTTTAAGGATTTCGTTGACTCGTGCTGCCTCTTCATAGTTTTCCTGCTGAATCAGGCGCTCGAGGGTGCGCTGCAGCTCTTCGACACTGTAGTTCTCGATTCGTGGTTCGTCGAATTCATCTTCTGTTTCATCATCGTTTTCGGAAAAAACCGGAGCATTTGCTGCGGCAGCTTCGTCTTCGTCGGAGACTGAGGCTGATTCTTCGATTATGAATCCTGTCTCTTCGAGAATTTCGGGCGTTGTGAAGATCGGCGATCCTGTCCGCATTGCAATTGCAATCGCGTCGGAGGTGCGGGAGTCTATGGCTATGGTGCGTTCGCCGTCGGTGAAAGTCAGTTCGGATGAGAAGATTCCGTCTTCGAAACGATAGATGAAGACTTCGCGCAGTTTCACGCCGAAAGCGTGTGCGAAGCTGACAAAAAGATCGTGAGTCATTGGTCGCGGCGGTGTTATGCTT
>CAJUHM010000017.1:0-18474 GCA_910586475.1 uncultured Muribaculaceae bacterium | reverse complement strand
TTATGCTTTCCATTTTAAGCGCAATAGCCTGTGCTTCCGCTGCGCCGATGACAACAGGAATCCTATAGTCGCCGCCTACTTGTGCCAGAATAAGGGCGTAGGCACCGGACTGGATCTGAGAATATGAGATCCCGACGACTTTCAGGCGGATTCGGTCACTGTTTGATTTCATTCTAAAGTGCAGAAAAGAGTTTTATGGGGATTCAGAGGGTTACGTTGCGTCCGGTTATCACACCGCTTCCGAAACAGAGTCGGTTGTCGGGCGAATAGATCGATGTGAATTGTCCGGGGGCGATACCCTGAATTTTCCGGTCGCTTTCGATGACATATTCTTTGCTGTTGATGCGTGTGAGTCGTCCTGGTATGAATTCGGGCATATGCCGGTTCTTGAACGCGATTTCGACAGAGCGGCATTCGTCGGCCCATGGATCGATCGTGATCCAGTGCATTTCGTCAAGGTGGATCGAATTGCCGTATTGTTTTTCGGTGTCGTAGCCTCTTGAGACGTAGACGACGTTGTCAGGGATGTGTTTTTTGACGACATACCACGGTCCTCCGCTGAGTCCTAAGCCTTTGCGCTGGCCGATTGTGTGGAACCAGAAGCCGCGGTGTTCGCCGAGCTTTTTGCCGGTTTCGATTTCGATTATCGGACCGGGCTTTTCGCCGAGGTGACGGCGGATGAAGTCGTTGTAGTTGATCTTGCCAAGGAAGCAAATTCCCTGACTGTCGCGGCGGAATGCGTTTGGCAGGTCGGCTTCGCGTGCGATTTCCCGGACTCTTGCTTTTGGCAGATCGCCGATGGGGAACATGAGGTGCGAAAGCTGATCGTAGGTGATCCGCGAAAGAAAGTCGGTCTGGTCTTTGACGGGATCAGGTGCTGTTGCGAGAAAAATTTTTCCGTCGATTGTTCGGGTAGAGGCGTAGTGGCCGGTCGCTGTCCGGTCAAATTCGTGCCCCCACCGCTGTTCGAAAAAGCCGAATTTTATCATTCGGTTGCACATGACGTCTGGGTTCGGTGTCAGTCCCAGTCGAACGGTGTCGAGTGCATACTGCATGACGTTGTCCCAGTATTCCTGGTGGAGCGACACGACTTCCAGCGGGAGTCTGTAGCGGCGCGCGATCAGCGAACACATTTCAATGTCTTCTTCGGCCGAGCAGTCGCCTTCGTCGTTGTCGAGTCCGATGCGGATATAGAAAAGGCTGACGTCATGGCCCTGTTCGACGAGTCGGTGCACTGCAACGGCGCTGTCGACGCCTCCGGAGATCAAAGCTGCTATTTTCATTTTACTTAAACTTCCTCGAGTTCCTCTTTTTCGTCGCGGCCCTGTCGCGAGATTATGAATATAGAAACGAAATAGTCGACCGAAATTTTACCCGGACCGGCAAGAAGGATGAAAAGAAAGATGCCGGTGAACATGATGGGGAGATAGCCGGGCTGGGTCGAGGTGACACCCCACAGGGCTTCATGGGGCAGAAGATCCTTGATGATGTATATTTCGGCGGCAATCATCGAGAGGATGGACGGAATTGTCGCGAATCGAGTCAGGAAGCCGATCATGATCATCAGCGAGCATAGGAGTTCAATCGTGATCATGATGACCAGACATGTTGTCGTCGAAAGCCCGAACAGACTCGGAAATTCGTTGCTGAGTTCCGGAAAATGGACGAGTTGACGGATGCCGAACTGCATGAACATCACTCCTACGAAGAGGCGCATGAAGAGTCTCGCCAGATTTGTGTAGGAAAATCCGGAAAACCGGAGATAGAGTCTGATTAGGGACTGAGTCAGTTTGTTGTTCATTGGGTCTTCGTTTTGTGTGGGAGGGGAGTCTGTAGGTTTTAGAAACAATCCGGAAGGCTGTCGGGATTGATTATTCCGGCAGATTTCCGTCGGGAGCATCTTTTTTCTTTTTTGGGATACGGATCTGCTGCATTACGTTAAGGAGCGGATCGACATCAGGGCCTTTTTTGAGAATTTTGCCGGATGAGTTGAGGATGTAGAACATCGGGATTGTGCTGACGTCATAGACTGTTTCGATTCCGGGCGCAATTCCGGTGGTCCATCCGTTTGGCGTGGCGGGCGTTGTATCCGGCTCTTCGACGTAGATCTGATATATTTTCACCATGCCGCTTTCGATAAGCTGCGAAGTCTTTATGTCGGCGTCAAGTCTCAGCCTGGCCAGGTTGGCTGCCGTGCTGTTTGGCGAGGTGAACATCAGGACGGTCGCAAACTGATTCGGGTCGATTATGAATTGCATTTTTCTGCCTTCGGGGTCCACGAAGTCGAATGAGGGGGCAATCATGCCTTCCCGGGAATTATGCAGGATTCTCGACTGGGCCTGATAGTAGTTGCGGCTCTCTTTGCTGATTTTTTTGATTTTCAGTATGTTGTCGAGAAAATGGCTGTAAAGCTCCTCGCTTTTGTATTCGGCAGAGTCGGAGTAGAGTCGGCTTTCGGCCATAGAAGCGATGAATTCGACATCTTTTGGCTGTCTGGAGATGCGTCCGAAAAAGTTATCGACGGACGAAAAGACTTCCGATGCTGTCGCATAGGGCATGAATGACAGATACATGTCAAAGGCGTCGGCCATTTTGTCACGTGAGGAGAAGGCTTTTTTCAGATCACAGAAGTCCCAGTAGTGGGCCAGCATGTAGTCACAGCGACGCTGGAAGTTCTGGATCGAGTCCGGAACGATCGGCAGCTGGAAAAATTGCTGAGTAGCAGCTCCGTTGGCCTGAGAGAACGCAGATACAGAGCAGAAGATTGCAATCAGGGAGAGTATGAAATGTTTCATTACAGTTCAGCTAAAATTATCAGTTTGTCGAGCAGGACGCTCTTTGGCAAAGTATTTGCAAACACAAAATTAACAAATATCATGGAAATAACCGAGTGGGACGGCGAAAAAAATCTCTGACGCCGGAATAATCAGGATAAAGTAGCTGTTTCGGTTCAACCATTGTTCGTGATATGTTGTTAGATATATAGTAGTATTAAAAAATTCGACCGTTTTATACCCAACACACAATTATACATTCCATTATGAATTTCAATAATTTTACCATTAAGTCGCAGGAGGCCATTCAGAAAGCTTTTGAGATCACCAAAGGCAACGGCAATCAGGCCATTGAGCCTGTCCATCTGCTGAAGGGCGTGATGACAGAGGGCGAGAGCCTTATAAAGTTCATTTTTGCGAAGGTCGGGGCAAATGCCGTTCAGATCGGTCAGCAGATCGATCGCGAGATAGCGTCGCTTCCGAAAGTGTCGGGTGGCTCCGAACCTTATCTGAGCCGTAGCTCCAACGATGTGCTCCAGCGTGCGCTTGATATCTCGAAGAAGATGGGTGACGAATATGTCACGCTCGAGGCGTTGCTGATGGCCATTTTCGAAGTCAGTTCTTCGGCGTCGTCCATTCTTAAGGATGCCGGACTGAGCGAAAAGGAACTGAAGGGGGCTATTGACGAATTGCGTAAAGGAAAAAAGGCTACCGACCAAAGCGCGGAGGATACATACAATGCACTGAGCAAATATGCGATCAACCTTAATGAACGCGCCCGTAGCGGGAAGCTTGATCCTGTCATCGGACGAGATGATGAGATTCGCCGTGTGCTTCAGATTCTGAGCCGCCGAACAAAGAATAATCCGATGCTGATCGGCGAGCCGGGAACAGGAAAGACAGCTATAGCCGAAGGACTTGCCCAGCGTATTGTGCGCGGCGACGTTCCGGAAAATCTCCGCTCAAAACAGATCTATTCTCTCGACATGGGTGCGCTCGTGGCGGGAGCCAAATATAAAGGTGAATTTGAAGAACGTCTCAAGGCGATCGTGAACGAGGTGACCGGAAGCGATGGCGAGATCATTCTCTTTATTGATGAGATTCACACTCTTGTCGGTGCCGGCAAGGGTGAGGGGGCTATGGATGCGGCCAACATTCTGAAGCCCGCGCTTGCGCGCGGAGAGCTTCGAAGCATCGGCGCTACAACGCTCGACGAATATCAGAAATATTTCGAGAAGGACAAGGCCCTCGAACGCCGATTCCAGAAAGTCATGGTCAACGAGCCGGACGAGATGAGCGCGATTGCCATTCTCCGAGGCCTTAAGGAACGCTATGAGAATCATCACAAGGTGCGCATACGTGATGAGGCTATCATAGCCGCCGTGCAGTTATCGGAGCGGTATATCACCGACCGTTTTCTCCCCGACAAGGCGATCGATCTGGTCGACGAGGCGGCTTCAAAACTCCGTCTGGAAATCGACTCTGTCCCGCAGGCACTTGATGACATCAGCCGCCGTATTGCTCAGAAGGAGATCGAGCGCGAAGCTATCAAGCGCGAGGGCGACACTGTCAAAGTCAAGGAAATCGAGCGCGATCTTGCACAGATGCGTGAAGAAGAAAAGGACTTCACGGCAAAATGGCGTGCTGAAAAGGATCTGATCAATCGGATTCAGCAGAACAAGATCGATATCGAACAGCTCAATTTTGATGCCGAACGTGCCGAACGCGAGGGCGATTATGCGAAGGTCGCAGAGATCCGCTATTCGAAGGTGCGCGAGAAGGAGCAGGAAAACGCTACGATTCAGGAGCAGCTCCGGATGATGCAGGGCGAGAAGGCCCTCATAAAGGAGGAGGTCGATGCGGAAGATATCGCTGATGTCGTTTCGCGCTGGACGGGTATTCCTGTCAACAAGATGGTTCAGAGCGAAAAGGAAAAGCTCCTTCATCTTGAGGCGGAGCTCCATAACCGTGTTGTCGGTCAGGAGGAGGCGATCCGGGCTATTGCCGATGCGGTGCGTCGCAGCCGTGCGGGTCTTAATGATCCCCGCCGTCCGATCGGTTCGTTTATTTTCCTCGGCACAACCGGTGTCGGCAAAACGGAGCTCGCAAAGGCACTTGCCGAATATCTGTTCGATGACGAGAACATGATGACCAGAATCGACATGAGCGAGTATCAGGAGAAGCATGCCGTCAGCCGTCTTGTCGGAGCGCCTCCGGGATATGTCGGATATGATGAGGGTGGCCAGCTGACGGAGGCTGTCAGACGCAAGCCGTATTCGGTCGTTCTGTTCGACGAGATCGAGAAGGCCCATCCGGATGTGTTCAACATTCTGCTGCAGGTGCTCGATGACGGACGTCTGACCGACAATAAGGGCCGTATGGTCAACTTCAAGAACACTATCATCATCATGACTTCCAACATGGGCTCGTCGGTCATCCGCGATAATTTCTCTAAAATGACTCCCGAAAACCATGACGAGGTTGTCGAGAAGACCAAAAACGAGGTACTCGACATGCTTAAGCAGACCATCCGTCCGGAGTTTCTCAACCGCATCGACGAAACAATCATGTTCACTCCGCTCAACGAGAAGGAGATTGAAGAGATTGTCGGACTGCAGATCCGTAGCATCCAGAAGATGCTTGCCGCCAATGGCGTGACTCTCGAAATCACTCCTGCCGCGCTGCACTATCTTGCCGAAGAGGGATTTGATCCGGAATTCGGTGCGCGTCCGGTCAAGCGCGCTATCCATCGTCTGGTGCTCAACCAGCTTTCGAAGGATATCCTTGCCCAGAAAGTCGATAAGGAGAAACCAATTGTCATCGATGTCAGGGACGAGGCGCTTGTCTTCAATAATTGATATATAATTAAAAAATACAATAGTCATCTATGAAAAAATTACTTTTAGCCTTACTGGCTCTTCCTCTCTTAGCTTCATTTGCGTCATGCAGCAGTGATGACGACATGCCTCAGGTCAATATAGATCTCACTTATGGCAATGCGTCGGTTATCGACGGACAGGTTTATGTTGTCCAGCCCGATACGTTCAGAATCCTGTCTGTTGCCGTCACTCCTGTGCGAGAAGGACACAAAGCCACTAACGGCCCTGTCAGCTATTTCATGAACGGTGTGCCTGTCGGAACAAGTCCGGTGGCTCCTTTCGGAGTCAATATTCTGACTTCCGATCTTGAGCCCGGCGCTTACGCTGTCCAGATGTTCATGCCGATCTATGAAGAGGGATGTGAGCTTGCCAATGCCGTGGCTCAGATACAGCTCAATGTGCTTGCCGATTCTACGCAACTTCCGTCAGCGGCAGTGCCTTCAGTCACTCAGCGTGTCGAATATTCGTTTGAATAACCCAGTATAATTTAAAAACAAACAGTGCCCGGGACTATCTTTGGTTCCGGGCGCTGTTTTTTTGAGGGAAAATTTTGCCGGGGGAAAAAGATGTACTACTTTTGCGGTGTACTATTGAACTAATACAGTGGGCGGAGTCTATGAAAATCAAACTAATCACTATGTATTTCTATGCTGAAAATTGAAAACATCTCGTTCGGCTATTCACGTCGCAAACCGCGTGTGCTGACAGACTTTTCCCTTTCGGTTGAGTCGGGGGGAGTTTACGGGCTTCTGGGGCGCAACGGAGCCGGAAAGTCTACACTTCTCTATCTGATTGCGGGAGCTCTGACTCCCGGTAGCGGACAGGTCATTTTCAAGGGAGAGAACACTCGCCGCCGGCTGCCTTTGACGCTGTCGGACATTTTCCTTGTTCCCGAAGAGTTCACTCTTCCGTCTGTAACGCTCCGCGAGTATGCCCGCGCGAACTCACGGTTTTATCCTAACTTTTCGTTTGAGGATCTCGATCGCCACATAGCGACTTTCGAATTGTCACTTTCCGACAATCTCGGTTCGATGTCTATGGGGCAGAAAAAGAAGGCCTATATGTGTTTTGCGCTCGCTGCCAATACGTCGCTGCTGATGATGGACGAGCCGACCAACGGGCTTGACATTCCGGGCAAGAGTGCGTTCAGGCGTTTCATAGCATCGTCGATGAACGACGACCGTGCAATCATAATCTCGACCCATCAGGTCCGCGATATTGATCGCCTGCTTGATCATGTGGTCATTATGGAAAACAGCAGAGTGCTTATTGACAGGTCGGTCAGAGAGATCACGTCACGGATGTCGTTTGTGGTCACAGACAACAAAGATGCAGCCGATCGTGCGCTCTATTCCCAGCCGAGTCTCGGCGGCTACAATGTTATCATGCCGAATCCCGGCGGCGAAGAGACTGCGCTCAATCTTGAATTGCTCTTTGAGCTTGCACTGAAAAATTCCGATCTGTTGAACTCTCAGTTTGTTTGAGAAAATGAAAAAGACAACCAATACATTCGACCTGGCGCGTTTTGGCGAAACCGTCAGGAAATATGCAAATGAAAACTGGCGCGCGCTTGCAATGAAGGGCGGTGTGATGACCGGTATATTCATTGTTGCCACGATCTTCATTGTGTTGAACACAAAACGTTATTACTCCGAAGCATATCGTGAATATTCCAGTTTATATTCAGAAGATCCTTCGTCTGAGATATTCTGGTTTTTGCTGATGTTGGCCCTGCTGCTGTTCGGATCAATAGCAGCATCGATGACCTTCGGCGACCTGTCGACTAAGGAGGCTCGTCTGAATGATCTGACAGCTCCGGCTGCTCAGTCTGAGAAGTTTCTGACCCGATGGCTTTTCTATGTCCCTGGTTTTTTGGTTCTGTTTGTCGTTGCCGGAGTTCTGGCCGAACTGCTGCGTTTCGGACTGCTGTCGGCCATAGTTGACTGTCCGGACATGGTGAAATTGTTCACGCCGATGGGAAATATTATCAATTCCAACGGATTAAGCAATGAATTTCAGCAGATTGTTCTGGTGTTTCTTTCCCTGCAGTCGCTTTTTATGCTTGGAAGCATTCTCTGGCACAAAGCGGCTTTCGTCAAGACATTTCTTCTGCTCGGACTGATAGCGGTGGCGTATTTTTTTATCGGTTATTTCACCGTTGTGTTTCTGTCGCTGTCGCCGGATAGCCGGTTCGAACTTACGGAAGATTTCTGGTTAATTGTCGCTTATTGTCTGACGGCAGTGATTGTTGTGTTCAGTCATGTGGTAGCCTGGGTCAGATATAAGGAGATGGAGATTATAAACCGGTGGTAAGAGATGATGAATTTCAAAGAAAACAACAAAGCGATATTTATTCAGATCGCCGACCGCATATGCGATGAAATCCTGTCGGGAGATCTTGTCTCGGGTCAGCGTATTCCATCCGTCCGGGTCTATGCGTCATCAATAGAGGTCAATTCCAATACGGTCATGCGCGCCTATGAATATCTTGCCTCGCGGGAAATCCTTTTCAATAAGCGCGGAATCGGTTTTTTTGTGGCCGATGATGCGCGTGGCGTTGTCGATCGTATGCGTCGGTCTGATTTCATTGAAGGGGAGTTGGAAGATGTGTTCAAACAGCTTGCACTGCTTGGAGTCGGCCCGGATGAACTGAAAGAAAAATACAATTCCTATCTAAAAACCAATCAGAACAAATGAAAAAGTCAACAGTGGCGCTCATCGCCGCCGTCATATTTTTCGGCGTCATGGCCAGTGTGTCGGTCATCGTCGTATGTCTGCCTGAAAGAGAGCGTGCAGGTATGATCGAGATCAACAATGCCGGAGACGGTCATGACAAAACAGTCCGGCTTCCGCGGTTTAATTCAGTCAGGACGCCGACTGCCGGCGGCTGCTCAAGCGCGCCTTATTCTATCATTGTCGACGAAGATCAGATGTTTATCATCAATGAGGTAGACTCGATCACCGATCCGTCGATTACTTTTGCTCCCGACTGGGAACCCTACCTGAGTTACACTGTCGATTCGGCCGGATGTCTGTCGATTGACTTCAATTTCGCTGACCACATTGATCCCGACTATGCTTCCCGAGGATATTCTCTGACAGTTTCGGTTAAAGCGCCAATCGTCCTGAGTGTCCCCGAAGGAATGCTCGAGAGTGTCAGCTTCGGCAGCAAGGACGACAATCCATACGTCGAGTTGAACGGGCTGACCGCTTCGAAGTTCACGTGGACGGGGGTGTCCGTCTGGAAGATGACTGACTGCCGGATTGATACGCTTGATATCCATATTGACGGCCGTTGTTTCAATTCAAGCGGACCCATGTTTCTTGGATGCAGTTACAGTCATGTCGCGAATATGAATATCCGCCGGGCGGACAGGGATTTCGTTCTGCGGACAGATTCGGTCTCTTCTGTGGGATGTCTGTCGGTTTTCGGAGGATATGATGATTCTTCAGAGCTGGACCTCAGGGAGGCAAGATGCGACAGATTGAGATGGAATCCGACCACCGGTTCGAATCTGACTATGCGAGTCTCTTCCGGAATGGAGGTTGCCTTCGAGAAAGATGGTCTTTGAGCCGGCCGGTCTGAACGACAGCGGGCGGATTCCCACCAGGGGATCCGCCCGCTTTATGTATGAATCGGTGATTATCAGTAGTCGTAGAGGAGCTCATAGCTCAGAATGGTGAGCACTGCACCCTGTCCGCCGGTGAAGTAGTCGCCGTATTTGCTTGCCGATGCGGTCAGAAGTATGTAGGCCGGCACGCGGTCAGTCGCTACGTAGTCGAAGTTGATTACGACATCGACAAAATCTTCGATCGAGTCGCCGGACGTCATCTCGCCGTAGGCGATTACGTGGGGATCGGTGCGGTCGAAAAGCTGTCGGTTCGAGGGGCTTGTGCGGATTTCGAACGGTTCGTTCCAGTCTGCAAGCGCACACCATACGATGCAGGTGTCGGGTTTGCCTTTCATGTGCGACAGGTTGGGGTTGGATGTGCTCACGTTCGAGATTGGGGCAGTAGCGTATTTCAGACGGGCCTTGAGTCTGGTCGGACGGCGGCTGAATTCCCGTCCGAAAGCGAGGACCCCGTTTGTTCCTTCAGTTCTGACATAGCTTCCGGCAAAGAGGTTGCCTGCGGCAAGTTTGCCGAAGACGCCGACTCCGATGAATTTGGTCTGGAGCACTGCTCCCTGATATTCTGTTGCCGAAGCGGAATTCTCAAGCGGGATTGTGTTGCTTTGTCCGAGAGTAGCTGCTCCGCGGTTGCCAGTGTCCCAGAATGATTCTCCATTTTTTGGCCAGGGATTCCAGACCTTGTTGTTGAGCCACCACTGGGTGAAATCGCTGTTTGGCAGCTGCACTTCAGACTCGGTCGTGAAGGAGAGTTCGGCTGTGTGGTCCTCTCCCGAGAATGCGCGCACGACATATTCTGTCATCGGCTGGAGGTGGCGCAGGCAGGCGGTGATAGAACCTCCGCTGACTGTCATCCAGTCGTCGGGAGCGGCAGTCCATTCCTCTTCAGAGGCGAGTCGGTATTCGACTCCGTTTTCTTTTCCGCTTTCGGCGTTGACATAGACCCATGCGACTTTCGTCCAGGCGTCGATCGACTCGATATCAACGCTGACGTCGGTCTGTCCAACAGAGATTGTCCATTCGGCCGATTCGCCGAATTCGGTCACCTTGACTTTGACCGGCTGGGTGAAGTCGACGGTTTTTCCTGCAAGATCGGGGGTCATCACTGCCGAGTTTCCTCCCAGTTTGATCGTGCGCACCTGAATGGCGTCGAGGGGCTGTCCGGTAGGCACGAGAGCTTTGACCGTGTGGTTTTCGGGATCGATGACCGATGTGCTGATCTGAGAGCCGATAGTGAAGTAACGTTCGATTTCCTGTGTGGCCCGGATTGTCCATTCGAATGTCCGGTCATAGAGTCCGAGGGTCATGGCGAAAGGCTGGCTCAGATCGATGGATGAGGGAAGCGATTCGGGAGCTATGAGGACAGAACCCTCGCTCAGTTCGAATTCGGTCACGCGGACTGCTTCGATGTTGGCCCATTCCGAAAGATGGAGAGTTATTGTCCGGTCAACAGAGTCGATGACTGTCGCCGAGGTCAGAAGCTCGTGGCCGTCCGTGTCTGTCCGTTCGACTTCGAAAACCGTCACATTAGGCTGGACCCAGGGGTAGGGGAGATCGTTTTCTATGCAGGATCCGGCAAATATTGCCAGAAGAATGACCGGCAGCAGACGTGCCGGATGGAGTTTCTTAAATGTGTACACCGATACCGAAATTGATATTAAACAAATTGAATCTGAAATTGGCTCCGCTGCTGAAACGTGAGCCTTCCTCGACGCCGTCGGTCAGCTGCTTTTCATTGGTCAGATGAACTCCGAACACACCGAACGAGACGTTGAAACTGAATGAATCCATGATGAAGACGCAGACGCCGGGGCTGAAATTGAGGGCAACCTCGGTCACGTTGGTGCGGGTGTCGCGTATCTTGTTGTCGAACGGGCGCTTGAATCTCGACGAGCCGCTTGCGAACGAGAGGCAGGCTTCGTTGAAGACTGCAAAGCGACGCGAGCGCGAAAGGCCGACGTAGTTGCGGTAGAATAGCCCCATGCTGTATTTGTTGGAGCTGTAGCTGATGTCATGGATGTTGAAGCTGAGGTCTTCGCCGAGATTGACATTGAGCTGTCCGATCGCAGCATCGGCGCGTGTGTAGTTGAATTTCAGGCCGACGCACTGGTTGTTGCGGAAGAAATAGCCGATTGTCGGAGAGATTGCATATTGCTTTCCGTCGAAATTGAAGTCCTTGACAGCCTGAAGCAATTCGACATCTTTGGCATTGAATTCTCCGTAGGAGGCCATGAGGTCGATTACCCACTGGTTGCGGGGGATGAAGAGATAGTTGAAGAGGCCTCGGTCATAGCGTCCGAGGTTGCGGTCGCGGATAACGAGCGAGACAGTGTCCGCTCCGACAATGACTTTTTCGTCAAGTTCGGGATGATGCGGATGGCCTTTGACGATATATGGATTCGAGGTTGAGTCGATGCGTGCTTCAGCTGCGCTTGCGGCTAAGCATCCGAATCCGATGGCTGTGGCCACGAGAAATGTTCTGATGATTTTCATGTCCATTGCTTAAAGATAGAACGCCATGCCGAACTGCACGGAGAACAGGTTGATTTTAAAATTAGCATTCTTCGAATTCCGTCGTGCGATGTGCACCTGATTCGTGATTGATTTAGTGTGGGTGTAGCCGAATCCGAGCACCCCGACGCTCACTTCGATCGCCGAATAGTTGTTGAGAAACATGACGAAGCCGGGTGTCAGTCCGATGTTGAGGGAGAAGTTGCGCTCGAAAGTACCTTCGAGATGGCGGTTGTCGCCCTGCCCGCCGGTGTAGTTGGAGATTTTCGACTGTCCGCCGCCAAGTTCAAGCTGGAGTTCGTTGAACAGTCCGAAGCGACGCGAGCTTCCGAGCGAGATGTAGTTTCTGACCGCGCCGATCGCGTAGTAGTCCTGCGAGATCGCGTTGAGCAGGTCGGCGTCGAAATGGGTTTCGGAGTCGAGGATGAAGGATCCGCTGTTGAGCCCGATCTTCGAACGGGTATAGCCGAATTTGAGACCTGCGGCAAAGTTGTCCTTGAAGGCATACATTGCCATCGGGGTGACTTTGAACGAGTAGGTGTCGCCTGAGAGGTCTTCGAAGATGAAAAACTGGTAGTTGTCCTGGTTGCTTTGCGAGTAGCCGACGCTTACCCCTGTGATCCACTGACCTTTCGGGATAAATGATGTCTGCTCGAGGTCGCGCTTGAATTGCTCCTGACCGTGGATCAGGACCGGCATCAGCAGTGATGCCAGCAGCGTGATTATTATTCGGGCGGGTTTGACCATTGGTTAAAATAAATGATTGATTGGTTTCTGTGAATTCAGTATTTTTAAATTGAATGGCTTTGAAAGAGCTTTGCTGTCGGATCAGATGTAGGAGAGTGTTATGTCCTGAACCCGCAGGACGCCTCCGGTTGCGGTCGCTGTCATGGGGTCGGGAGTTGTTTTTATGTTAGCTGTCTCATATTCGATCGAGCCGCAGTGTTTCGACGATGACAGCATGATTTTGATTTTAGTGGCTTTGACGCCGAAAAAGTCATAGGTCAGAGGTATGCTGAACGCGGTGTAGGTCAGAGCCGGCGTCAGGTTGGCCTGATTGCGCGCAAGGCAGATTTCCGCTCCGTTGAGTTCGCCGAGAATCTCGATCGAGATCAGTCCGGTGTCGTAGAGGTCGTTTGTGCAGGGTGCGAAACAGTAGGTTCCGTTCAGGGCGATCGGCCGGGATGTGAAAGAGATTCCTTCAGTGTAGGTCTCGGTTTCTGTTGCCGGGTCGAAGGTGTACTGCCCGAGAAAGAGTTTTCCGGCAGCATTGTGGCGTATTGCCGGAACATTTGGGTTATAGCGGATGAACTGGCCCGGTTTCTGCCGGTAGTCGGCGATCTTTTCGCCATCAATGTCCCAGCTGACGCTCTGGAGCTTGATTGCGAAATAGCCTTCGACATTATCGACTTCCGACATGACCGATGGATTGACAAACCATGTGTTGAAATTCCGGGCGGCTGTGCAGAAGGTCTTGGCATTGGTGTTGGCCCAGTTCCGGGGCACCTGGAATGTCAGTGTCGAATAGTTCTGACAGTTGTAGACGTCGATGATCGTCTGGCTGTAGCGACCTCCGGAGGGGATGTTCTTGTAGGTCCGGTTTTCGTCGCGGTCCTCGAACGAGCTGTTTTTGATCTGAAGGGTCTGTTCGGTGTTGAAGCTGCAGACGGTAGGGTTGAAGTCGGCAGGCTCCGGGTTTTCGAACGGAGTGACAGTCACCGTATATTTCCTGTTGGGCTGAAGGTCGCCTATATGGATCAGTCCTTTATCCTCTTCGCGGTTGAGAGCGTCGGTGCGGACGCCGTTGACATAGATGCGGAGCAGGGAGGTGATCAGAGAGGTCATAGAGGGGGCGTCGGCGCGAACCCGGATGAGTGCGCTGAGTGCGAACGGGTCTGCCTCGATTGTGAAATCGGGGGCTACACGTTCGAGTGTCAGCTCGCTGATGACGCGTCCGCAATAGAGGATTCTTACCTGCTGGGTGGTGCGGGCTGTTTCGGGAACGTTGAAGAGGATGGCATATTCATTATTCTGGCGTTTCTCGAAGCTGTCTATCGTGCATTCCGTCCAGTCGCGGTCTGACAGGGCTTCGATCGCTATGTTGGCCGCCGGGTTGCCAGAGTGGCATAGGATTGTCAGTTCGCCTTTGTTGATTCCCATTATTATGTTGCTGAGGCTGACGATCCCGATGTCGACCGGGTGGACTGTGACTGTCAGGGTGGCCGGCCGCGAATTTTTGCCGGCTACATTGGTTGCCATGAGGGTGAAAGAGGCATTGGTCGTTGTATCGACAGATCTCAGACGGCTCATGGCTTCGGTTAGGTCTACGGCGGTAATGTTACCCGATGCATCGTGCGAGAGCCGGAGCCCGAGTCGGTTCATGAGCTCGATCGTCGGGGCGGGGGCGTTGGAGAGATCTACTTCCGCTGGCCAGCCTTGAGAAATAAGGTCAGTGGCGGATGTCGATAGTGTAAGCGTTTTCGCCGGACTGTCGGCGATGTTGAAGATCAGCGGAGTCTCCGGAGTTTCGCCCTCGGTCAGATCGATTGGTGTTTCGGATTCGAACCCGGAGGTCGTTATTTCCGGGGCTGCTGAGGAGAGAAGGCGGTCGGTCAGTCTGACGGAGCCGCATTCCGATCCGTTTATCAGGGCGGTGACGGTCGGTTCGGGATCTCCGTCGCTGACGAATTCAATATTATATCGGTATCGTCCGGCGGCGTTCCCTATCCGGGCAATTTCGATCGAGGTTGTCCCGTGGGCTGCATCGTCAACGTTGAGCATGATACTTACGACTCCCGGATGGATAAATACCTGACGGGATTCTCCGGCGGGGTAATCGACGTAGGAGAATGCTTCGGAGTGGATGGTCGCGGAGACAGAAGTGAATCGTTCCGTGAGGCGGTTGTCGAAGACCGCGTTGAAAATCGATGATGCGAGCGATGCTGTGACCTCGATTTCCGCGTCCATTCCGGAGAGAAGCGATATTTTGCGTTCGCCGTAGAAATAAGGACAGTCAAACCCTTCTTCCAGCGGATTTCCGAAGTGGGCTTCGGCTGTGTATTCGCCCGGTCGCAGCAGTTCTGACAGAGGATAATCGGCAACGGATTCCCACGAATGTTCGAATCTGCCGTCACTGCCGGAAAGCGAGAACGCCAATTCGGTTGCGTCCGGTGCTCCGGAGAGCATGACCGGTTCATCCGAGGCGGGATCGAAGATCGAGGCGTCGACGGTCACACGGGGATTGAGCCTGGCGGCTCCGCTCCGTTCGATGACAGTTTCTTCCTCACATGAAAACAACATCATTGCGACACTCACAGCTGAGGCCGCCGACAATAAATGACGTGTTATTGTCCTGACTGTCATTTTTTGAAAAGGTTAAAACAAGGCCTGATAAGGCAATTATTGAATAATATTTTGTAAAGTTAGCCATTTTTCAGTGAATTAGATGAATCTGCCGAAATTTTTTTAGGGAGTTTTTCATTAAAAGTGCTTGTTGAGGTGGCAGAGGAGGAGGGATTTGGCGTCGTCGGCCATGAAAGACCGACTGGAATTCGACAGTAAATAACGGCATTTGGCCGGATGTATCGGCCGATCTGTGGAATTTTATTGAAAAGATTCCGGCTGATCGAAAAATAATGACTAACTTGCAGTCTGATTCTAAATCCAAAATTTTTTGAAGAAAGTATGAAACGAATATTTTTCCTGATCTGTGCTTCATCTATTTTTTGTTCCGGTTCGGCCTATGCCTGGAATCTTAAAGATGTTCTGGGGGGGCTCGGGGGGGCTTCTTCGTCGGAATCAAGCTCCTCGTCGGCCACCTCGGGGCTCGGCTCTCTCCTCGGCAATCTTCTTTCAACGGACAAGATCACGGTTTCGAGCCTGACAGGAACATGGACCTATTCGGCCCCGGCGGTTACGTTCAAGACCGACAATGTGCTGAAAAAGGCCGGAGGCGCGGCTGCTTCGGCAGTCATAATCGAAAAACTGACTCCTATCTATCAGAAAACCGGCTTTGACAAAGCGCAGCTGACCGTGAAGGCGGATTCGACGTTCACTCTTAAAGCAAACAAGATCACTCTGAGAGGAACGATCTCGACACCGCAGTCCGATTCCGATTCGCAGGCAAATTTCGTGTTCAACTTTGCTATTGCAGGAAAAATCAATGTCGGTGCGGTCGATACCTACATCACCAAAAGCGCGACCGGAACGATGAGCATCATGTTTGACGTGACCAAACTCATAACAATCATGGAGACAGCAGGGAAAATAACCGGCAATTCCACGATCAACAGCGCAGTGAGTCTTCTGAAAAGCTACGACGGTCTCTGCGCTGGCTTTGAGATGAAAAAAGTCAGCTAACCGAGGCCGTGTGTGTGGAGAAATCTCATAAATTACGCCTGACAGCGTCGATCGTCACCTATCATACCGATCCCGCTGAACTGTCAAATGCCATAAACGCTCTTCTCCTCAACGGAGTGGAGCGTTTGTGGATTGTCGACAACTCTTCGTCGGAGAAGATCCGGCGACTTGTCAGTAGCTGCTGGCCTGAGGCGGTCTATATAGCTTCTGAAAACCGTGGCTACGGAGCGGGTCACAACCAGGCTCTGCGTCGAGCGCTTGATCTCGGAGCGGACTATCATCTCGTGATGAATTCCGACATCGATTTCGGAGCGGGAACACTCGGTCCGATGCTTGGTTATCTTGACGGAAATCCGGATGTCGGTATGGTTCAGCCACGCATTGTGGGGCTTGACGGAGAACTGCAATACACTGTGCGCCGGCTTCCTGCGCCGATCGACCTTATCGGACGTCGGTTTTTCCCGCGCTGGATGCTCGGAAAGTGGGCTGACAGATACGAGCTTCGCCACATTGACCATTCCCGTCCGTTCAATGTGCCTTACCATCAGGGATCATTCATGCTGATCCGTTGCGCAGTATTGCATCAGACAGGGCTGTTCGACGAGCGTTTTTTCATGTATCCGGAAGATATTGATCTGACGCGCAGGGTTCATGCTCATTTCCGCACGATGTATCTGCCATCGCCGACTGTTGTTCATGCCCACCGGAGGGAATCGTATGCGTCGGGACGGATGCTGGCAATCCATTGTCTCAACATGATCCGCTATTTCAACAAATGGGGCTGGTTTTTAGACCGTCAGCGTCGTGAGTTTAACCGTCGTATCGAAAAAATGGGATAATTTTTAGCTAAAAAATCGTTTTTTTTCGTTTTTTGCCAAAAACCTTTACAGTAATTATGCAAAAAATCCGCAAAAGTTTGTAAATTTGCTGCAAATCATCAATCACTTATCTCATTTTTTATGAAAAAACTTTTACTTTCTTTTGTGATGATCCTAAGTTTTGCCGCGATGGCCTATGCCGACGTGGTGACATGGGATTTTGTTAACAATGATTATGGGTTGGAAAGGCAATCCGGTAATAGTACGAAATACCTTCCATCCGAAACAGTCATAACCAACGGTGATTCTCAGATCGAACTGACAAAAGGTGGAGGAAACGGATTCCGCCTTTGGGCCGATGGTATTCGCTTTATGAAGGTGACGGAGGCGAACTGGGCCAAAATGGCCGTAAGGATTCCCGGCGGAAAAATTTCAAAAGTCATTCTGACTTATAAAAGCGGGAACGGTGTTTTCGGTTGTACTCTGGATAATCTGAATGACGAGTATGACTATGACAATGCCACTAAAGCCACCGAAGCTGTCTGGACAGGCTTGACACTCTTCCCTGAAGAGGTCGTGTTCCAGTCGCTTGCAACTGGAACGAAAGCACTTTCAAAGATTGAGGTGACTTACACAAAGGAAACCGACCTTGACATGCCCGGTCTCAAATTCCCGACATCGAGCTATGAAGTCTATCTCAACGAGACATTCGATGCTCCTCAGCTGACCAATCCCAACAATCTCCCCGTAAGCTACACTTCAAGCAACGAGTCTGTTGCGACTGTAGCAGCCGACGGTTCGGTTACTCTTCTGTCAGCTGGTTCGACCACAATCACCGTTTCGTCTGAGCAGACCGACAAGTTCTTGGCCGGAAGCGCGTCATACACTCTGACAGTCAAAGAACCTGCTGCTTCTTACAATACTCTCGCTGAATTCATCGCAGGCATTCCGGAAAAAGGAGACGCTGCTGTCATGAATGGCGATCTGACAGTTGTCTATGTTAATGGTGCGTATGTCTATGTGAAAGACGAAACCGCTTCATCGCTTATCTATAAGTATGGTAGCGGCTATCAGAAGGGTGATGTGATTCCCGGCGGATGGGAAGGTGAAAATGCCGTCTTTAACGGTCTGTTCGAGATTGCTCCGACCGGAGAAATGCCGGTTGCCACATCGACCGTAGATGTCACCTATCCGGCTTTTACGGGCGCACTTACTATGGATATGGTCAATCAGGTCGTAACGCTGAAAAATGTGACCATCGAGGAGGCTACACCTTCGGACAAAAGCAATTTCAATGTGACTGTAGGAGGCGAAACCGTTCAGTTCCGTAATAACTTTAGTCTTGAGGCTGTAGAACCGGGCGTTTACGACATTGATGTGGCTGTTTCTGCTTATAATACAGCGTTGCAGGTCTATCCGATAGCTTACAATGAACCGGCCAAAGCCGAACTGACCTACCGTCGCAAATACACCGACAGCTCCTCGCGCTACTACACCGAGATTT